>JAFSVK010000200.1 GCA_017444985.1 Bacillota bacterium
GGGAACCTCTAAAAAGTCATAAATCGTAAAATTGGCTATCTTGCCCGAGTACGTCGTCAATGTCTCTTACCAATGCTCTACATTGGCTTCGAGCCATTTCCCAGTCCTCGAACAAGCTATCTCAATTTTACTTCAATAGCACTTTTTAGAGATCCCCTTAAGAACATTCGCAGGGGGATTTTGCAATATGTTTTCTGCTTGATGCAAAAGGAGGTGTATTTATTTGACAATAGAAGAAATTACAAAGGGTGAGTCAAAAAATGTGGAATTTAAAGTTGCATTGCCGAAAGAGTCCGAAAAATATATAAAAACTATAGTGGCTTTTGCCAATACTCAAGGCGGAAAGCTTGTGATAGGTATAGATGATGAAAGTCTTGAAGTAGTGGGTGTTGAGAACGATACGGCATTTGAGGTGATGGACAGTATAGCAAATGCAGTGTCGGACAGTGTTACGCCACAGTTGATCCCAAATATTGAATTACAGACGATAAATGATAAGACTGTTGTGGTGGTTTCAGTTGAGCCGAGTATGGGCAGACCCTACTATATCAAATCAAAGGGCAGGGACAAGGGAACCTATGTAAGAGTTGGAGGAACAACACGCCCTGCACATTCCGAAAAAATAAAAGAACTTGAAATGGAAGGCTCGGGTATTTCCTGGGATGAGCTTACTTGTATCGGCTTTGAAGTTACCGATATACAAATAAAAAAACTCTGTAAAGATATTATGGAATATCGCAAAGCATCGGGTTTATCAAATCGGGAAGTATCGGAGCAACAACTTATAAATTGGAAACTTCTTAAAAAGGCAGAGAATAATTTTCTTGCAACTAATGCCTTTGCACTTTTAACATCGGATCATTTTCCTCTTTCAAAAACTCAATGTGCGGTTTTTAAGGGAAGGGAGAGAACCGTGTTTGTGGATAAAAAAGTGTTGGAAGGGCCTCTTTATGAGCAGATAGACGAGGCTGTAAAGTTTGTGCTGAGAAATATTCGGTTGGGAGCAAAAATACAGGGTTTGTTAAGAAAAGAAAGCTACGAGTTGCCTCCCGAGGCTATTCGTGAAATAATTATAAATGCCCATTGTCACCGAAATTTTACGGAGAATTCTTGTGTACAGGTGGCGATCTACAGCGACAGACTTGAGGTCACATCCCCGGGAGGTCTTTATGGGGGAATTACACTGGAAGATATTTTAAAGGGGCATTCAAAGTTAAGAAACAAAGCTATAGCCAACATTTTCGCTCAAATGGGTCTTGCCGAAGCTTGGGGCACGGGCTTGATAAGAGTGTGGGAGTATGCGAAAAAATACGGCTTGAAAGAGCCGGAGGTCGTGGAAACCTCAGGTTTATTCAGGGTAAATTTATATCGAAGCTATCCGGGTTTGAAGAATGACGGTGAAGTTGTCGCTGATGTCGGTGATAATGACGGCAATGACGGTGAAGTTGTCGCTGATGTCGGTGATAATGACGGCGATGACGGTGAAAATGTCGGCGATGTCGGTAATAATGTCGGTGATGTCGGTGATAATGACGGCGATGTCGGTAATAATGTCGGTGATGTCGGTGAAACCTCCGATAGAAATATTGAACTCCGTATTCTCGATTTGATAAACGAAAATAACAAAATATCAGCCGCCGATATAGCTACCCTCTTGTCTGTATCGAAAAGAACGGTGGAAAGATATCTTAAAAAATTAAGAGAAACAGGAAAATTGCAACGCTTCGGCTCACCACGGAACGGGTATTGGATGGTAAATACGTAAGCATAATATATCATCATACAGAGATTTTAAGCGGTATGAAATGCTTTTGTGGGCAAAGGTGTTGGTTGTTCTGTCGTCAGCCCTATGGGCTTCCTGCCCCTAAACCCGGGGTGGGTACCTCTCCGACACAGCTCACGCTGTGTTCCCTCCCCTGTTAGGGGAGGCAAAAGCAAGGCAAGGACAACTATTTCGCCAAAATCACACCCTAACCCCTCACCAACACCCAAGCCTCCCCTGAAAGGGGAGGTGTCAGCTTTAGCTGACGGAGAGGTTTCAAGCGGGGCGAAAAATTTTGCCAACAAAATGACGGAGAGGTTTCGAGAGGAACGAATAACTCTGCCAACAAAATGACGGAGAGGTTTCGGGTGGTACGAAAAGCTATGCCTGCAAAAGGTGGGAGAGGTTTCAAACGGTACAAAAAACCCGACTGCAATATAACGCAGTGCCTTCCTTCTCCGAAAAGACCGCTAAATAAAAAAATCAATATAATAAGCCAACAACATATTGTAATTTTGCACAAAAAACATTAAAAACACCGATCACCTTAAAAACACCGTATTTCAGGGGAAAATCTTTAAATTTTCAGGGGGGGGTAACGGGAGCTTTTTTTTGTTGTAAGTTGCGATTATACACCCGAAAAATCCCTTTTACACCATATTTTGCAATTTTCGGGGTTGTTAGGGAAAATATTATAATTTGTGCAATTTTTATGTTGTTGATATTTTTAATTTGTGATATAATAAACACAGTAGTTATACGCTTTGTTAAATATAAACTATAAAACTAAAACAATAACGCAATGGCGTATACCTTAACGTTTGTAAAGAAAGGGGTGTGAAGCGTACAATATTCGGGAGTTTTCCCTGTCTTGTTTATGCAAGGCACAAGCAGGCAAGGCCCTGCAATATGGTTCGACCCCATTAAATTAAGGGGAACTCTAAAAACTGCTTTGAAGCAGAAATAAGAGATTTTTTCGTAGCCCGGGCAATTACCGGCAGGCATAGTCAAGCTATGTTAAGAGCAATTAACGACGGATACGGGAAAATTATCAACTTCTGTGAAGAATGAGGTTTTAGAGGTCCCCCAAGTCCATAAAAGGAGGAAAAGCTTATGAAAAGAGCAGAAAAAAAACGTAAACAAAAGAAAGTCATGCTCATGTTCACCCTCGCTACAGCTGCGGTTATAGTGGGTGGTATGACATTTGCGTGGTTTAGTTCACAGGATGAAGTAACGAACCGTTTGAGCGCAAGAGCAGATTACAGCGTATCGATCTCAGAGGATTTCACTCCGCCGGAAAACTGGGTTCCCGGTCAGGAAATTGAAAAGAATGTGTTTGTAACAAACACAGGCAGTGTTGATGCTTTCGCAAGAGTTTGGCTCGAGGGTGAGTTTAATATCATCAGAGAGGATGCAGGTATTACGGCAGTGCCCGCATCAGCTTATACACCTACTGAGCTTGAGGTTGGTGATAACGATAAATTAAAAGAACTTGGATACGAGACGGTTACTTCCGATGGTACTAAGTATATTAAGCTTCTTTCTACTACATCAACTCAAAATGACAAAAATCAAAATGAAGAACCATCAGAGTATGATGTAAGTGCAAGTGGTGAAGGTGATGTTAAAGCCTTATCTGAGGTTCAGGCATTACAGGCAGGTGGCTATCTTGCTTACGCTCCGGAAAATGCTAAGTATACATATACGGTAAATCAAAATAAATCTGTTGATGTATACTATAATACGACCAATCATGCTGCAAAAGATATAGCACAAGGTTCAGTTGTTAAGGTTGGATATGCTGTTGTTGCTCCTTCTGGAGATGGTGGTGTAACTACATATATTGCTCCGACTAACCAGCATGGTGATATCGATTCCGATACATTTAAACCCGATACGACCGGTTTATATTTGTTCCGTCGTAATATGGATGTAAATGATGGTTTATCAGATAAAGATTGGGAATATAGTGGATATTATTATGTAGCAGGTACAACTCCGGGAGATGGTAAATATTATGCACTTAAAACAAAAACTGTGGGTGGTAATGCAACAGTTTATGCAGAGGGAGTTCTTAATTCTGGAGCTGAAAATGTAGATGTCCAGACGGGTGCACTTACTGCTAGTGGTGTTGCCAATGTTAAACTCCATACTGCTAAACAGGAGGTAATAACAGATGCAAATGTTGCATGGACAGTTGATAATGTAGAAACGCCTACAAAACTTACTGCAACATTAACAGATGGTACTCAGGCAAATTCAGCAAAAAAGGTTGCGGTAGATGTTGCTCTTGCAAATGTAATAAGTTCCGGTAATACTAAAGATAAGTGGCTTCGCGTTGCCGGTGACGGTGCGATTGGTGCAAATGGAACCAGAGATACCTTCTATTATACAAATGATATAGAGCAGGGTGATACAACAGCTAAGCTTGTTGACAGCGTAACCCTTGCTCCGGAAACTAAGCAGACAGCTTATATTGCTTTTGATTTTGACCTTAATGTTAAGATGGATTCTGTTCAGGTTATTCCTAACTCTGCCGGAAATGAAGATTACGCTTCGGTTAAGGATGGTTGGGCAACGACCGGTACAAAGGCAGTGGCTCAGAAGGCAACAACAACAGTTGGTGCTCCTGAAATCGATAATATTTCGTGGACAGCTGTTTTGGGTGGTTGATACTGAAGAATGATTCAATGTTCTTAACATCAACTTTCTCGCTGTAACTACAATACAAAAATCAACAACTTCCAAATCGGGGGCGGGTTTATGCCTTCCCCGATTTGGGGATTTTTTCGATAGGCTAAAGTTTGGAATACCGAAAAAGTTCTGTATGCATCATATGGATATAAAATTTACAATACCGAGGCTAAATATCATTGAAAGGGGTGCAAAGCTTATGACAGAGGTTAGTTTACGCATAGAAGATGATATTAAAGCTAATGCAGAGCAGGCACTTAAAGAAATGGGCTTGAATATGTCTACCGCAATAACTATGTTTTTGATAAAGGTAGGACGTGAAAGGCGAATACCCTTTGAAATAACCGCCGATGATCCGTTTTATTCTTCTGAAAATATGAAGCGTTTAAGACGTTCTGCCGCCCAAATGGAGCAAACGGGCGGAACAATACACGAAATAGGAACGGTTGAAGACGATGATCAAGGCATTTTCCGATGAAGCGTGGGAAGACTACACATATTGGGAAACACAGTATAAAAAGACTTTAAAACGTATTCTAAAACTCATAGCCGATATTGACCGTAACGGTTACGACGGTATAGGAAAACCCGAACCTCTTTTCGGTGATCTGTCGGGATATTGGAGTAGAAGAATAGACGATAAAAACCCCATTGTTTACAGGATTAAAGATAATATGATACAAATAATACAGTGTGGTTCCCATTACAGAGATAAGTAAGTACCAAATCGAGGGTAGACTTGTGTATAACCTCGGTTTGGGAATTTTTTCGATAAGCCGAATTTCGGAGTATCGAAAAAGTTTGAGAAATATTGGAACCTCTCCGTCGCAAGGAAGACAACGGAAAAGCCTCCCCTGAAAGGGGAGGGGGTGCAACGCAAGTTGCGCCGGAGAGGTACCCACCCCGGGTATAGGGGAAGGAAGCCCAAAGGGCTGACGATGAAGCAACCAACACCTTTGCCTCATCACACAGCCACAGCAACCAAAACCGATATAATATCTTTGAAAGGAGCATGCATGCAATGACACAAAACGGTTTTCCTAAAGAAGATATTGATGCTTACAGAGAGAAGATATTAAAAGAGCTTGGCAGAAAGCTCCCTATAGGGGTGCAAAGCTTTGAAAAGCTGAGAAGCTCCGAATTTGTATATGTAGATAAGACAGCTTATATATATCTTGTAGCACGTGCGGGAGTGCAGTTTTTCTTAAGTCGCCCAAGGCGATTTGGCAAGAGTTTGTTTCTTTCCACCCTTCGTGCATATTGGGAGGGTAAAAAAGAACTTTTTAAAGGTCTTGCAATAGAGAAACTTGAAGAAGGTAACTCCGATGCTTGGCAAAAATATCCCGTACTTTATTTTGATTTTAACGGGAAAGACTATACCAAACAAGGTGCATTGGAAAGAAAGCTTATCTTTATTCTTGAAGATTGGGAAGAAAAATATGATTGTGTTCCAAAGCGGGAAATGGGGCTTGAAGAACGCTTTGAAAATGTTCTGAAAAAAGCCTGCATAAAAACGGGGAATCCCTGCGTGATACTTGTTGACGAATATGACAAACCCCTTCTTGAAACCGTAGACAATAAAGAACTTCAAGAGCATAACAAGGCGGTATTCAAGGGCTTTTTCGGAGTTTTGAAAAGCTATGATGAATATATAAGGTCCGTATTTATAACGGGTGTTACAAAGTTTCACAAGGTCAGCATTTTCAGTGACCTTAACCAACTGAATGATATTTCTTTAGATAGGAAATTTGCGGGAGTTTGCGGTATTACCGAAGAGGAATTGAAAGAAAATTTCAAGCCTGAAATAAGGGCAATGTCGGAACACAACAATATAACAGAAGAAGAATGTTTGAAGAGACTTAAAAAACAATATGACGGATACCATTTTAACAAAGAGGGCGAGGATGTATATAATCCTTTTAGTCTGATAAATGCCTTTTTTGGAAAGGACTTTGGTTCCTATTGGTTTAGTTCGGGCACACCGACTTTTCTTGCAAAACATCTTAAAGATATACAATTTGACCCTCAAAGCCTTACAAACAAAACAATTAAAATAGATTCGGGCACTCTAATGGATTACGTTTCGGATAATCCCGACCCGATACCCCTTTTATACCAAACAGGCTATTTGACAATAGTAGACTATGATAGCGAAAGCCGTGAATATGTGCTTGCTTTCCCGAATGAAGAAGTAAAATACGGAATGCTAAGATCTTTGTTACCCGAATATGTATATAACTGCGGTTCGGGCTCGGGTGTAGATATATACACCTTGCGCAGATTCATTCAAAACGGAGAGCTTGAAGGCATAAGAAAAGTTCTTACCGCACTTTTCGCAAGAATAACTTATACCTCCGCAAATGCCACATTTGAGCACTATTTTCAGACGGTCATATATCTCGTGTTTACACTTCTCGGACAACATACAAGCTGTGAAGTACACACATTCACAGGCAGGATAGATTGCAAGACGGAAACGGATAAATATGTTTATCTGTTTGAATTTAAGCTTGACGACAGTGCGGAAAACGCACTGAAACAAATAGAGGAAAAAGGATATACACTGCCCTTTGCGGCAGACAGCAGAAAACTGTATAAAGTAGGCGTGGCATTCGATTCGGAAACGCGTATGCTTGCGGATTGGAAGGTAGTTGAGTGAGATAAGTGTATATCGGTGCAACAACAAAGTAAGCAATAAAAACAAAACCCGAGCCAACGGAAAAGCCTCCCCTGAAAGGGGAGGGGGTGCAACGTAAGTTGCGCCGGAGAGGTACCCACCCCGGGTAGGGGAAGGAAGCCCGAAGGGCTGACGATGGAGCAACCGATACCTTTGCCTGTAGGTTTTATTGCAGAAACTTTCGTTCCGCGCGGAACCTCTCCGTCAGCTAAAGCTGCCACCTCCCCGTCAGCTGTGGCTGTTCAGGGGAGGCTTGGGTGTCGATGTGGCAGCGGAGAAAGTTAGGGCGAAATGTTTTGAAACGACAACAAAGTAAGTAATAAAAACAAAACCCGAAGGCAGCGGAAAAGCCTCCCCTGAAAGGGGAGGTGGTGCAACGCAAGTTGCGCCGGAGAGGTACCCACCCCGGGTAGGGGGAGGAAGTCCATAGGACTGACGATAGAGCAACCAATACCTTTGCCTCTACTACTACCGATAGGGGAAGGAAGCCCAAAGGGCTGACGATGAAGCAACCGATACCTCAGCCCCAACCACTACCCCCACAACAGAAAAAAAGGAACACCACATTGAACAAAAACTACACAAACTACGACTACGACCTAAAAAAGCGAGCTGTAAAATTAAGACATGAAATGACAAGGCAAGAGCGTCGATTGTGGTATGATTTTCTTCAAAAATACCCTGTAAAGTTCTACAAACAACGCCCCATAGACGGCTACATAGTGGACTTTTATTGCGCAAAAGCCAAAATCATAGTAGAACTTGACGGCTCTCAACACTTCACCGAGGACGGCTTGGAATATGACGAGATACGCTCGGATGTTTTGGAAAAGTTGGGTTTGGAAGTAGTGAGATATACAAATTTGGAAATAGAGAGAAAATTCGAGGCTGTCTGTATGGATATAGACAGGAGAGTTAAGGAGAAGATTTTGGGGTGAGAGAATTTGTTTTGTAGGCAAAACTATTCGCTCCGCACGGAACCTCTCCGTCAGCTAAAGCTGCCACCTCCCCTTTCAGGGGAGGCTTGGGTGTCGATGTGGCGATGGAGTAGTTATGGCGGAGTATTTTGAAACGACAACAAAGTAAGCAATAAAAACAAAACCCGAGCCAACGGAAAAGCCTCCCCTGAAAGGGGAGGTGGTGCAACGCAAGTTGCGCCGGAGAGGTACCCACCCCGGGAGGGGGAGTAAGCCCATAGGGCTGACGATAGAGCAACCAATACCTTTGCCTCTACTACTACCGGTAGGGGGAGGAAGCCCGAAGGGCTGACGACGAAGCAACCAAACCTCAGCCCCCACCACCTACCTCCACACCCCCACAAGCACAGCCCTTGCGCCGTCATAGTCATAGGCGCAGGTGGAGAGTGTGACGGTTTTATTTCCCGTAGCTTCTCTATAATACACAGCATTATTTTTAATATACTCAAAATCGGGTTTATTTGAATAGAAAGGCGTTTCTGCCTTGGTCAGAGCATAGGCGAAAAAATCCAAGGTGATAACATCATCTTTGGTTATGATATAGCCCTGTTTCACCTTTTCAAACCAAGCCTTATCGGAAAGGTTTGTTATATCGTGAAATATAACATTTGAGCTTCTGCCCATATTGTGGCCGTATATAAGGGTGTTTTCGGAGAAACCTCCGCTATCTAAAAATACGGCTCCTGCGGGAGAGGGGCTTTTATCCGCACCGTGGGTGAGATAGTAGCTGTTATCCCTTCCTTGCAAAAGAGGGTAGTCGATATGTGTCTCGGGTATGTATATCCAACCGCAGACATCGGGGTTCACAGCCTGCATTTGTTCAAGGCGAGCTTTAAAGGAGAGCAAAATATCTTCTTTATCGGTGTCCTTACTTAAAGCCTCCACTTCCTTTGAGGGAGAAAGGTTTGAAAACACAGCCGATACTTTTTCGGCGGTATCAATATGGTTTTTTTCGGAAACTATGCCCCGTATGGCATAAACTGCGGCAGCACCGCAGATACAAAGCAGTATGAGGGCAAATATAATATATTTTTTCATGGTATCACCTCGTTTAATGTATACCACATTAAATAAATGCTTGTCAAGGCAGAAACCCACCAAAGGGGGAAAGAATATGCTTGATAAAATTAAATATTTGCTCGTTCCCTTTGTGTGGCTTTTTCTCACACTTCCCGTGTGGGCTGTAGACCTGCCCGAGGGCAGTGTGGAGGGTCTTCCGCAAAATCTGCTTGTGATCGATGAGGAGGGCAACTCCGTATCCGCACTGGGTAACTACTATGTGCATGTGGAGGATATGCAACCGGGTGTAGTTTACACCAAAAAAATAGCCGTCATGAACGAGCGAAAAGATGCGGTTTACCGTGTGTATATGTCCATGGCGCCAAACCACACCGAGGGCACCATCGACCTTGAAGGCGAGGTACTTGTAAAGCTTTACCTTGATGATGAGCTTATATACACGGGGGATGTCAACGGTATAGGGGAGCCTAATATGCAGGACAAACCCTTAGACTTAGGCGGTATATACGCCTCGGGACAAAGGCGAGACCTTCGGGCGGAATTTGTATGGAATATGACGGAAAAAACGGAAAAACACATACAAGATAATTCCGATGCGGGGCAAACTTCCTTTGGTGCCGTGGATTTCGATTGGATATTTTCAGCTTCCATAACGGAAGAAGACGACAACAATAAAAACAAAGGCGGAGGCGGCGGAGGAAGAAAAGGCACTATAATCTACGGAGAGTCCACCACCGAAGAAGCCACCGAGGACAGCTCCGAAAAAGAGCCCGATTCCGAAGCACATTCGGAAGAAAATCCCGAGGAAAACTCCATAGAAGGCGGAAGCGAGGCCGATTCCGAAGACCGTTCCGAGGACACTACCGACGAGGGAGAAGATAAGTACACTCCCGGAGGCTACAGCCACGATGATGATGGCCCCGGTACTCATACCGACAGCGAGAAAACAAGGCAGGGCAGTATCACCGACAAAATAATAGACAATCTTCCCTTCATACCCGAAGATGTTAAAACAGGCTACAGAAGCCGTTTGAGATTATATGTTACAATAGTATTCGTATCACTTGCCGCAGCACTTACAATTATAGTGTTTACGGTATATAAAAGCATAAAACTGAAAAGGAAATTAAACAAGAATGAAAAAACAAAATGAAGAAATACCTATGACAGGTTTTCAAAAGGTGCTTGAAATCGTGGGAGATATACTCTTTTTCCTACTTCTGGCGGCAATACTTGTAGGTGCCGTACTTTTTGCATCATCAAGAACACCGGATAAGTCCATATTCGGCTACAGATACTATGATGTACTCACTCCTTCCATGGAGCCTGCCTATAGCGTGGGGGATCTCATTTTTGTAAAAATAACAAAAGCAGATGCCATAAACGTAGGGGATGTTATAACATTTAACCCGGGCAGTACAGACGATTCTTACCTTACTCACCGTGTAACGGAAAAGCTGGAAAATTACCAGGAAACAGGGGTCACCTGCTTCCACACCAAGGGTGATGCCAACGACTCCGACGACCCTTTCCTCATAGACGAGTCCAGGGTAATAGGTGTGGTAAAGGCAAAGGTACCTTTGCTTGGCTACATCATACTTTTTGTACAAAGCTACTACATAGGTGTTATAATATTTGTGGTACTCTTTGTAATATTCTTTAACCTCATAAAGAAGTACGCCGCAGTTTCAGCGGAATTAAAGATACTCGAAGCCGAAGAGGCAGAGGAAGAAGAGGAAGAGGAAAACAAAGCAAAGGCCGACAAAAAGGAAGAAAAAGCAAAAGACGACAAAAAAGAAGAAAAAGATAAAGAAAAATCCGAAAAGTGATATAACCAAAACAGCTTTTGAGTATACCGTTGCCTGTTTTGGAATACCGCTTGGAGGGTTTTAAAAGCAGGTGGTAGTAATGAAAAAGCTGAAAAAAAGAATAATCTACACTCTTTCACTGTCTGTGATATTTGCAGTGTTGGCTATAGCGGCTTTTTTCTCCGCAAAGGATGTTATCACAAACACCTTTTCGGCTAAGAACCTATCTACCATACTGTACGAGCCTAAGTGGAAAAGCGCAGAAAACATAACCCCCGAAGAGGTGGTGGAAAAAGACCCTACCGTTGCCAACAACGGCGATGTATCCGCCTATGTTTTCTTAGAGGTGACGGTACCCTACTACAAGGGAAATGTATATGTGGAAGATAAGGACGGCAAAGCCATAGGCGGAGCGGGTAGCGGTAATATAGCTGCGGCAAATGTGGTGCCTATGTTTAGGTTTATAACGGGTGCAACCACGGGAGAGAGCGATAATTACAACGACCTTAATGCCGAGGCTATACTCACATCCCTTTCACAACCCGTGAATGAAGGTTGGGTACTTCTTGAGGGCTACCCCAAGCTTGAGCCTTATACCACCACCATAGGCGGTACAGCCGATGCGGGCAATGTAAAATATATATATGCCTACACAGGCGGAGATGCCGAAAATATGAAACCACTTAAAGTGGGAGAGGCGACTCCTCCGCTTTTTAATAAAGTTAAGCTTATAAACATAAGGGATAACGATGTTTATTCCCTTGAAAAAACATTTGCCGACATACCTCTTGCGGTACAGGTCACCAACAGAAGCATACAAGCAAGCCTGTCTACCGAAAATAAAGAGGAGGTTTGGGAGCTTCTTGATGAATAGTGGTCTTGAAAAAAAGAAAAGAGCCATACTGCATTTTAAGCTTCTCTGCACTCTAAGGCTGATATATTCCCTTGTTATGGGTGTGGTAGTGGTTTTGGGCGTAAGTGTTGCGGTATTGTTTTGCGCAGGCCTACGACCCTATGCCGTTATATCGGGCTCCATGGAGCCTAATATAAAGGTGGGCAGTGTTTGTATGGTGGATGTTAAAGTACCATTCAGCCAAATAAAAGAAGGGGATGTTATATCTGTAAATATGGGGGATATGCGGGTCACTCACAGGGTTTACAAGCTTACCCGAGACGGAGCTATCACAAAGGGCGATGCCAACAAGGATGTGGATAACTTTACAGTGACTTCCGACCAATATTTTGGAAAAACCGTTTTTTCATTGCCTTTTTTAGGCTACGGTGTTATTTTTTTGAAGTCAGGTGCAGGCTTGGTATTTGGCATAGGCTTTATAGTACTTGCTCTTGTGCTGGATTTTCTATTGGATCTGGCTATAGACATTACAAGAGGGGAATTGGGTTTGGATAAAAAAAGTAAACAAACAAGTGACGGTGATACAGATGAAGAAGAAAAAAATTAAATATATTGCTGCTATTACTTTGACACTTGTTATTATGATGGGTGTTCTTGTGGCTTATCTTAAAAGTACGGGCACACTCACAAACCTTTTTACTGTAGGTAGTGCAAAGGTGGATATTGAAGAAGATTTTGAAAACAATAAAACAATATCCCCGGGGCAAGAGGTCACAAAGGCACCAAAAGCCAAAAACAGCGGCACTATAGATGAGTATATTTTTATGAAGGTCTCCGTACCGCAGATGGAAATAAGTGTTTTAAACAACATAGAAAAAGCACCGGGTGTCGATCCAAATACCAAGGAGAAGCAAAGTATATTTTCCGTAGATGTGGAAACGGCTGAACCCGTTTCACATACTAAAAACGCGGTAGTTGAAGAGAGCACCACATACAGCGACTTTAACTACAACACAACAGCAGATGATAAAAGCGGAAGCTGGGTCTTTGTAAAAACGGAGACGATAGCGGCAACAGCTACGGAGCCCGAGTATAAAAGCTTTATATTCGGCTACAACAGAGCCTTATCACCTCAGGAACAAACACAGACCTTGTTTGATAAGGTCAGCCTTAAAAGGTTTATGGAAGAAGAGCTTCCCGGAGGGGAAAGTGTAAATATAAAGGTAGACAGTATGTGCTTGCAGGCGGATAATTTGGACGGAAACACCATTGCAAACAGTTCCGCTCTTACCTCCGCCGAACTGGGAGCGTTATATACTGTATGTAAAAATAAAGGTTTGTAAGGGTTGATATATATGAAACGCAAAAAGACAGTAGCCTTGGCTATACTCTTTGGGGGTATTGCAGTTGCATTAAGCTCTGTAACACTGAGCTTTTTAGGGGGCAATGCTTCACTTATAAACAATTTTTTAATAGGACACAACAAATCCTCCATAGACGAGGAGTTTGAGGGTGGCACCCAAACTACGGGAAGTAAAGTTTTCGGCAAGATAGTAAAGGTGAAAAACGAGGACAATGTACCCTGCTATGTAAGGGTATATATGGATTTTTCAAACTCCGATGCCGAGAACAAAAGCAAGCTTTCAAACGATGATAAAACAAACACCGAGTCTCAATTTTATGAAGCCGCTAAAGTTATATCCGTTTCCGACGGAAAAGACACATACATAGAACAGCTTGCATCGGCTACGGGTACCGTAGCTCCCGCTTGGATATATGTACCCGATACGGAGCTTGGAGGCTATTACTACTACCTTTTACCCCTTGAGCCCAATACGGAAACAGGCTCTCTCATACAGCAGGTAAAGGTGGAAAACGGTGCGGATGAAGGCTCTATAAAGGATTTCAATATCTTTGTATATTCCGAAACAGTAGGCACAAAAGACTCTGCCTCGGATGTAAACTGGGAAAGCCTCACACCCGAAGAAAAAGAGGCTTGGAAAACAAAAGCCTTAAATGCTTGGACAGAATTTTTACAATTAGCACCTTAAGTATTATTTGATGCTAATTCGTCGTAGAAAACTTTAGATTTAACCAAAACCTATTGTGCGATCAGTAGGGGACGACCCATGCACCGCAAAGATAGATGCGGGCAGGCGATAGCCTGACTTTTGCGTAGCAAAAGTGCTGAAGCATGTCGTTCCGTTTGGAATAAGCGTTGTTTTTGTTATAACTTAATATTTTTGCTATAAAAATATAAAGATTATTATTTTTAGAATGAGTAATGTCATTAAATATTTTGACATACCTTTAAACATTTAGTGAAAGGAGCTGTGGTAATATGGGTAAACTCTTATTCCTCAGCCTTATGGAGAAAATAAAAACATTTAAATATAAAAGCAGATACCAAAAGTTGATGTTTGCAAGGAATTTCCTTGCCTTTATCATGCTCGGGGTAATACTTGTAAACACCATGGACCTTCACAGAAGAGATACCTTTGCGGAGGGTGCTACGGATTCCTCATCAAACTACAGCGTATCCATAGCGTGGAGAGATGAAAACGGTGAGTGGTACGATGGTGATACAGAACAGCAAAACAGCAAGAAATTGGTATACACAGATGAGGAATACAGTAATAAAGAACTGAATATAGTTATGAATATTCAGATCAAAAATACCAACCTTAACCCCGTGCTTTACCCGGGTGAGATACGCATAAAGCTTAACAACCTTGACGGATTGAAAAGAAATATTTCCGATTACACCTTCGAAATGAATGACCCTATATTCAGCAGCGTTTGGAAGGCTGAGTATAATGAAAGCGACGGTACTTACACCCTCGTAAACATAAAGCCCATTACCGATAAAGCAGCCAATACCACACTGCACTGGACGGTAGCGGCAAGAGATGCGGTAGGCTATATCGAAGAAGAGGATGATAACAACGACGGCACCGCTCCCTACACAAGAACTATAGAGGCAGAGTATTCCATAGTACGCTACTTAAGAGACGAGGAAGGTAACTTCCTTGCCTTTAACGACGGCTCGAATTTCATACTTGAGGGCAACGACACAACCGGTTACCGTATAAAGGATGAAAACGGCAATTATGTAAGCGACTATGTAGATGAGACAAATTACAGCGTTGTTGAGGACAATAAAATAAAAGTCATCAATAACTCTTTGGTCACCGACCTTAATCTTGCAGACGGTGTGGATGTATATGAGGGTACGGAGGATGATACCTTTATAGTCGGCGGAAATCAAAGGCTGGCGGTTTTGGTAAATGGTACATACAGATATGTAAGTACCTATACATATAAGGATACAGAGGATGTAACACATGCTATATATATTAATGAGATAGGAGAGCTTGAAAACGAAGCGGGAGAGCCTGTAGATAGAGATGGCGTTGTTGTTAGTGTTCCGGTGTCTGTAGGTGCGGAAGATAGCGCCTACCAAACCGGTATTCCCAAAGAAGCCACGGAAGCCGACTATAAAACAGACGTTACACCCACTACCCTTGTAGACACTTCCGATACACCCGAGGCCACCAACAGTATTGATTTCTACTATGAAACAAAAGCGGATGTTTTCACACAGAATATAACCGCCAACGCCAATTCGGACATTTTTGACCCTCTCCCCGATGGATATTGGTACAACAGGTATACCGTAAATGTTTTGCAGAAAGAGTATACAAGAGGTCTTGCAGAGTCGGACTACTTTGTGGGTATACCCCTATCTTCCCTTTCAAATCTTAGTGAGGAAGATTTTACAAGCGGAAATATCGTTATATACGATACCAACAACACAAAAAAGCCCTTAGAAAAAATTACTGTTACTGTAAAAGATGAAGATACGGGCGAATATAAAGAAGAAGTTTACTACGGCTACTATGTTCACCAAAGTAAACTTGGCGACCTTAATAACGACAAAGCGGAAACCAGCTTTACTATAGGTTTGAAGGAAGACAAGATAAATGAAGAACCTGAGAAAACAAAAGGCTTTAAGGTAGACGGTGTTTTCACACCCTTCTACAATGATGAGTCTAAGCCCAGGGATCCTATGGTAGTAGAACAAGCGGTAACCATCGATCCTACGGCAACGGCCTCGGATGCCAGCGATCCTTCCTCCATAACACCTTCTGTGGACAGAGATATAAAACCCGATGACATATCCTTGTCAAAAAGCAGCGGCTTTGAGGAAACGAGAAACAGGGTACCTCATCTAAAGCCAAACGATCCCAACAAACTTATGCTTACGGGTCTTTTGTTCCAAGGGGGTAATATTGCTTTTAACATATACCCCGGTGTCAAAAAAAGTAA
The DNA here is from genome assembly GCA_017444985.1 of Bacillota bacterium. Lineage (GTDB taxonomy): Bacteria > Bacillota > Clostridia > Lachnospirales > CAG-274 > UBA3680. The sequence continues at coordinate 16,121 of JAFSVK010000200.1, forward strand.
TACGGTACCTGAAAGCAACAGTATAGAAGATGAAGAACTTACACTTTTTGCCGCAGATCCCTATTTTGCAAGCAGTCCAAATGTAGCTTTGGCAGGGCCCTACGACCTTTATGTGGGTGATGATGCCATTTCCGTACGCTATACAGAGAAAGTGAAAAAAGAAGGTACGGGAGAAGAAGGAGAAGAAGAGGAATATGAAGAGACCGAAAAATATTATCTCTTAAACTCCGACGACTACGACATTTCTACCGTAACCATACCAAAAGGTATATACAAGTACAATAATAGCGGTAAAAAGCAAGGTTTTAACTATAAACTTTACACAGGTACAAGAACGGGAAACACCGTAAGTTGGAATCCTTCACCTACAACTAAAGGTACCACCTCTCCCGACAGTGATATTACTTTAAGTGTAAATGCCGATGCCTTTTACATCGTTATAGAAAATGTTGATGTGGTGATAAAGAACAAGGGCTTCAGAGTAAATATCGTTACTCACCTTGACTCTCAAAAAGAGGACTATGCTTGGTTCTTGGGTGCCGATCCTAAGTTTGGAGACAGCGATGCCAGAGTGGTGAACTACGCCTTTTCACAGCTTCTCTACGATAGTAATAACGACAACACAAAGGACAGCGACCTTGCGGCCAAGTCTTCGGAGCCGACTTTGGACTCTCCTTATGGTTTTAGAGATATAAACGCCCTTTTAGACAACGAGGACGACCAATTTTTAAATGATCCCACAGGCGGTAACGGCTACCTTAACAGAGTTTATTCCAATGCCTACCTGCGTACAGCTTTGGCTACCATAACCTCTACCACCAGGTACGACTATCCCACCTATGTAAAGCCGGGTATACAGTCTGCTATTGATGATGATGCATGGTTCAACAGGGCGACCACTACGGGAACCATAATATCGGAAAATCCGGGAAAGCTTAACACCTTCTCCCTTCATGTACAGTTGCCCGAAAATACACAGTTGGTATTTGACGATGCAAACCTTAGAACCCTCCTTACCTTAGGTGAGTCCGACCTTACGGCGGAACAAAAAACTGCGGGTGAGGAGGCTTACGCCAAACTTATGTTTGATGAGGCGGCGGCGTCAAGGCTCATGGAGTCTATAGTATTTTCCGCTACAGACTACTATTCTGCCGTGGACCCCGCTCAAACTCCCATAAAGCTTACGGCGGCAAACCTGAACACCTACAACACCAAAATATCCTACGATACGGAAACACGTTTGCTTTCGGTGTCCTTTAGGTTCGATCTGCAAAATACTCCCCTCTACGAGGCGGAGCTTACAAGCGTAAGCTTTACTTACGGTCTTTTGCATACGGAAGAAAAGGCATATAACGATTCAAAGGTGCCTATAATATCCTATACCGTACTTTCAGACCTCGGTCAGGATATAAAGGTAGGGCAGGGCACAACCTCTACCGACACAAGCGACCTTGACAAAAACTCTATCACAAACCAGACCATAGCAAAGTCAGACTCTACGGCAAACCTTAAGTTTTTGGATCAGTACAGAACATTAAACAACAGAAAGTTTGTTAAGACGGAATATTCCGGCGGACGCTATGTTACATCCTCAAGGGTAATGGCTATGCCCAATACTATTGAAGAGGGTGCGGAAGTGCCTGCCTCGGCAAAGTACAACTACAGGCTTGAGGTCTACAAGGCACATGACGGTAACCAAACAGATAACCTTTCGGACCTTATTGTCTACGACCAAATAGAACAGTACCACCCCAACGGCGAGGGTGCCGCCAGTGAAAACTCGCAGTGGCAGGGTACCTTCAAGTACATAGGCGTAGGCTCTGAGGACTCCAATATAGCCGACTACGGTTTAGAGCCCTATTTCTTCTACAGAACGGTAGATACTACTTGGGGAAATGATTTTGTTACTCCCGAGGGAGCGGCTACACCCAACGAAGCATTTTCGGACCACTTAAGGGTGCTTTCGGGCTATATCACCAAAGAAGACGGTTACACAAATGACGGTTGGAAAAAGGGACATATAGATGAAAACGGAAAGTGTACGACCATGGACGGAGATGTGCCTAAAGCCGTTGCTCTCTACTTAAAACCCGGGGCGGACAGCAAAATATCCACCGCCACCACCTTCTATGTTACCTTGTACATGGAAGCCCCCGTGGGAACAACAAGCAACATCAATACCAGGGCTGTAAACCGTTTCTTCGTGGAAGATATGGACCCCACCCTTTCCAAAGGTGGCGGTAGTTTACAAGACTCGGATGTTGTTAAAGTTCTTTTAATGAATACCGTCAAAATACGTAAGGTAGACTATGACGATAACTCCATGGTACTCTCTGCCTATGAAGATAAGGACGGAGAAATACACGGAGCGGAATTTAGTGTATATAAATACACGGGCTCTACCTCACCGTTACCCTCGGAACTTAACGGTACATACCCTTGGGCAAGTTACCAGGCGGATAACGGTACAAGCTATGAGACCAAGTACTTGCATGAGGCTTGTGTTAACTTCCACGGTGAGTTGGAGCTTCCCGTACCTGCGGGCAACTACCTTATAAGAGAATCGAAAGCCCCTGAAAACTACGACCAAGACCCTTATGTTTACCTTGTTAATTTCGATGATGCGGGCAGAGCCAAAATATTGGCGGAATATACTATGGGGGATAGTGGTTATATAGTAGCCTCAAACGACGCCCATAGTTCAATATTCAGTGGTGTGACAAGGGTCGAAGCCGTTGATGATCAAAAACGTGTAGCCACAATAGGCGAAGAAAACACCATCATAAGCGTAAGGGATAAGTCCAGTGTAAAGGGTTCCATATTCTTTAAAAAGACGGATAAAGATACGGGAAAGCCTTTGGAGGGCGTTAAGTTTGAGCTTTATAAGGCAGACCTTAGCGAAGACTTTGCGGAACTTACGGGAGATGAGCTGGAGACGGCTATAGCAACATCTTACACCAAGGTAGATTTGGATCACTCTATTGACGATGATATTCCAGGTTTTATTCTCGACTACGGTTACTATTACCATGAGGGAGAAACAGGGGATGTGCTTCAGACCAACTCCGACGGTGAAATGATGATAAGAGACCTTCCTCCCGGCTACTATGCCATAAAGGAAATAGAGGGAAAGGTAGGCTACCAAACAGATAACAAGTACTATCCCTTCCAAATAAGGTTTGCGACTACCAAAACGGTTGAGACCACCGATAGTAGTTGTGCTACTTTGGATAAGTATAACATACAACCCGAAGAGCGTTTTTGGTACACCTCAAGTGAGACCACAGACGGCACCTCGGGGGAACCGGTAACGGTGTACAACTATGAGTATGGCATTACAAACTCCCAGATACGTTCTTCTATTCGTGTACACAAAATGGATAAGGAAAACGGTAGCGGTCTTAAAAATGCCCGTTACAGTTTGTATAAATTCGACAAGGGTGACAGTGAGGATGCAACCGCTCAAAATACGGTGGCAGCCTTCATAAGGGATAAATCTTCGCCCTATTGGAATCTTTACTCGGGCGAAAAGATAACCCCCACCTCCGGTGTAGTTTACTTTAACGACCTTGTTTTTGGGGAATATATCGTAGTGGAGAACTCCGCACCCGTTGGCTATGCCCGTTCGGATAACTTCACTCCATCCCCTGTAAACAGTACTTGGTACTCATCATCGGGGGTCATAAGTATCACTCCCGAGCTTGCGGCATCTCACTATGATGCTGAAACAGGGGAGTTCAGCCCCCTTAAGCTGGATCAGGAAGATGAAAGAAAAACAGGTAAGCTAAGTATCGTAAAACAGGATGCCCAAGATACCTCCAAGGGTATAAACGGTGCCCAGTTTAAGGTATTTAAGCCTACGGACGAAACAAATGCGGACTACAATGCACTTAAGAAAACGGACGAAACCCTTGTGGAGGGTGTGAAAGACGAAGACGGACGCCCTACTTACAAAGTAAGTGCTTCGGGTGCCGCCAACAAGGCTATACTTGCCTATGACTCTACGGTTTCCGCCTACAGGCGATATGAAGAGCTTGAGGGCGAAAGCGGTGCCGTATTCCTTACGGAAAGAAACACTACTCTTAACGTTGACGGCTACACGGCAGAGATAACCGGTCTGCCTTGGGGTGTTACATACCTTGTGTATGAGCTTACACCTCCAAAAGGCTATGAGGCGGCAGCTCCTCAGTTCGTACCTCTTATCAAAAACGATGTGGATAATACCCTCTATGTATACGTTGACGATAATAGACAAAGAGGAAAGGTCACCCTCACCAAAACGGGAGAGGACGGAGCGACCCAGGAAGATGCCGAGTTTGAGCTTTACTTCAAACCCGAGGGTCAAAGCGAGTACACCAAGTGCAGCGTAACATGGGATACAAGGGGCGAATATGCCTATGCCGACAGTGGCGGAACTACATCCACTCTTCAGGTAACGGCAGGTTCCGAAAATACTTTGCAGGTAACAAACCTTCCTTGGGGTGCCTACTATTTCAAAGAGATACAGGCTCCCACAGGCTACGGTATGTCGGCAGACATCGCCTTTTCCGTCAGCCAAAACAGCTGCGGTGTAGACCAGCAACTACGCTGTGTGAACCAAAAGGCAAAGGCGAAGATAATAATTGACAAGGAAATAGATGTTGACCCCGCCCTCTATGCAAATGCCTTCGGCTACCCCACCTTTATATTTAAAATAGAAGAGGTGGACGATATTACTACGGGAGTGCCTGTGCCTAACGGCAAGATCTACAATGCCTTCATAAACTTCGACACTGCGGGAGAGGTACGCAAGAGCGTGTCCGTAGATGTGGAGCAGGGCATATATAAGGTAAGTGAGGTAAGGGTGGCAAGGTACACTCTTGATAGTACGGAGGTACTTACAAGCACTACCGACCCCGTGGGTGCAACGAATATCGACGCATCAAAATACAGCCTTGTTTCAAACATAGGCTATTGCAATTTGATACACTTGTCGGAAGGCTCGGAAGATACCTTCCTTCCCACCTTTGAGATGGAGTTTGAAAACAAGCTCTCTCGCTATGATGAGCTTAGCCATACGGGAAATGCCAACAACCTCTTCCCTTCAAAGGACTATATTACGGGTTTCAGTGTAAGCTATGACACCATCATACCCGTAAACGATGCGGGAAACAGTACCACATCCATAAACAAAACAGCCCTTTCGGGTACATGGATATACGCCAGCGGCAAGGAAGACCAAATGACCGATGCGGAAAAAGCAAAGCTTGTAATAACCACCGCCTCGGGAGGTGTTACAGTAACAGACGGTGCTGTGGGGGATGCTACCTTCACAATACCCAACACCATAGACCTAAGTGCCTCCTCTTCCATGGTAACCGTGTCCGTAAACAAGGCTAACTTTACGGAAAAAACAGACCTTGCCTCGGATATGGCATACACCATGCCCATAAACTACGGCGCTTACAAGCCCGATAGATTGGTGCGTGTAAAACTGTTACCGGATCTGGAAGGTTATATAACCATCAAGTCGGGTTCGGAAACTGTGGGAAATGCTCAGCTCACACTAAAACAACCCTACGACAATGCTAACGGTAAATACTATACAAGCGAGCTGAATTATGTGAACGGCACAACAAAGTATACGGACTATACTTACGAGGGCGGAAAAGATCCCGATACGAAAAAACGTTATGTCTTTGACCATTGGTATCTCCTCGACGAGGACAACAACCCCGTAAGAAAGACCACAAGCACCGACACCAACCTACAAATCGCAGAAGCCACAAACTTCGAAGGTGTAGCCGGCTACGCCGAAACAGAACCGGGAGCCATAATTCCCTTCACATCTGAAGCGGAAATTTTGGCTTATGTAAAGATAAATGCAGGCAGCCAGTTTAAGTTTAGGGGTGAGGCGATTGAGAATCCGGTACCGACAGCGATGATTATACCAAGCAATATATCAGAAAATACAGATAATAGAACTGGTAATGCCACTAACTGGAGTAGCCATAAACATATGTGGAAACTTAAAACAACGGCTAAAACTGAAGCAGTATACAATCAGTTATTTACTGAAACGTATGATTCGGATTGGTCAAATAAATGGCAGGATAGCGGATCTGTAACAAGTATTAGATTTTTTGATGATAAAGGCAAAGATCAAAATGTTATTAAAGGAATAATTACACTTTGTGATGAGCAGGAACAGCGCTTTAAAGATGCGTTTTTAGATCCCGATATTAACATTTATGACATTTCTGTAAGGTTTAATAATGACTTTACAAAGAATTCCAGTGGTAGCGAATGTAATGCTAAGTATGATTCTTCCATTACGCGATATGATGAATATCCCGATAGAATTTTTGCTTGGGCTGAACCTATTGAGGGTCAGAGTGGTTTCTATAATTTTGTTGTATATACTCGTTCTAAAGGCGGCATTTACTTTAGTGACCTTGATGTGCAATGTGCTAATAACTGCTTTGATAAATGGAAAGGACTTATCAATATTGAAGGACTTCAGTATTGGAGTCCGGAAAAAGCACATAGTTTACGAGGCTTGTTCAATAACGATATAATAGAAAGTCCGCAGCTTGAATATATATCAGGATGGGATGTTTCTAATGTAAGCAACATGATGGAAATGTTTAATGCTACCAATATAACAAGCGTAAGTGCTTTAAAGGATTGGAAACCCAAACAACTTGCTGATATGTATAAATTATTCTATAGTAATAGAAATATATCTGATTTGGACGATTTAAATGATTGGGGTCTATACTTTGAAAATACTAAATTGGGTAATAGTCCTTCTGATGGAACAACAAGCTGGGTAAAAAATGTAAATGCAATTAAGGGAACATATAGCAATGTTCAAGCAGGCTTTAATGCAAATTTGAGCAATTGGGCAAGTCCATCACACGGTCGTTTTACAATGAGTTGCGCTGATGATGGAAAATTAACTGTAACTTGGGCGAGTAGCTAATATGAATCTCAGTATGGTTTAAAAAGATTTTCTACCGCAATACCCAAAACACCCGCAAAGCAGCAAAAGCTGTCAAGCGGGTGTTTTTTTGTCGCTGCAAACCAACCACAACCCAAAACGGGGACAACAAACCTGCGTTCCGCATAGGGGCGCAGTCCCCGTCCCGTTTACCGCATTCCGGTATCACCCACCAAACCCAAAAACGACCGACTTTGGCACATCACGGCTAAAGTCGGTCGTCATTTTATTTGATATTGACTTTTGATGGTGTATATCATATAATCCCATCTTTGACAGTTTCAAATTAAAAACCAAGCTCAAACCCTCATAAAATGCGAGTTTCAGAGCTCGGTTGCTTGTTTTTAAAATGTTGTATGGAATTGTGTCTTTAATATTATTTTTGTGCTATTTTGATAATTTTCTTGCTACACTATTAAGAACCTTTGGCATGTAGTATTTATTGTTTAGTTCCAATTCACTTACTTGATTTAATGCAGTGCATAATTTTGAGCCTGTATATGTGGACAAATAGCAAATATCATCTATATTTGCCACCTCCATATTCTTCAAC
>JAFSVK010000201.1 GCA_017444985.1 Bacillota bacterium
GCACTTTTGCCGGACTTAATGAGTGGAAAGATAGAGGTATGAGACAGCTAAGGCTGTCTTTTTTGATGCCCAAAAGCTTTGAAAACTTCATCCCCGTAGCCAAAGTAGGCGAACAAGAAAAGTTATTGCAAGAAAAGAGTGCGGGTGGTATAATCAAGAAAAGAGAGTTTAATGAGGAAGACCAACCGAGAGACGAGCAAGGGAAGTTTGCTGAAACTGATGGAGACAATAGTTCTTCAAGCACTGTGATATTTGAAGTGGGCAGTAAAGAGGCTTTAAAAAATGTGTTTAATGATGCATTAACCACTGAAAACTCAAGCACTATTGTTAGAGGTATAGTGGAAAATCATGAGGCACTCGGAAAATATACCCCTGAAGAAATGAAAAAGATGCTTGAAGAAATAGGACATGATGTTAAACCTTTAGGTAATGGTAAGTTAAAAGGTGTGCCTTTTGAAGATGGCGGAAGATTTAGGATAAACTTTGATGGCGATGGTTCTTTTAGATATCACCCTGAAAAAGGTTCGCATCACGGAGGAGCATATTGGCGGATAAATTGTGGAAAGGAGAAGCATATCTATGATACTACAGGAACTGAAATCAGAAATTGAAAAGAAATTAATGCTAAAGTACGAGTATATCAATTATAATGGTGAAAATGTTTTTACGAATAATAATGGCAAGCGCTTTTATTTATATGGCATACAAAGAGTTGATGAAGATGATGATTTTAACAATTCCGTTGCGATAGAATATCCTGATTATGGAGATGGCGGAGACCAATACTATTTATCTGATTATAATGATGTAGATGAAATGCTTGAAGATATGTTAAATGAAATCGAAGATGAAACCGATTAACCACTTACATAAGTAAGTGGTTTTTTGATAGGTGAAAATATGGAATTATATAATGGTGACTGTTTGGAGATAATGAAGGAGATGCCGAGCGAAAGTGTTGAGCTGGTATTGACCGACCCGCCATATAACATAGGTAAATCAAAGGAATGGGACAGAATACCTAATTATATAGAATGGTGTATGGATTGGTTAAAAGAGTGCTTGAGGGTTTTAAGTCCCCATGGGACTTTGATATTTTGGCATAATGACATGGTTCAAATATCACACTTGATATGCGAACTACTAAAAGAAAAAGATGTTATTTATAATTCTACGGGGATATGGTATAAACCCAATTTTAGAAGTATAGCATGGAAAAATAAGAATGGAAATACAACACAAAGAAGTTGGTTTAATGTGTGCGAATATTTTCAAGTCTTTACAAAGTGCAAAACCGACAAACCGGGACAAACGGGTTGGAAGCAGGTGAAACTTGATGTAAACAATTTTCAAAACCTTCGTAAATATGCCTTTGATATGCTTGTATGGATAGGAAAAAACGCAAATTTTGCGGGGGGGGGTACTATAGTCCTAAACAAATCGAAAAGGACATCAGAAGCAGAAAAGCAGAGCATTTTTTCTACTGTTGCCCGAAGGAGTATCTTTAGCGAAGTAGGCGGAAGAGCAGACCACTTTACAAGATACGGAACAACACAATGGGAACTATGTACCCCCGAAACTTATGAGGTACTTACAAAAACATACAATCTAAGAGAATGGGAAAAATATAGGGAGTACGAAGACCTGCGACAGGAGTACGAAGACCTGCGACCGAGATTTAATACAGAAAAAGGGGATGGTGTTAGCAATGTGTTTCTAAGCAGTTGGAACAATACGGCTAATAAAAGTTTACATCCATGCCAGAAGCCGTTAGATATAACAAAAAAATTGATACAAACCCACTCAAACAGAGGAGAAAAGGTTCTTGACATGTTTATGGGAAGTGGCACAACAGGTGTTGCCTGTGTAAATGCGGGAAGAGACTTTATAGGCGTAGAAAAAGATGAAAAGTACTTTAAAATTGCAAAGGAAAGAATAGAGACAGCTAAGGCTGTCTTTTTTGATGCCCAAAAGCTTTGAGAACTTCATCCCCGTAGCCAAAGTAGGAGAACAAGAAAAGTTATTGCAAGAAAAGAGTAAGGGTGGTATAATCGAGAAAAGAGAGTTTAATGAGGAAGACCATCCGAGGGATGAGAACAATCAGAAGTTTGTGCCTAAGGACGGTGGCGGAGATGACTCTTCCGTTTCGTTGGCGGATAAAAATGCCGACACAGATTACGACTTTGTACACAAACCTATAAATCTTGGTAAAAAAGAGTATGCAGAAGTAAATTCAGAAATCAATACATGGTATTATCAAAGATTTAACGGTAAAAGGAAAAGTAAGATATGTATAGGAAATTGGTGTTACAGCTTTGAAATAAAAGAGTATGGAAATTACAATTTTTATGAAAAAAGAAAAAATCTGTGAGGTGTAGCTTATGATAGAATTAGAAAATTTATTACATGAGGTAAATGGCACATATAAGGATTTTGAAAAATGGGTAATTTCCATTGCAAAAGAAAATGACAATTTGAACCTTATTAAACAATACATACAGGACAATACTGAGGCCACGGACGAGGATATTATTGATTTTGTAGAAGAGAACTGCGAATATACAAATAATAATGACGAAATACCCGAATGGGCACAGGAAGATGAGGAATAAGCTATGGCAAAGGAATTATAACAACTATAAACCGGATGATTGGAAGGAAAGCTACGGTAGAGAAGATATAATTTTTTTATAAATATACAGGTACAAACACCCAGAAAACATTAAAGGAATTTTGTGGCTCCGTAGTGGCAAGCCTTGATTACGATGCAGCGAAGAATGTTAGAGACAATACCTTATAAGTGAAAATGAGGGCGCAATATGGACGGAAATAAAACTAAATTTGTCGATTTTTTTCTCAAAGCAAAACAGTATTTTGTTCAATACAGCAATAATCGCACAGAAGAAGAAGTTAATAAAATTTTCAGTAGTGAAGATGGCATTGATAGCGTGGAAATGGGATACTCCAATGCATTGCAACGAATTGCAAACAATGAGGGTGATGAGGCTTCAATATTAGATAAAGAAGCGAGTGATGTTGCGTATTGCTTGTGTATGCTTTATTGATGTTAACAATAATTAAGGGGGTGTGAAAAAACACATTCCCGTAAATAGAAGGGTTTTAACCCGTAAAACAGTGTAAAAAAAGACTTTTTCACAGAAAAATGGTGAAAAAGTCTTTTTTTAGTGGTATAATAAATATATGAACCACTCCACTCATA
>JAFSVK010000202.1 GCA_017444985.1 Bacillota bacterium
GCTATTGAAGTAAAATTGAGATATCTTGTTCGAGGACTAGGAAATGGCTCGAAGCCAATGTAGAGCATTGGTGAGAGACATTGACGACGTAATCGAGCAAGATAGCCAATTTTACGATTTATGACTTTTTAGAGGTTCCCAAAAGTAAACGATAAATTTATACCTCTGCAATATGATCGGAGGATGCGTGATATAACAACACAAAAGGAAAACCATTGACTATATTTTTCTAAAATGTTAAAATAATAAAAAGTTTTTAGGGGGATATATATGCAAGAAAATGTGGAATACCAAATTTTTATAGGCTGTATGGATCCTCACACCGGCGAAGAGGTAGTTAACGAAAATAAGCTTAGAAATATGGTGAGCGAATTCTTTAAAAAACACAAAATTAATTTTTCAATGCTTAGTATCCGTGGCTGCTACATACATAAAAACGGCTGGATAGCCACCGAAAACACCCTTTGCATAAACATTGTAGGCGGAAAAGAAGAGTACATATTAAAACTTGCCAAATCTCTTTCAATGTTTATGAATCAAGAAAGTTGTCTTATAACCAAAAACACTTTAAAATCAAGTATTATTTTGAGGTAGTATATGTCAAATAAAAATACATTTACCAAAGGGGAAAGGTACGAAATATTTATAGGTCTTAAAGATAAAGACAGTTTCACGGAACTCCTTGATGTGAAAGACTTTCAAAAGATACTTACGGATATATGCAAGAACAAGCAGATGGGTTTTTCTTTAATAACGCAATACGGTGGCTATACCCACAACAAAGGCTACACCACCGAAACAAGCTTGAGAGTTGTGATAATAAATATAACCGAAAAGGAAGTACATCTTTTGGCGAATGCTCTTAAGAAAAAGATCAACACGGACGCAGTACTCATTACTCGAACCGAAGTGGATTTTTTGTTCATGTAAATTTTAAGGAGGTAAATATGATAAAAGTAAAATTTTTAAAGCCTGTTCTTGCACTTGTATCTTCCCTTTTACTCATACACTGCACAGAAGTTTTTGCCGCCACCGTTACACAAAACACTGCCTGGGATTTCACCTCCGTACAGGCACAAACTGTTACGGATGAGTACTATATGAACGATTTGACCGTTATAGGCGATGAGAACGAAAAAACGAAATTCGACGGCAAAAGGCTTATATTAGGAGCTGCAGGCTCTACCGAAAAAACATGCATAAAGTTCAGAGTAAGGGGCAGTTGCCGTATAAGTACAGAGCTTTCTTCGGGAGGCTACGTAGACAGAAAACTTGCGCTCTCAAACGGTACTCAAATTTTGGATGAACTCTATGCCCCTTCCAAACCCAATATCATAACCGAAAGCTATGTGTATACAGGGGGAGAAACAGATATATACCTTTATTCCAAAAGCAGCGGCATAAATATAAATAATGTTTGCGTGGATTTTTACAACCTTGTGGAGGGTGATGTAACGGGAGATGATATCGTGGACGAAGAGGATGCCCATGTTATACTTAGACACATACTTGGTAGCCGCACTTTAACGGACAGACTCCCCTCCGCAGACTATGACGGTAACGGCGCCGTTGAGCTTACCGATGTTATCAAAATATTGAACCACTTGGAAGAGGGTAAGTACAAAACGGAAAATATAAATGTAGATACAAGTGACGGTATAGAAGTATCGTCCTACTCGGGTCTTACCTACGCACTGAGGACTGCGGGTATCAAGATATACATTACAGATGATATAGAAGTGGAAGACAGGATACAATTAGGCAAAGGCAATCAATCCATAATAGGCGTACCTAAAGCAGACGGCTCCCTACCCATACTTGACTTTAAAGACATGGCGGGAAACATCGATATTATAAACAACTCCTCCAACGACGGCGATGTAGGGCTGAAGGTAACATCCTCGGGTAACACCATAGAAAACCTTGTAGTAGAAAACGCCCACGATAACGGCATACAGATAAAGGGTGTCGATGCAACGGATAATACCGTAAGAAACTGCATACTAAGATATAACAACGACAGCGGTCTGCAAATGGCGGGAGGTGCCCACAATAACACAGCGGAAAATATTATCTCCTACAGAAACTGCGATGTTTACACAAGAGGCGCCAATGCCGACGGCTTTGCGGTAAAACTGGGAGCGGGTATAGCAAATACCACAGATGAGGAAGCTGTAGCACAAAGTGCCAACAGCTTTATAAATTGTTACGCTTGGGAAAACGGCGACGACGGTTGGGACAGCTACGATGACACATCTCAAACTTTTCAAACCTACAATGTCTCCTACCAAGATTGTATGTGTTGGAGTAACGGCACACCCTATGTACACATGGGTTATACCGACTACATAAAGGGACTCCCCCTTGATGAGGACCTACCCTTTATAAGACGTATCGCCACCATAGACCCCGAAAACTATCAAAAATTTAAGACCGCCTACAACTACAGAACACTCTGTTCCTCCACAGCCACAAAGGAAGAATACGGTGCTGCGGTGGACTATATACTGAGTAAAAAAATAAAAACGAATGCGGGTGAACTTTCCGTAACGGAGCTTTTAGACCCCACCAACTGGAAAGGTAATCCCAACGGTTTTAAACTGGGAAGCAGCTATTCCGAGGAAATATGCGTAAGAACCCTTACAAACTGCATAGCCTTCGACCATAATAATAAGGGCATCGACAGAAACAATGCCTCCTGTAATGTATTCATTACCAACTGCCTCTCCTTCAATAATGGCAGAAATTATAAACTGGATACCATGAATATCACCCACTTTGAAAACATTTTCGGGTGGAACGGTACTGACAATGATAACCTGCCCACAGGCTTTACGGTGGATATCCCTACGGACTACAGTTCCAAAGAAAGCAAGATCCGTACAGCCTCACAGGTTATGATAAACTACGCCGAGCAAAATATGATAGGCAAAACCAATATATTTACAACTGTATTCTCATAAAAACAGGGGTGTGAAAAATGTGCCGACCCCAAAAAGTTAGACCAAAAATCTAACTTTTGGAGGTCGGTATTTTTATGGCAAAACACACTTTTGAGTTTAAGAAAAAAATAGTTTTAGAATACTTGGAAGGAAAAGGCGGTACGCCGTATCTCTCC
>JAFSVK010000203.1 GCA_017444985.1 Bacillota bacterium
GCTATTGAAGTAAAATTGAGATATCTTGTTCGAGGACTAGGAAATGGCTCGAAGCCAATGTAGAGCATTGGTGAGAGACATTGACGACGTAATCGGGCAAGATAGCCAATTTTACGATTTATGAGTTTTTAGAGGTCCCCTTATAACAATCTGTAGGAAACGACCTTTGCACCGCAAAGATAGATGCGGGTAGGCGAAAGCCTGACTTTTGCGTAGCAAAAGTGCTGACGCGTGTCGTTCCGGTGGAAAAAGCTATTTTTGCCATAAAATATATAAAGATTTCGCTGTGTTTTTAATATAAAGGGCACAATTTGGGTAAGCCCTTTTATAACGCCATTCAATCCTCTATATTGTTGTACTTTTTCAAGAATTTTATAAACTCCTCCGTGGGAAGGGGTTTTGAGAATATATATCCCTGTATGTAATCAACGCCCGCTTTTTCCATAGCTTCAAGCTGTTGTTTGGTCTCCACGCCCTCTGCTATTATCTTCATGTTGAGCTTTTTGATCATATCCACTACACTGTCCACAACTATCTTTGTTTTTTCATCCTCAAGATAGGCTTGTGTCATTTGCATATCAAGTTTTACGCTTGAAAGAGGCATATTTACAATATAGTTTAAATTGGATTCGCCGTTGCCGAAATCGTCTAAGGCAAATTGCATGCCCATATATCGGAATTTTACCATATTTCTCCTAAGAAGGGGCATATATTTTACGGGCATGGATTCGGTCACTTCAAAGCTTATTTTATTGTGGTCTATGCCTTGTTCTTTAACGATATTGTCAAATTTTTCCGCCAATGTTTCATCCTCACACTGGGTTATGGAAAGGTTTACGGCTACGAATGTCAGGCCGTAGGCTGTTATATCGTACTTTTTAATAAATTTGCAGGTTTTTTCAAATACTCTCTCACCCAAAGAATTTATAAGGTCCATATTCTCGATATAGGGTATAAATCTTATGGGAGGAACGATGCTGCCCTTTTCATCAAGTATTCTTACAAGAGCCTCCGCGGTAGTGAATTTTTTTTCTTTTATGGAGTATATAGGCTGTAAGTATATCAATACTCTGTCGTTTTCAAGGGCATCTTTTACGATGGCTATGGCATCTTCTCTACTCTTGTATTCCACAAGGGCGTAGGTGTTCAGGTTTACGGTTTTTCCGAAGCTTGTGTTTATGGTCACATACTTTGAAAGTACCGAATATTCCTCGAAACTGTTTATGGCATAGGTCTTATCCATTGTAAGTATTTTACAGTCTAAGGTATTTGTCTTTTTGTCGTCCCCCAAGGCGAGCCAGGGGCTTTTAAATCTTTCCTCCACGATTTGAGCCATGGAGCTTATATCAAGCTTTTTTCTGAATATTATAACAAAATCAAGTCCAACGTTTCTGAATACGGTAGTGTTCTCAAGAGTGCGGAAAAATTCTGTTATTTCCACTAAAAGGGCATTTTCCGTGTTGTTGTCAAGATTTGTGTTTTTATCGTCCACTATTATCTCAAGAAGGGAAAATTTAACATCCTCTTCATAGAGTTCTCTCATATATTCCCTAAGGCTCTGTCCGTTAAAGAGGCCGCTGGCTTTATCTACCGTAGATTCGGGATTTTCTATGGCGGTAAAAAGTATAAGTACTCCCAAAGAACAGGAAAAACTCAAAAGTAGGTATTGAGGGAAAATATACTGTATGGCAGCGGCGATTATCCATATAAGCATCCAGATACATACGGCTATATACCTTTTTTTGTTTACGGCATTTTTTTGTCTTATTGTTATAAATATAATGTTTGCCACAAACAAACTTGCATATATATAGGCAAGCTGTACGGAAAGACCGTAGGTGTAAAATACGCCGTTACCTATGTAAAAGTCTATGGGAGAGGCAAGTATGGTTATAAATACCACCGTGGCTACAAGCTGATAAACTACCGTTCTGTCCCTGTATGCCGCCCGACCTCTGAAAGAATAGAGGGAGTAGAGCATGGCAAAATAGGGTACATAGGTTTGAAATATAAGGTAGCCCTTTGAAATATAGTTTTCCACCCTGTCGGGAAGTATGGGAGCGAGGCCGGTGGAAAAGATATCAAAAAGTGTGGATATTATGGTTATTACGAGTATAAGAAAAAAGAATTTTTCTCCGTAAAGTCCAAGTTTTTTCTGTAATATGAAAAAGAAAAATATAAGTATAAGTACTGCAAGTCCGCATAATTGTAGTCCGATATTCATTTCATCGCCTCTTTTCCTTTTGTATTTTGGCGGTTTCGATAAGTTTTACTCTTGTGAGGTCTTGTTTCTTTTGTGGCTAATTTTCGGTAAATAGGATCTTTTTGTCCCTTTAATTTAAGGTCGGTATCTTCTTTTACAAGTATATATATCACCGACATTAGGGGGATGAAAAAGAGTATGCCCATAACTCCGAAAAGACTTCCTCCAAGGAAGACCGAAGCAAATGTCAATACGGGAGAAAGACCAACGGAGGTCCCCACTACTCTGGGGTATATAAACTGATTTTCCACAAACTGCACACTTTGGTATACCACATAGCATATAACTGCTTTTAAGGGGCTTGCCGTAAGAGAAAGCACTACCGCTATGGCACAGGAAAGCATAGCACCCACAAAGGGCACAAAGGAGCAGACAGCCGTTATAAGGGCGGAAAGTCCCGCATAGGGTATTCCAAAGAGTTTAAAAGCAAAAAACATTAAAAAGCCCAGTATGACAGCCTCTATGCACTGTCCCGAAAAAAACTTGGTGTATGTGGAGCGGGTAAGCTTTGCCACATGAAGTATTTTGTCTGCTTTTTCTTTTTTTATGTTGGCATTTATAAGCTTTGCAGACCATCTTCCGATATCGTTTTTGGCAAGGGCAAAATAGATCATAAAGCTCAATGCCCAAAAAAGGGTGGTAAATACGGAAAATGTAGATGCCGCCGTACCTAAGACCATATTCAAAAAAGAGGCGGAATCACTTAAAAATTCCTTTGCAAAGCCTTCTTTTGAAATATCGTCTATATAAGGTAATGTTTGGTTAAGGTCTATGTCGTACTTTTTAAGTTCCGCTTTCCAGGTGGGAAGGTGTTTTTGTACATAGCTTATAAGTCCCGATATAGAGTTTATAAGCTGCGGCAGAGCGATATTAAGTATAAGAAGCAGTAAAGCCACTATACAAATACACACAAAAACAAGGCTCATTACCGAAACAAGGGAGTCTTTTACTTTTATATGAAGTTTTGAAAAGCTTTTTTTTAAAACCTTTTCCATTCCCGTCATGGGTACGGTGATTATAAATGCCAGTACCGCACCGATCACAAGAGGTTTCATAACGGCAAGGGTCTTTGTTACATAACCCCAAATACCGGTAAAATGTGTAACTACAGCAAAAAGTAAAGCTGCAAAGGATATAAGTATTAAAGCTTTTTTTGTTGATTTTTCCATAGTTTTAGATTTCAGTTATATGCACTTATATATTTTGTATCAACTTTATTATATAACTTTATGAGCTAAAATACAATATATTTTTAAAAAAATAGGGTTTGGGGAATATACTTTAGGGTACCTCTAAAAAGTGCTATTGAAGTAAAATTGAGATAGGTTGTTCGAGGACTAGTACAAAACTTCATAATTGTCTGTACATTCTTGTTCAATTGTGATATAATATAGGTACACCAACCGAAGGAGGTTTCCTATATGAAATTCACATTGCGACCCGAAGATAAAATAAAACTTGAAAAACTTGTAAAATCCAGCATGA
>JAFSVK010000204.1 GCA_017444985.1 Bacillota bacterium
ATTGAAGTAAAATTGAGATAGCTTGTTCGAGGACTAGGAAATGGCTCGAAGCCAATGTAGAGCATTGGTGAGAGACATTGACGACGTACTCGGGCAAGATAGCCAATTTTACGATTTATGAGTTTTTAGAGGTGCCCTTATTTTATTTTCTCTTCTTATTTTATTCTTGACATAGAAGAGATAAAATTTTAAAATAAGTAGTATAAAACTTTCCCAATTTTTTTAACTATACAATCAAAGAAAAACTGTCTAAAAACTATATATTCAGCTAATATCTTTGAAATCGCAAAAAATAATTCAATTTTTTGCGATTTTTTTATATTTTTTATTACATTTTTAGTGGTTATAGGAAAAACTTGCTGTATTAAAGCATATTACGGCACCGGAGAGAATTATTTTATTAAAATCGACAGATTGACATATTGAATATATCGAAAATCTGTGATAGTATAATATTATGAGAAGTGTTTATGTGATAAGGGCTTAAATACAAACAAAGTCAAGACGAAGGAGGTTTGAAAATGAGTAACATTAAAAAGATTTTCGCTGTGATGTTTGCGGTAATGGCAGTTATACTGATGCATATGGTAGTATTTGCGGATAGTACAAAGATTAAAGACGTAAATTTTGAAGCTGATTTCGTAATAGAAATGCAACCTCAACATGGCGACACGATACCGGCACCTAATTTCAGAATAACGTCTACAGACCCCAATGAAGCAATAGATGCTCTTTACATAGATGAAACAAAGCCTTTGGGATGGTACTGTAACGGCAAACCCTGCACTCTGGGCGATAAATTTGAATATGGAAACACATATATCCTGAATATGACTGTTGCAATAAAAGCATCATATACAAACAGCTATTATTTTTACTATCAGAATGGTTGGATAGCCGGAAATTCACATCTATTGAATAACGGTACGGTTTATGCAACCACAAATGATGCCAAAACACTTGTGTTGAGCAAAGTGTTTTATATACAGGCAACGGAAAACGACCCACCGAAGATAAACAATACAACGACTGATTTTGAGGTCGTAACAGGTGATGATTTTTCTCTAAAACTTAATGCTTACGATTATTACTCTACGCAATGGTCGATAGTCGGCACTCTCCCAGATAATTTGAACTTAAACGGTAATGAGATCTCAGGCTACTTCTCAAAAGCAGGAAATTACAGTATTACCGCCAAGGCAACAAATATAAACGGCAGTGATACCAAAACTTTTAATATAGTTGTCAAAGATGACGGTAGTTATGTAAAACGTATATATCTTGAGGGGGATTATTTTGAGCCGCAATTGGGTGCAGAAATAAAAACATATGGTCTTAAAATCGTTTCAACTTATCCCGAAGATGCAAAAGATAATCTTACTTTGATTTATGATGAATAGGCTGTTGCCAAAAATGAACCTACAATTGCTGCTCAAGCAATGGAATTCATTAATGTAACAAGCTATTGTTTTCAAGACAAAACTTATGAATATACGTTAAAAATAAAAAACAAAGCTTTCGGCAAGTGGGATCTCGGGAAAACCGTAATATACATAAACGGAGTTTCCATAAAAGATTTGGGAAAGTACGCTACTTGCACCGAATACAGTTCTGCAACAGACCCCGAAGACTGCGGCGTATACGGAAATATTGTTTTTAACAAACTTGACTATAACAATATATTTTGTGAAGAACCCGAAGACCAAGTGGCGTGGGAAGGACAAACGCAATTTGATGTTTCGTGGCGTACCATATTTAAACCCGTAAAAGTAGAAATATGGAACAACGGCGAAATTAAAGAGACCATAACCGATATAGGATTTAGCAGCAGCCAATTGAGTACCCTTAATTATACTATGACACATACACTTGAACGTTCGCCGTATCTGTACACTGTTCGTGCCTACTACGGCAACGGAGGAACTGACTATATTGACAGCCGCGAGTTTTTATTGAGTTATCATAAAGCTCTGCTTCTTTCACAACCGAAAGATACAATGATCCCTTCGGGGGAAAGTGGTGTTCCGCTTGGCTGGGAAGTCAATTTCACCCCTGTTAAGGTGGACTTTTATAAAAACGGAGATAAGGTAGATACTCTTACTGACAGCAGCATAAAATATTATATGTTTACCGAAGGGAAATGGTATCTTGCAATTTATGAATCCGAGAGATATTTGAGCAGACCCGCCGTATTAGTCGAAACCGATGAATTTGTGGTTTCAAAATACGCAAAGCCCGTAATAACCTCACAGCCTACAGCAGAAACCGTGCCGTATATTGGCGGTGGTACAAATGTAAAAATAGAAGCTGACAATGCTTATTCATATCTTTGGATGCTTAAGGATGAAAAAGGATATATATATTCGTGGAGCAGCGCAAGCGAATTGGGTTGGTGTGATATGGTAGGCACAAGTTACAAAAGCGACACGCTTGTGCTTGAAAATGTATCGGAGGAAATGGCAAAGAAAAACATTTATTGTATCGTATATGACCAAGGCGGAAATATTTCCGTAACCTCCGATTGGATAAAACTTGATGTGGCAAAAAAATTAAACTCGGTGTCCGTAACCATTCCGGGTCTTGAAAAATTATGTGCAGGCGATTTTGTTGACGATTATCGGAACGTAGTGGTAAATACCGAACATTGCACCGAAGGTACGGCGGTGTGGTCAAGTGCTTCTTCCGTTTTTAAAGAAGGAGAGAATGCTTTTGTTTTTGTTTTGGTAAATTGTGAAGAAGGCTATACCTTTACCGACAGTCCCGATTGTTATATAAATGAAGAAAAAGTCAACCTAACAAACAGGCAAGATGGCTATGTTTCGTTCAACAAAAAAATAACAGTACCCGAAGCGGAATATCTGAAAGGAGATATTAACAATAACGGATATGTGGATGATACGGATGCAGCACTTTTGTTAAAGCATATAGGCGTTAAGAATATATTGTCCGATGAACAAATTGAAAAAGCAGAACTCACAAATGACGGTAAATTAGATATGCTTGATGTTATATGGATATTAAATCATAAAACAACAGCTTAATTAATATTTACAGAGGATAAACCGAACACAATGGACAGCGTAAGCTGTCTTTTGTGTTTTATGGACGGTAGTTATATCTCGCTTTTCAAACGTGTATCACGAATTCTCGGCATAAAACACCTTCTAAAATAAAAAGTCCACGATGGTAGGTCGTGAGCTGTGAAATATATTTTTTATGATGTTGACAATTACGATAAATAGTGTTATTATAGTTTATAGGAAAAAGGAAACACCGCCCAATAGACGGTTACTCCCTTATAAGTTGATTAAATAATCGCCTTATGTTTGGAAGCTGGGGCGATTATTTTTTTGAGCCGAACATATAGCCGAGAGCGAAAACCCCGACTAATAAGCTTATAATGGAGATAAAATCCATAACGCTCATATGTAATCCCTCCCTTCTGTGTGTATTGCTGTTTTTCAAGCGCTACATTACATCAGGTACAGGGAATAACCGCCTACCGTTTATAAAATGCGATGTCTCCTCGAATGATAATTATACCATAGCATTTTCACTATGTAAAATGACATTTTTGTTACAGATGCTTTGTATTTAGCCGTTTCCCTGTCGTATTGGCAAGAGAACGGCTGTTTTTTATATTACTATATCATCAACAATACAATTAAAACAATTCAACCGTTTGAAGCATAATTTTCTCGCAAGAGAAACTGGGGTCTTAGGGTCGCCCTAACAAGTTTTTAAGGCGGAGCATTAAAAAACGCAAGGCGGGTGCCCGATGTGGGTGTAAAAGTGGAGATTAGCGATAATCTTCCTTTGAGAACACGGTGGGTGCCCGCTTGCTACGCATTTGTCAATAGGAGCATAAAAAATTTTCTTATTTTTTTGCATTTTCTTTTATGAAGTCTTTTCCCTTGAATATCACCTCTATTTTCTTATCCGGGTGGACTATTACTTTTTCGATTATACGAGATAACAGTTCCGGGTCGTAGGTTGTTATGACTTTGCAATTTTCAAGGATTTGTATGGTGACAGATGGAAGAGCTTGAGTATTTTGCTTTGACTCGATATCGGATATTTGGTTATCAATATCCTGTAAATCTTGCTCTGTTTTTGCTCTTTTTTCTTTAAACTCTTCGGCGGTGATTTTGCCGCTTTTGTATTCTTCATACAGTATTGTGGGGTCTTTGTTGATAAGATCCCTTTTTCGTTTTAGTTTTGAAAGTTGTTTGGACAACTCCTTTTGGATGTCAGGGCTTGTATTTTCTGTGGTATTAAGTGCGGTAAGTGCTACTTCTTTCACCGTTTTTAGAATGTACTCTTCAAGTTCGGAGCATTTATACTTGACCCTTTGGCAATCACAATCTTCAAAATTCTGACCGGTTATACAGTAATATGACGAATTTCTTTGAAGTTTCTTTCCGCATACACCGCAATATACGAAGTTGGGTTTCTTGGATTTGGATGTTGCTCTTGTCCTTCGCTTGGTTTTAATTTTATTGAAATCCTCGTCCGAAATTATCCTCGGAACAGCATTTTCAAAAGTAACTTGATTTTCGGGATCTACCTTGACTTGTTTTTTATTATCTCCAAAGCCTACCATAGTACGCTTTAGCTGAACAAGCTTTCCGGTGTAAATCTCGTTATGGAGAATGGTATATATCTGTCCGCACAACCAATAATCATTTGTCCTTGGATTTTTGAAGTTATATTTGTTAAACAACTTTGCGATATCTCCAGTTGTCTTACCGCTTAGGTATAGTTTATAAATCCTTTTCACTATCTCGGCTTCATCTTCAACAATCACAAGGGTATGTTTATCATTTGGGTCTTTCTTATAACCTAATACAGGGGTTCTACCTATATACTTACCTTGTGAAACTCTGGCATATGCGGCGGACTTTATTTTTTTGGATATATCCCTTACATACATTGTATGTATAAGGTTTTTGATAGTATATTCAAATCCGCCTATCTCTCCTTTTAATTTCAAGGTGTCATAGTTGTCCGTTACGGATATAAACCTTACATTTGTAAGTGGCAGCAGAAATTCAAGATAATAGCCTACTTCCAAATAATCACGACCAAATCTTGACAAGTCCTTTACAATGATTGTGTCTATCTCTCCCTTTTGAGCATCACTTATAACGGCTTTAAAGCCTGTACGCTTTTCAAAATAAGTTCCCGACACACCGTCATCAAAGTATTCCTTTATTGTAGAGTCTTTGAACTCATCGTTATTTTTTATAAAATTATGTAACAGTAACCTCTGCGAAGAAATACTGTTACTCTCGTCTTTTGTTCCCTGCTTAACTTCTCTGTCGGCATTGGAAAGACGAATGTATAAGCCTATTTTAGCCATTTAGTATTTCCTCCATATATTCTTTTTGAGCAATCAGTTCTTTTAAGGCATCGTCAAAGTTAAATTGAACCTCTATTTTCTTATCTTCAAAAATAGTAATTTGTGATATGAATTCATCAACCATTTCTTTGCTTAACTTCCGCTTATGCCTATATTTATTAATACGGTTTATAACATCCTCTCTGTTTGGAAGTGTGTTCTTTATGATAGACAGCTGATTTTCAAGCCCCGATACTTCTTCTTCAAGTAAAAGAAGCTTTTCGGAGTAGCTTTCATTAAGCACTACAAACTCATCTTCCGTAATAAGGTTCCTTGTTAGGTCATTGTACAGACCGCATTTAAGGTCAACAGTCTGTTGTATTTTCAGTTTAACATCGGCTATAGCCTTATCAAATGTGAATACCTTTCTTTTAGCTTTTTCACTCTTAATAATGGCTGTCACCGTCTTGTCAACATCAATTAGTCTGTTCATTTGTTCCTTTATAACCGGAAGAACAATTTCCGATAATTCATCTGCACTTATGCCGATGTTATCGCAATGCTGTTTGCCGTAATCTTTGCGAACTCTACAGTAGCCTCTTACAACCGACTTTTTTCTTTCAAAAGAGTATAAACCGTTACACTTACCACATCTGACTTTCTTTAAGAAGATATTTACAAAGGTTTTTTTTGTGGATTTATCTGTGGTTGTATCAACTCTTTTTCTCAAAGCCTGTGCTTTTTCAAAGTCTTCTTTTGAGATTATTGCTTCGTGATGGTTCTCAAATACATTCCACTTACTTTCATCTATATCGGTTCTCTTGATATTTTTATATAAAGCAGTTGTAGACTTGCCTGTTTTGTACACACCGGTGTAAACATCTTTTTTTATGATTTTTATTACTTTTTCGGTAGTCCAAGTATCTATATATCTTTGAGAACCTACTTTATATGCATGAGGAGTTGGTGTTCCTTGAGCATTAAGGTGCTTTGCAATGTCCGTTAGGCTGTTTCCCTGCAAGTGCATTTTGAAAATCAACCTTACAACTTTTGCGGCTTCTTCATCAACAACAAGCTGTGGTGTATTATCTATCACTGCTTTTTTGTATCCGTAAGGCACAATACCTATGGGTATACCCTGTTTTACACGATAATCAACCACCTTATGAACTCTTTTACTGCAATCCTTGGCATAATACTCATTTATGATGTTATGAACTGCCTCCATAATACCGGCGGTATCTTTTAAGGAATCGTAGTTTCCGTTTACGGCTATGAACCTAATGTTATTTTCGGGGAATACTCTTTCTATAAGGTTTCCCGTTTCTACATAGTTTCTGCCGAGTCTTGAAAGGTCTTTTACAACAATGGTGTTTATTCTGCCTTTCTTAAAATCGGCAAGCATTCTCTTAAAGCCGGGACGGTCGAAATTTGTTCCCGTAAAGTTATCATCAATGTAGGTATCAACAAGTATCATATCTTCTTGCGATAGGACATAATCTCTAACATAGTCGATTTGATTTTGAATAGAGCCGCATTCCCTTTTGTATTCGTTTTCAAAAGAAAGCCTTGCGTATATGCCTACCTTGTATTTATTATTTTGTTCTTCTTTTACAATATTTCTTGCCTTGCGAGTTTTTCTTGCCATTACACCACCTGTGCCTTTCTCATCTCTTCGGCATTTTCAAGCAGTACTTTTAATTGGTCTTGACAATCAAACTCTATTTCAATGGCATTATCTTCGCATACCACTATTTTTCTTATGGTATAAAGCAGAACTTTTCTTGTAAGAGCGGTTATGTTTTTGTATTCTTCAAACTGCTTTACAATCTCGGATTGAGTATGATCCAAAACCTTGAGGTTATCTAAATCCTCTTTGATTTTGTCAATTTTGTTCTTTGCTGCAAGCCTTTTCTCTTCAAAATTACTTTTTATGACTATGAAGTCATCCTCGGTGATAAGACCTGTTTTAAAGTCGGCATATACCTCGGAAATCATATTTGAAGCGTTTTTAAGTTCATTCTCTTTTCGTAAAAGCTCTTTTTGAAGTCGTCTTTCGGTATAACTTACACTGCGAGTTCCCTTGCAAGTCTCTAACACTTCTTTAGCGTTTACAAGCTCGTATATAAGTTCTTTCAAAATGGTAAGTACCAAATCTTCAAGCTTACTTTGGCTTATTCTGTGTGAAGTGCAGCTTTTGTCACATCTGTAAGATGAACACATATAGTAAAAATATATTTTTCCGTTGGCTTTAACGCTTGTTCTCGTCATCGCCTCTCCGCAATCGGCACAGAAAAGCATCCCCGAAAATAAAGGTAACTTTCCGTCTTTACCCGTGTAGGTATCTTGTGCCAATATCCTTTGGGCAATTTCAAAAGCTTTTTTATCCACCAAAGGTTCGTGATTGTTTTCCACAACCGACCATTCACTTTGGTCTTTTGTTTTCCTCTGCTTTAACTTGTAGTTTGGTGTCGTGGTCTTTCCCTGTGTCAAAGTACCGATATAGAAATCGTTTTCCACAATTCTTCTTACGGTAACATTAGACCACTTTGAAACGGCATTTTTCTTGAAATTGGTTTGTATTTTCTCACCGCATTCAAGGCGATAATCAAGGGGTGTCTTTACACCTTGCTCATTTAGCTTTTTAGCTATGGCATTAAGGCTGTATCCCTCTATTATCCAATTGTAAATATCTTTTACTACTTGCTCCGTATCTTCATTAGGTTCAACTTTATTGTGGTTGTCCTCACACTTTTTGTAACCGTAAGGGCAATAGTTTCCCACAAAGTCGCCGTTGTTACGCTTTGCTTGAAGAGAAGAACGAGTTTTGCGTGAAATATCCGCACAGTACTGATCGTTTATAAGTAGCTTAAATGGTAGAACTTCATTGTTTGGAGTGTTTTGGTCGATGCTGTCGTAATGGTCATCGATAGAGATAAATCTTACATTTGAATTAGGAAATATCTTTTCAACATAATTTCCCGTAGTAACATACTCTCTGCCAAATCTGCTTATATCCTTTACAATCACGCAATTGATTACATTGCTATTGACATCTTGTATAAGTCTTTCAAAGTTGGGTCTGTCAAACTGAACCCCACTGAAACCATCGTCAATATAGTAATCGTATACGATAATATCTTCTTGCTTTTCGAGAAAAGCGTTGATATAAGTTCTTTGGTTTGCGATACTGTTACTTTCGGCTTTGTAGCCGTTAGAAACGAGGATGTCCTCTCTTGAAAGTCTGAGATAAACACCCGCTTTGTAGATATGATTGGTTTTCATTGGTATCTCTCCCTGTATTTATTAGTCAGATAAACTTTAGAAGAGATATGATTTAGATATATTTATTCTACCATAAACTCTTAAAAATGTCATCTGTTTTTTATTGATTCTTCGAATATTTCTTGAAATGATGTGCCGTTGTTTGAAAATGAGATTTTCACAAGCCATCCGTCCTTTGATTTCCTGAAGTAAGGGTTACTGCCTTTCTCCAGTACTTTTTTAAGCCTTTCCTTTACGGGTAATGTTACATCAAGCATATTTTTGCCGAACAGCTCCACGCTGTTTTTGTCAATATCATTTACCCCAAGGCTTGAAAAATAATTAAGTTCATTTAATGTCATAAACTTCCTCCCTATTTTGTAGATTTTAAGAACATACAAAAACTTATATGCTCTATTAAACCTACAAAACCTTTTGCAAGTAGAGTGAGGAACAATACTCATTTATAGCTGCACTATACGCTCGAAACCTTGTTGTTTGACCCTATGGGCAGGCTTGTCTTGGCGATACTAAACATACTTAAAGCTGTGCGATACAGTCAGAGCTTGCAAAGGTTAAGTTGGTTTATATTCGGTTTTCAAGGTGCAATGAGATTTGTAATCTCTAAAAACACATAAGGTTTATGTGCTTTACGGAAACTAAAAATCCCTATATATATACAATCCCCATAAAGAAGATTTGTTGACATTTTTTTATAAAAAAAGAGTCGAATGTAAACTAAGCACGAAAAGAAAAACCTGTGACACAATTAAATAAAACAGTATCACTTGGTGTAATCCTCTCCGGCTATTTGGTAGTTCACATTCGACTCCGTTGCTCGGTAGCAGAATTTTTAATGCACAATCCGGGCGTAAGGGACGAAAAGACGCTTTGCATCACGTTTCATGTGCAAGTATATTGTATTTTTAACGCTTCCGCTTGTTTTGCGGCTCTTTAGCTTTAATATTTATGAGGGAAGAGCGTTTACATTGGGGACACTTTATGTCTATCAAGCCCTTACTTCTTCCAACAATGTTAAACAATTTCTTCCCACAACTCGGACAATTAACATATTCCAATAAAAGTTTACCTCCCGATCAAATATATTTACTAAAACAGTTGACATTTTCATGAAAGTAGTATATACTTAATTTAGTTGGTAACTTTAGTAACTATGATAGCACTGAATTTGATATTTGTCAACCCAAAATCTAAAAAAATTCTAAAATTATTTTACGGAGGTAATTATTATGAAAACTTTACCTGAAAAAATAAAACTTCTGCGATTGTCCGAAAACCTGTCAAGAGAGCAATTGGCACAAAAGGTGGGGGTATCTAAGCAGTCTATAGGTTTTTACGAAAACAACCAAAAGAAACCAAGGCAAGATACACTTTTTAAACTTGCAAAAGCACTGAATGTTTCGGTGAAATATTTAATTGATGACAACTGCGAAAATCCTCACGAGGGCGAGGAAAAAGACAGTTTTGTAAATGAAGCTCACACTAAATTCGGCAGCAAGGGTGCAAGAGAAATAGATGAACTTCTCGATGAAAACAAGGCTCTTTTTGCCGGAGGTGAACTAAGCCAAGAGGAAAAGGACGCATTCTTTGAAGCTATAATGACCGCTTATGTTCATTGTAAAGAAACTGCGAAAATCAAATTTGGGAAAAAGAATTAAATTTGGAATTATGGGGGAATGATAAGTGGCTAATCTCAAATCTATTCACTCTTTAGTTCAAAAGATAAAAAGTGAAAATACGTATATTGATATATATAAGATTTGCAAAGCACTGAAAATAGATATATTGGAGAAAAACTTAGGAAAAAACGATACGGCAATCAAGGGCTTTTTTGTACATCACTGCAGGATCAAAGCTATAATTATAAACTCTGATATGCCCGAAAACCTAAAAAGAATTATACTTGCCCACGAACTTGGGCATGCGTTGCTACATACCGAAAAGGGAATAAAAACATTTCAAGAAAGCTGTATTTTTAAAATAAACAATTCCCTTGAAAAAGAGGCAAATCAATTTGCGGCTGATCTGCTGATTGATGAAGATAAATTTATGGAACTTTGTCAATTGGAATATAGTTGCGAAGCCGTAGCTGCTTACTTACAAGTGCCTGTACAGTTACTTTGCTACAAATGGGAAATGATGGAGGAATACAACGAAAACCTCGGAGAATTTCCTTTTCAAGCGAAAAACAACTTTTTAAGGGATTTGGAAATACCTAAGATAGATGATGATTATATTTATTAAACCTTAATACACACATATTACCTTATAGCTTTAGAGCAGACGAAAACCGCACTCGTCCTCTAAAGCTTTTTTTATTGGCTCGAATAGGGATAAAAACCTATTTTCGCTACTCTGCGAGGACAGCAAGTGTATAGCCACTTTGATTTTTTTATCAAAAAATCTGTGATTTTTACACTTACGACTCGTTGAGGGAAGCCCCCAATCCCCCGTTGTTTTCCTACGGAAAAATTATTTTAAAGGAGGTCATATTTATGGCGAACAGATTAAGAAAAGAACAGATAATTATTAGGGTAATGCCCGAAGAAAAAGAGATAATTAAACAAAAAATGAAAGAAACCAATTCAAGAACATACTTTGATTTGATAATGCGTAGCATAGCAACTCACGAAACCATTAAAATCAACACAAAGCCTTTGTCGGAAATAGCCAACGAACTTAACCGCATAGGAAACAATTTAAATCAGCTTACAAAAGCTGTAAACACTTCAAAAGATTTAAATGACAGTAATGCACATAACCTACAAGAAAGTATTGAAGATATAAAAACAGAAATCAAGGAATTAAAGGCGACAAATGATAATATACTGAGAATATTTTCAGTCACCAAGAAAGGAAAATACAATGGCTTATTTGAAAATTCAATCAATAAAGACGGCTGAACATTTGCAAAGTAGCATAGATTACATCTGCAATAAGAATAAAACGGAAGGTATTTATATATACGGTTATATGTGCAATCCCGAAAATGTGCCTTTATATTTTAATGAGGTAAGTGAAAATGCCGTTATGAAAAAGGGGAATATTATCGCCAACCACATAGTTCAGTCATTTGCCCCGGAG
Organism: Bacillota bacterium; assembly: GCA_017444985.1. Taxonomy (GTDB): domain Bacteria; phylum Bacillota; class Clostridia; order Lachnospirales; family CAG-274; genus UBA3680. The sequence continues at coordinate 11,711 of JAFSVK010000204.1, forward strand.
GATGACATCTCACCGCAAAAAGCGTTTGAAATAGCACAAACTTTTATGGAAAAAGCTTTACCCGATCATCAATATATTTTAGCAACCCATACAGATAAAGAGTACATACATAATCACATCATTCTAAATTCCGTAAACTTTAAAACTTTTCGTAAGTTACGCAACAATATCAGGCTCTATAATGAAATGGTTAAAATCGACAGAGAACTGTGCAAAGAAAATGGGCTAACCGTCATACAAGAAAATATTAAAGAATGCCGAGAAATTATGAAAAATGATATTGATGAATGTGTTGCAAACACAGACAATTTTGAGGATTTTCTAACACAAATGAAGTTGCGAGATTACGAAGTAAAGCTCGAACCGAAACTTGCCTTTAAAGGTACTCTTGACGAAAGGTTTAGACGGTCCGAAACCATAGGCAATGGCTACTCGGAACTTGCCATAAAGCAAAGGCTTAAAAATATAATCATAGACACAGAACAAAGTAAAACCATATACACAAAGAACAACAAGAAAACATCAAACAGAAAACGCTTGATTATAGCAATAGATGAGGCTTTGAAGGAAAGCACTTCTTTTGAGGAATTTCTTGAAATAATGCACAAAAACGGTTCGGAAATAAAGAGAGGCAAACACCTTGCTATAAAACTCCCATATTCCGAAAGATTTATTCGACTAAGAAGCTTAAAAGAAGAATATTCCGAAGAAATGCTAAGACTCTATTTTGATAATAAATCTCTTTACAATGAGCGAAAAACAGCGATAGAAAAGTCAAGAATATCGGCAGTAAACACTTCCGAAGAAAACAAATACAGCAAATATACAGCCGCATACAATCTTGATGTTGAAATTCGTATGGTTAATATGCTTAAACAAAACGGCATAAACAGTCTTGTAGATTTTAAACAACAACAGCATTTCTTACAGGAAAAGCTTCAAAAAGCCGAAACAGAGGTTAAACAGCAATCAATGATAGTTGACGAGAAAAGAGAAATAATAAAAGCAATAAGGAACTATTGGAGATTGAAACCCGTAAACGAAAAGTACAAAAAAATATCTATCCCCGCGGATAAAGATAGATTTGCCACCGAAAATAAAAAATTCTTAGCGGAATTCAAAACCGCAGTTGATATAATCAACCGACACAAACTTCCCGACGGTACATTGCCAAAAGCCGATGAAATCAACACCGCCATAGCCGAAGCAACGGAAAAGGTAGAACAGGGAAGAGAAAGGCTAAGACAGTTGAAAGATGAATTGTATAAATATTCAATTATTGAGGATAATTTAAGGCATTTAGGTATTGAAGATAAAGATATTTCATTTGTGCAAAGTGACGAAATTTTGAAGTAAAAATCGTTTTTAAAATCGCTTATAATTGGGAACAGCGTAAGTTAGAAAATATCACTTCACTTATTACTAAGGGTACTACTCCAAAAGATAAATCAGGTGAGGGTGAAGTAAACTTTATAAAGGTAGAAAATATAGATTCGTCATCGGGAGAAATCACATCTTGTTC
>JAFSVK010000205.1 GCA_017444985.1 Bacillota bacterium
CTTGGAGAGATACTGCGTACCGCCTTTTCCTTCCAAGTATTCTAAAACTATTTTTTTCTTAAACTCAAAAGTGTGTTTTGCCATAAAAATACCGACCTCCAAAAGTTAGATTTTTGGTCTAACTTTTTGGGGTCGGCACACCCTTCCTCACTCTTTTTTTTCAACATTTCCTTTTTTTACATAAAATATACTGCTTTTTTCATCAACTATCCTCTTTATATCCCCTATACCCGTACAAGTTATAAATGTTTGTATATTTTTAATTTTATTTAAAATATAGTTTTGTCTTTTTATATCCAACTCACTTAAAACATCATCAAGAAGAAGTGAGGGTCTTCTGCCTGTTTTTTCTTCTATAATACCTATCTCCGACATTTTAAGTGCCAATACTATACTTCTTTGCTGTCCCTGTGAGGCATAATCTCTGGCATTTATACCGTTAAGTTCAAACACAATATCATCTTTATGTATACCTACGGATGTAGTACCGTATAATATATCCTTTTCCCTTGATGATGTGAGTTTTTCCCTTAATTCTTCTTCTTTTACGCTTTTTTTGTATATTATTTTAAGATTTTCTTTTTTATCCGTAATTTCCTTTATAATCTCGTCTGCTTTAAAAGAAAGTTCTTCTATAAACTCTTCTCTTTGTTTTATTATTTTTTCACCGTACTTTATAAGCTGCTCATCCCAGGCATCTATCAGAGACTTATATTTATGGTCTTCTTTTATTTTTTTAAGAAGATTATTCCTCTCTTTTAAGGATCTGTAGTATCTTTGCAGGTTTGAGTAATATACCTTGCTTATTTGACACATTTCAATATCTATGTATTTTCTTCTGTATGAAGGACCTTCTTTTATAAGTAAAAGATCCTCGGGAGAAAAAAATACCATACCCGCAGTGCCGAAAAGTTCTCCCAATTTACTTATTTTTATATTATTTATATATATATTCTTTTTTTCTCTGCTGCTTATATTTATTTCTATTTTATCCTTTAAAGTACCGTTAAAAGCTTCTATTTGAATGTGAGCATTCTTTTCACCGAACATTATAAGCTCTTTTTCGTACCTTGTTCTCATGCTTTTTCCGGTAGCGCAAATAAACATAGATTCAAGTATGTTAGTTTTTCCCTGAGCGTTATCTCCGTAGAAAACATTAACATTTTCGTTTAAATCTATGTTTATTTCTTTTATATTTCTGAAATTTTTAATTTTTAAATTATTGATCACTGTTCTTTACCGTAAAAGAATTGTTTTTAAATTCCACAGTATCGCCGTTTCTTAACTTTTTACCCCTTTGAAGGCAAACCTCACCGTTTACCTTTACCTCACCCTCTGTAATATATATTTTAGCTTCCGAACCCGAGGATACCACTCTTGCCAATTTCATAGCCTGTTGAAGCTTTATAAACTCGTCTTTTATATATACATCACTCATGTTTTACCTCTGTTTTACTTGGAATTTATGGGAAGTATAAAATATTTATATGATTCGTCATATATTCCCGTTATGATACAAGGGCTTTTTTCCGTATTCATATTTAAGCATATATATTCTTCATCTATGGCCTTTAAAATATCACTTAAATATTTTGTATTGAATTTTATGGATATTTCTCCCTCTCCCTTTACCTCTATATCCTCATTTATATCGCCGTAATCGGATTCCGTTCTTATATTTAAATTTTCGTTTTCAACCTTTATTTCAATAGGTATTACCTTGCTGTCCTCATACATAAGCTTTGTTCTTTCAACAGCGCTTGATAAAAGCTTTGTTTCCACATTTAAGTTTATGGGAGAATCTATTTTGAAAAGATTTTCATAATTTATATATACACCTTCAAGAAGTGAGGATACTACGCTGGAACCGTTTATAATAAACTTTACGTTTCTTGAAGACGAATATATTTGCACCTCATCCTCATTATCACCTAAAAGAGACTGTACTATTTTCATGGTCTCACCGGGTACAACTATCTCATTATATCCCTTTACACCTATATCTTCCATTCTCCATGCCACTCTGAAACCGTCTATGGCAACTATACTGAATACACCGCCGTCAAGTTTTAAAAGCTCACCCTTAAGTATAGGTCTGTTATTGTCTGTGGCTACTGCAAATATGGTTTTATTTATCATATTTTTTAATGTTTTTTCTTTTATTACCACAGGCTCTTCCACATTAAGTACTTCTACGGGCATAGGAAATTCTTTTGGATCCATACCCTTTAATTTACTTTCGAATTTTCCAAGCTTTATATCACATAAAAACTTATCATCAACTTTTATATCTATAATGCCTTCCGGAAGACTTCTTATTATGGATTCAAATCTTTTTGAATCTATAGCTACGGAGCCTTTTGAGTATATTTCCGATTCTATATAGTCTGTTTCTATACTTATGTCATAATTATTTGATATAAGTTTTAAACCCCCTCTGTCCGCATTTATATATATACAGTTGGTTATAGGCTTTGTTGTTTTTGTAGAAGTAGGTTTTATAACAAAATTTATGGCATTTAAGAGTGTGGTTTTGTTACAGGATATATGCATAAATATTCCTCCGCTCATATATAAATATATATAATATATTTTAATAATATTATTAATAAAGGCTGTTGAAATGTTGAAAACACTTTGTATCAAAGTATATAAGGCAATATATTATGTTGATAAAATGTTAATTTAATGTAATAAAACTGTAACATTCAAACATTTTAAACATTTATTTTAAGTGATAATATTTTATCAAAATATAAGTTTTGAACATTTCAACAATTTTTGTTTAAAACTTTTATTTTGTTGATATAAAAGGCATATTATATTTAAAGTTTTGAACATTCATTGTTGATAACTTTATTTTTTCCCATAAATCAGGTGTTTTCTTTTATATTTTTTTCTATCTTTTCAATATCTTCGGATATTTGTTTATTTGTTTCTATAAGTAAAGTTATTTTATCGCAGGTACTGCTTACCGTGGAATGGTTCATACCTCCGAATTTGGAACCTATTTTGTTTAAAGTGGTATCCAAAAGTTTTCTTGTCAGATATATAGCTATCTGTCTGTAAGTAATGGTAGGTTTTTTTCTTGTTTTGGAACATATAGATTCTTCGGGTACATCGTAGTATTCCGCCACGGTTTTAACTATATAGTCTATATCAAGTACGGGTTTTTCATTTTTAATAATATCTTTTATAGCCTCATAGGCAAGTTCTTTTGTTATGGGCATATTTTCAACCTTTGAAAAAAGTACTACCCTGTTAAGAAGACCTTCCATTTCTCTTATACTTGAGTGAGAATTTGCCGCTATTGTTTCAATGGCTTCATCCGAAATGGAAACATTTAGATTTTCGGCTTTTTTTCTTATTATTGCCATTCTTGTTTCAAATTTGGGCATTCCTATATCTATTATAATGCCGCTTATCATTCTGTTTCTTATTCTTTCGGCTAAATCGTTTATTTCGGCGGGAGGGCGGTCAGAACACATAACCACCTGTTTACCGTTATTTACAAGGGAGTTGAATATTTCAAAAAAGGCATTTTGAGTTTCTTTTTTACCCTCTAAAGACTGTACATCGTCAAGAAGAAAAAGATCTAAATTTTTATATTTGTTTTTTAGATCGTCTGTGGTTTTATTAACCAAAGATTGTGTAAATTCCGTTATAAACTCCGAACAAGCTATATAGTATATTTTGGTATCTTTTTTGTTTTCAAGCACAAAGTTGCCTATAGCCTGCATAAGGTGGGTCTTGCCCATTCCCACACTTGAATAAAAGAATAGGGGATTGTAGGAACTGTAACCGGGTTCCAAAGCTGTGGCTAAGGCTGCCGAGTGGGCGTGTTTGTTGGATTCACCCACAACAAAGTTGTTGAATGTAAACTCACTCTTAAGCCCTGTTTTTTTATCGGTCGTGTTTTCTTTTTCTTTTGTGTTTGAGATCCCTAAATTATAATCTTTTACCTCATTTTCACAAATAACCTCAAACTTTATATTTTTATTATATATATTTTTTAATTTTTCTTCTATGGACAGAGTGTGATCTTTTAATGGTCTTTTGGCAAATTCCATAGGTACTACCACTGTAAATACATCTTCTTTTATACTTAAAGCTTTTGAATCGGCAAAAAAAGTATTGTATACAAGCTCTGTAAGTCCTATATTTTTAATAATATGATCCCATATTTTGCCTAAACTTTCATTAGATGAGGGAATATTGCTGTTATCGTCCATATTTTCCTTTTTATATCCTTCGTGTATTTTCAGTTCCATTATATTAAGGTGTCCCCTTCATTATTTTTTAGAGTAAATAAAATTCTACCACAAATTATAAAAAAATAAAAGTTTTTTTATATATTGATTTTGTATAAATTTTTTAATATAATTATAGACAATTTTTCAGAAAAAGGAAATATGATGTTTATATGAATGTTTTAAAAAAGAATATTGCAAAATTTTTAAGCCTTGCTTTATTTTCCATGTCTTTGCAATACAATAATGTAAATGCCGATGAATATGTTATTGAAGAGTATAAAGACCCGGGTATAAATATGAATTATGCCCAAGACAATGTGGAAATAAATTTTCTTGGGGCAATGAAGGCAAATGTTACGGTACTTTACTGTAACGGAAGATTGTGTATACCTCTTTTAAACACTGTTAAAAGTCTTGGTGGAAGTTATGTAAGATGCGGTTCGGTAATAGATATAGCTATATCCGGCACATCCATAACCGTACCTGTGGATCAAGACCTTTCCAACAGACCTTCCACTTTCTATTATAACGGAGTTTTATATATTTCAATATACGATTTTCTTGAACAACTTAATTTTGTACCCGTTATAAATCTTGAAAAAAAGAGGGTAGTAATACTTGGAAACCACTGTAATATGGAGGATGATCTTCTGACACCCAGTGCAGTAGACTCATCCACCGCACTTTTAAGACTTGAAGATATAGTGGCAGACGGTGTTGACACTCAAGAAGGTCAATACAGTGTGGCGGAAGTGGAAAGATTAAGATATGCCACACAATACTTGTATACGAGAAGACAACAGTACTATATAGCGTGGGTGCCCGTATATGTAAACCCTAAGTATAATATTAAAAACGACCTTTCCACGGACTATAATCTTTATAATTCCTATTTTCTCTATGTTCTTGACTATATGACAGACCATGGCGGACATATAGGTCTTCACGGTTATACTCACCAATACGGAAATGAAAGAAGTACCGTGGGAAATGAGTGGGGAGAAGATACACCCTATTCAAAGCAAGAACAGGTGGAAAGGTTTATACTTGCAAGGCAAACCTGTGCAAAGCTTGGTTATGTAGATGAATTTTTTGAATTTCCTCACTATGCCGCTACCAAAGAACAGCTTAATGCAGCCGAAAACTACTTCAAAGCTATATATCAATCCTACAGAAATCCCGATAATTCCGTTAAAAGTAAGATTTATATAAATAAAGAAAACGGTAAAGATGTATATTATATACCAACACCCGCAGATTATGTTAAAAGCGCAAACGACAGGGAAATAATTATAAATACCATACAGGAAACGGTGAAAGAAGGAAATTCAGTAAGTATGTTTTATCATCCTTATTTGGATAAATCAAAACTTCTTGTTTCCACAAAGGGAAGAGAAAGATTTTGGTATTACTCATACACGGGTATACTTCCGGGTATAGTAAATTACATAGGAAGTCATCATTTTGTATTTTCTACCTACGACTGAGGGCACATCTAAGGAAGTACTGATTAATGGGCACCTCTAAAAACTCATAAATCGTAAAATTGGCTATCTTGCAAAGGTTAGTCGTCAATGTCTCTCACCAATGCTCTACATTGGCTTCGAGCCATTTCATAGTCCTCGAACAAGCTATCTCAATTTTACTTCAATAGCA
>JAFSVK010000206.1 GCA_017444985.1 Bacillota bacterium
ATCGTAAAATTGGCTATCTTGCCCGAGTACGTCGTCAATGTCTCTCACCAATGCTCTACATTGGCTTCGAGCCATTTCCTAGTCCTCGAACAAGCTATCTCAATTTTACTTCAATAGCACTTTTTAGAGGTACCCTTATAAACATAGAACCTTGTTTTCTATAGTTTTTTTAAATTGAGACATTCTCATAGTATAATAATACTATATTTTTTCTGTAAATTCAAGAAAGTTTTATGAAAAAATGCAGTATCGATATAAATTTTATACCTATTTTTTGTGAATATTACCGTCTTATTACATATAGGTTACAAAATTTCATATTTTCCTTGTAATAAAGTAAAAAATGTAATAAAATAGGTTTATATTTTTTGCTTTATTGTATATAAGACCGAGACAGGGGAGATTATTATGAAAACAGGCATCGGCAGGCTCTCAAAGAAGGAAAAACCGTATATCATTTAACAAGGAGGTGACCGTAACATGGAAAAAACAACGGAAAAGGCTCAAAGTAAGCCATTCATAAGCGACAGCGAGAAGAAAGAAAGTATTATCAAAACCATTGAAAAAAAGGAAAAATTCAAGGAGACCGTCCTTGAAAGTATCAAAAGCGGACCCCAGATCCATGGAAAGGTTACCGATAAGGGCTTGATAAGTGTGAGCGAGGACTCCGATGAGTCCATATCCGAACAGGTTGAAGAGCTTTACAAAGAACTTGTTTCGGAAATAGAAAAATATCACCCCGTAAAAGATTACTCCATGCTTGAAAAGGCATATAACCTTGCAAAGCAAGCCCATGGAGAGCAAAAGAGAAAGTCGGGAGAGCCGTATATAATACATCCTCTTTGTGTTGCCAAGATACTTGCGGAGCTTGAGCTTGATATGGAGAGTATCGTGGCAGGTCTTTTACACGATGTGGTGGAGGATACCAACTATTCCTTAGAGGAGCTGTCAAATCTTTTTAATCCCGATGTTGCCTTGCTTGTAGACGGTGTTACAAAGCTTGAAAAAATAGCCTATTCCTCAAAAGAAGAGATACAGGCGGAAAACTACAGAAAAATGTTTATGTCCATGGCAAAGGACATAAGGGTAATACTTATAAAAATAGCCGATAGGCTCCACAATATGAGGACCCTTGGCTTTATGACACCCGAAAAACAAAAGGAAAAAGCTCAAGAGACCTTAGACATCTATGCCCCCTTAGCCGATAGACTTGGTATTTCAAAAATTAAAACGGAAATGGAGGACCTTTGCTTAAGGTACCTTAATCCCGAGGCGTATTACGATCTTGCCGAAAAGATACACAGAAAACAATCCGAGAGAGAAAAGTATGTAGACGGTATCGTTCGTGAGATACAGCAAAAGTGTGCGGATGCTGATATAAAATGTACCGTATACGGTCGCCCGAAGCACTTTTTCAGTATATACAAAAAAATGAAAAACAAAAACAAGACCTTAGACCAAATATTCGATCTCTTTGCGGTCAGGGTGCTTGTAGACAGCGTTAAGGATTGCTACGGCGTATTGGGTGTCGTACATGAGGCTTATACCCCCATACCCAACAGATTTAAAGACTATATTGCGACACCTAAGGCAAATATGTACCAATCCCTTCACAATACCTTGATAGGCCCCGACGGTATGGTATTTGAAATACAAATAAGGACCTTTGAGATGCACAAGACTGCAGAATACGGTGTTGCGGCTCACTGGAAATACAAACAGGGCAAGGTCAACGGTGAAGAGGATTCCAGCGAGGATGTTAAGCTGAACTGGCTCAGAAGGATACTTGAGTGGCAGAGAGATATGTCCGACAACAAGGAATTTATGGAGACCATAAAGACGGACCTTGATGCCTTCAGCGATAATGTATATTGTTTCAGTCCTTCGGGAGATCTTATAAGCCTTGTGGAAGGCTCCACCCCCGTGGATTTTGCCTATGCCATACACTCTGCCGTAGGCAACAAAATGATAGGCGCCAGAGTAAATAACAGGATAGTCACCTTTGATTACAACATTAAAAACGGTGACAGGGTAGAGATCATAACAAGCCAAAATTCCAGAGGTCCCAGCAGAGATTGGCTCAAGTTTGTAAAAACAAGTCAGGCTCGCTCCAAAATAAACCAATGGTACAAGAAGATAAACAAAGAGGAGAATATACAGAGGGGTAAGGAACTTATAGAAAAGGAAGCCCTTAAAAAAGGCTTGCCACTTACGGAGATACAATCTCCCGGGCTTATAGATGTGGCTCTTGAAAGATATTCCTTTAAAGATTGGGATTCACTGTGTGCCGCCGTAGGTCACGGAGGTCTTAAAGAAGGGCAGATCATAAATAAACTCAATGAAGTTTACCTTGAAAGGCTCAAGAGAGAAAAGACCAACGAACAGCTTCTAAAAGAACAGGAAGAAGCAATAAAGGCACAGGTAGAGGCGGGACAGACCCGTGAAGCCGTGCGAAAGAAGACCAAAAGCGGTGTTTACATCGAAGGAGTGGGAGATGCTCAAGTTCGATTTTCAAAATGTTGCGCTCCCGTACCAGGAGATGAGATAGTGGGCTTTATAACAAGGGGCAGAGGTGTTTCCATACACAGAACGGATTGTGTAAACATTATAAACCTTTCCGAGGATGAAAGGGCAAGGCTCCTTGAAGCAAGATGGGATCAGGCAGGTAAAGAAGAGGGTACTTCAATGGGCGAGTATGTGGCTGATATAAGGATATTTGCCACGGACAGAGAGGGCCTTCTTACTATGGATGTGCTGAAAATAATGATGGATGAAGGCATAAGTGTACTGAATGTCAACGGAAGGAAAACAAAATCACAAAAAGCCATTGTTGATATTTCCATCAAAATACGAAGCAGAAATCAGCTGGATTTCATATCTTCAAAAATAATGAAAGTACCAGGAGTTGAAAAAACGGAGAGAGTGACGACATGAGGCTTGTATTGCAGAGAGTATCAAGGGCAAGTGTGAGTATCGAAGGCGAAGCGGTAGGAAAGATAGACCGAGGTATACTTGCCCTTGTGGGTATAAACGATACGGATGATGAAAGTGTTTTTGAAAGGATGCTTTCAAAGATGGTAAACTTAAGGATATTTGAAGATACGGAAGGGAAAATGAATATTTCCCTTAAGGATAATGGCTTCGGTTTACTTATAGTGCCGAATTTTACCATATATTCCGATGCCAGAAAGGGCAACAGACCGTCTTTTGCCATGGGAGCAAAGCCCGAAAAGGCAAAGGTCATATTTGAAGCTTTCACAGACTATTGTCAAAAAAACTATCCCCACATTCAAAAGGGTGTTTTCGGTGCCGATATGAAGGTGGAGCTTTTAAATGACGGCCCCGTAACCATACTTTTGGACAGCGACAGGCTATTTTAAAGGACAGGTGTGATATGAGGATAAAGACCATCGTTTCTTACGATATGGATGAAAACTGTTTTATACTCTACGATGATGATAAAAATGCTCTTATAGTAGACCCGGGTGGCAGGGGAGAGGATATTGTTTCTTTTCTTGAGGAAAAAGAACTTAAAACAGAGGCTATACTTCTTACTCATTGCCACTACGACCATGTGGGTGCCTTAAAACAGGTAAAGGAAAAAACGGGAGCAAAGGTATACATAGGAAAGGGCGAGGAGATCGTAGCTTCGAGCCCTACATACAATTTAAGCGTATACTTTGACTACGCCTTAACAAGCGAGTACGACTGTGTTCTATCCGACGGAGAGGAACTTCAAGCGGGTCCTTTCAAGGTAAGAGCCATATCCACACCGGGGCATACACCGGGGGGCTGTTGCTACTATATAGAAGACAAAGCTATGCTTTTCAGCGGAGATACTCTTTTTATGGGTTCTGTGGGAAGAAGTGATTTTCCCGGAGGTAACGAGAGCCTGTTGCATAAAAATATAAGGGAAAAACTTTTCACACTTCCCGAAAATACCATTGTTTATTGCGGACATGGGCCCAACACCTCCATAGGCTATGAAAAAGCAAACAATATGTATGTAGGTTTGTAATATGGATTATATTCTTAAAGGGCATGAGATGAGCGATGATGTTGTTTCCGTGCTCATGCTTTTTTTTCAAAACGAAAAATATGTTAGAGTTGAAGAGGCGGGGGAAGGTCTTACTCTCCTGTCTTATCTTGACGAAAAAGGGGCAGGTGCCCGCCTTTATGAAAACAAGAAAGAGGTAGCCTTTTTTTACTGTGAAAAAAGCCCAACACCCTTTCTTGAAGAAAAGAGAGAAATAAAAAGAGTTATAGGCTTTTCTGCCTCTATGGCGCTTAAAAAATATAAGTCTTTGCCTTTACCCTGGGGTATACTTACAGGTGTAAGGCCCGCCAAAATATTTACGGAGTTTTATGAAAGCGGTATGGCGGAGGAGGATATAAGAACACTCCTTAAAGAAAAGTATCTTGTGGAAGACTACAAACTTTCTCTTATGGAGGAGGTCTCTAAAAACGAAAGACAGATACTTAAAAAGGGTGAGGGTAAAGTAGGCATCTATATAGGCATACCCTTTTGTCCCACAAGGTGCTTGTATTGCTCTTTTACCTCCTATCCCCTGTCGCAATACGGTAAAAAGAAGGGTGCCTATTTGGATGCCCTTGAAAAGGAGATAGTATTCTCATCAAAATATATCAGGGATAAAAACATTGAGAGTATATATATAGGCGGAGGTACACCCACTTCTTTGGATGAAGAGGAGCTTGAAAGGCTTTTGTATCTTGTGGAAAAATATTTCCCAAGCCCCGAGGAATACACTGTGGAGGCAGGCAGACCCGATACTCTCAACAGAGAAAAATTAAAGATACTTAAAAAATACAATGTAGGCAGAATATCCGTAAATCCCCAAACATTAAACCAAAAGACCCTTGATACCATAGGCAGAAAACACACTGTGGAAGATTTTATATCTGCCTTTTATATGGCAAGGGAAGAAGGGCATGAACATATAAACACCGATATAATATTGGGGCTTCCGGGGGAAAAAGAAAAGGAAGTTGAAAATACTTTTAAAGGTCTTGAAAAGCTTTCTCCCGAAAGTATAACGGTGCATACCCTTGCGGTAAAGAGAGCCTCAAGACTTAAAGAACAGCTTGACAGTTTCGAACTTGAGGACTACCGTACCATGGACAGGCTTGTAAACTATGCAAGAGAGTGTACCGAAAAAATGGGTATGTTCCCCTACTATATGTACAGGCAGAAAAATATGCTGGGTAATTTTGAAAATGTAGGTTATTGCAAAGAAAATGCCGCCTGCGTGTATAATGTGGAGATCATGGAAGAAAAGCAAAGTATACTTGCCTTGGGAGCAGGTGCAAGTACAAAGCTTGTAAACAGAGCCACAAATGAGATCGAAAGAATTTTCAATGTAAAAAGCGTTGATGACTATATATCAAGAATAGATGAAATGATAAAAAGAAAAGAGGAAGGAATAAAATGGCTGTAAAAAAACCGAGAGGAACCAATGACTTCTACGGAGAAAAGGCTGTAATGCTGAGAAACGTGGAAGAAAAAATAAGAAAGGTCTGCCGAAGCTTTCGTGTGAAAGAAATAGTAACTCCCATGTTTGAATACACGGAGCTCTTTGAAAGAGGCGTGGGAGAAACTACCGATATAGTGCAAAAAGAAATGTTTACATTTGAGGACAGGGGAGGAAGAAGCCTTACCCTTAAGCCCGAAGGTACGGCAGGGGCGGCAAGAGCCTTTATAGAAAACGGTATGTCATCTCTTCCCATGCCCGTAAAGCTTTTCTACATAGCTCCCTGTTTCAGAAACGAAAGACCTCAAGCGGGAAGATATAAGCAGTTCCATCAGTTTGGTGTGGAGGTTTACGGCTGTGAGGATGTAAGAGCGGATGCCGAGACCATTGCCCTTGCACACAATGTTATAAAAGACTTAGGTCTTAAAAACATAAAGCTTAAAATAAATTCTCTCGGTTGCAGTGAGTGCAGAAAAAAATACAACGACACCTTAAAATCTTTTGTAGGGGAGAGGATAGACTCCCTGTGTGAGGATTGCAAGCAGAGATTTGAAAAAAATCCTTTGAGAGTTCTTGATTGCAAGAATGAAAAATGCAAGGAAGTTTTGGCACAGGCACCCTGTATACTTGACTGCCTTGATGAGGAGTGTACACAGCACTTTGAGGCTCTGAAAAAGCACCTTGACAACTTGGGTATAGACTACATCGTAGACAAAACCATAGTAAGAGGACTTGACTATTATACAAGGACGGTATTCGAATTTGTAAGTGAGGATATAGGAGCACAGGGTACCGTTTGCGGCGGTGGCAGGTACGATAACCTTGTAAAAGAGTGCGGAGGTCAGGATACACCCGCCGTAGGCTTTGCTATGGGTCTTGAAAGGATAATGCTTTTACTTGAACAACAAGAAAGCACCGAAGAAGAAGGCGCCGATGTATACATTGCTTCCATAGGTGAAGAGGGAGAAATGTATGCCGAAAAGCTTTGCGGTCAACTGAGGGCTGAAGGTATAGCGGCAGAATGTGATATCGTAGGGCGCTCCCTTAAGGCGCAAATGAAGTATGCCGATAAAATAAAGGCAGTCTACAGCCTTGTAATAGGTGATGACGATATTAAAAACGACAGCGTTGTTCTTAAAAATATGCAAGACGGCGAAAAAGTAGATATAAAACTTTCCGAAACGGTAAATGAAATATTAAACAGAACAAGGAGATAAAAATGGGCGAATTATTAAACGGACTTAAAAGAAGTTGTTATTGTTGTGATGTAAATGAGGAAATGACGGGGAAAAGCGTAACCGTCATGGGTTGGGTATCAAGAAAAAGAATATTCTCCCACTTTTCATTCATACTTTTAAGAGACAGAAGCGGTATAGTACAGGTGGTGGTAGACGAGCAGTCAAGCCCCGAGGCTGTGCTTGCACAGGATAAGCTTTTAAAGAGCGAGTATGTTATAGCCGTTACGGGTACGGTACAAAAGAGAACTCCCGAAAATATAAATCCCAAAATGAAAACGGGTACTATAGAAATTGCCGCAGAGCAGATAAAGATACTTTCGGAGTCCGAACTTCCTCCCTTCCAGGTAGATGAAAAGGCAGAGGTGGGTACGGAGCTTAGATTAAAGTACAGATACCTTGATTTGAGACGCCCCAATGTTGCGGAAAACATTATATTAAGACATAAAATAACAATGGCTGCAAGAAACTTTTTAAGCGATGAAGGTTTCCTTGAAATAGAGACCCCCATGCTTACAAAGTCCACTCCCGAAGGTGCGAGAGACTACCTTGTTCCCTCAAGAGTGCATCCCGGTAATTTCTATGCTCTTCCTCAGAGTCCTCAGCTTTTTAAACAGCTTCTTATGGTTTCGGGCTTTGATAAATATTTTCAGATAGCAAGATGTTTCAGAGATGAGGACCTCAGAGCCGACAGACAGCCCGAGTTTACACAGATAGATATGGAGCTTTCTTTCGTGGAAGAGGATGATGTTATGTCTCTTAACGAAAGATTTATACAAAGAATATTCAAGGAAATAAAGGGTATAGATATACAGCTTCCCTTAAGAAGGATACCTTGGATAGAGGCTATGAACAGATACGGCTCCGATAAGCCCGACACCCGTTTTGAAATAGAACTTAAGGATATTTCGGATATTGTAAGAGGTACGGAATTTGTGGTATTTGCCTCTGCTCTTGAGGCGGGCGGAAGCGTAAGAGCTATTGTTGCCCCCGGTTGTGCCGATATGCCCAGAAAACAAATAGACAAGCTTGTGGAAGTGGCAAAGACCTACGGCGCAAAGGGTCTTGCTTATATACAGCTTAAAGAAGATGGCGTAAAGAGCAGTATATCAAAATTCTTCTCCGAAGAAGAGACCGACCGTATTATAGAGGCGGTAGGTGCAAATAAGGGCGACCTTATACTTATATGTGCAGATAAAAACAAGGTGGTATGGGATGCATTGGGAGCACTGAGACTTGATGTTGCCCGCAGGCTCGATCTCATAAAAGATGACACCTACGACCTTCTTTGGGTAACGGAGTTCCCTATGTTTGAATACAGTGAGGAAGAGGGTAGATTTGTGGCTATGCACCATCCCTTCACCTCTCCCATGGATGAAGACTTGGATAAGTTTATGCAGGGGGATGTGGAGAATGTCAGAGCTAAGGCTTACGACATGGTATTAAACGGCTGTGAAGTAGGCGGAGGAAGTATAAGAATACACAGAGAGGACATTCAGGAACAGACCTTCAAACTCCTTAACTTTGAAAAAGAGGATGCTCACGAAAGATTCGGTTTCCTTTTGGATGCTTTCAAGTACGGTGCACCCCCTCACGGCGGACTTGCCTTCGGTCTTGACAGACTTGTTATGCTTCTTTGCGGTGCAGAGAGCATAAGAGACGTTATAGCCTTCCCCAAGGTAAAGGATGCAAGCTGTCTTCTTACCGATGCACCCAATAAAGTTGATGAAAAACAGTTGGAAGAACTTTGTATAGCTGTTACGGAAACAGAGGAAGAAAATGTTTAATTTTAAAAACGAGCTTTCAAAATTCGACCTTTTGCCCGAACTGGATATTTCGGAGGAAAGGGTGAACGATAACAATGTGGAAGACATTATGGATATTTTGAAAACTTTTGCAGAGGGGAAGAATATGAACCTCGAAGCAGGGAAGGAAAGTGAAAAATGATCTGCGCATACTGCGGTGGTGAAGAAAAAGACGGGGTATGCACAAGCTGTGGTACGGATGTGGTCTTTGCCGCCAAGGTATACAATCTTGCGGTAAGGTATTTCAATAAGGGGCTTATGTATGCAAATGAGGGGAGATACACCGATGCCTGCCACGCCTTAAGAAAAAGTGTTTCATTTCGCAAAGACAATGTAAAGGCACAAAATCTTTTGGGCTTGGTGTATCAAAGAGTAGGTGCTGTTACGCAAGCTTTTAAAGCTTGGCAGTTCAGTTGCCTTCTGGATGAGGACAAAAAAGAAAACCCTGCTTTCTACTATATAGAAGAACTTAAAAAAGATAATTTTGAGGCTAAGGTCAGAGCTGTTAAAAACTACAACATAGCCCTGAAACATTTTCGTGAGGGTAATACGGACCTTACTCTTGTGGCTTTGAAAAAGGCTATTGAAGACAACAAGTATTTTGTACAGGCTCACAATTTAAAAACACTTTGCCACATAGGAAGAAACGAAAACAGAGAGGCTTTGGCGGGAGTAAACAGAGTACTTAAGATGGATAAGGACAATGAAAAGGCCCTTTGCTATCTAAAGTACTTAAAGCCCGACAAATTTAAACCCTTTGAGCAAAAAGAACCCGATATTCGTGAAAAAAGCGAAACCTCCCCCGTAAATGTGGTATACTCATCAAGGGGCAGATTTATGGGCTTTATACTGGGGGTAGTGCTGTGCGGCGTAGTATGCGGTGTGCTTATAATACCCTCTGTTGTTAAAAGGTCAAAGGATCTATATAAGGATTCGGAGCTTAAATACAGTATAGATATAGCAAGCAGGGAGGAAAAACTTGCCTCCGATGCCCAAACCATAGAACAGCTAAATGCGGAGATAGATGTTTTAAGGGCAAGGATATACACCTCCGATGAACAGGAACTTGAAAAAAGAGTACAGACCCTTAATGACATTAAAAAAATATACGACAGCGGAAATCCGGGAGCCGCTGCGGATAAACTTCTTCTTTTAGATCCGAGAGGTTTTTCGGAACAAGCTGTAAATCAGTACAGAAGCCTGTGCTTTTCAGTGCTTCCCGCAGCCGCCAAATCCTACTACGACTTGGGTGAGACCGCAAGAAACAGGGGAGACAGAGAAAGCGCCGTAGCTTTTTATCAAAAATGTATAAGATGTGCCACACAAAATGAAGAGGTAAAATATTCCGCACAGTATCAGCTGGCAAGAATGGCAAATGCCGACGGAGATATTGAGACAGCCAAAAAATATTACAATGAGGTGGCATTAAATCATCCCTTGAGCAATATAAGAAGCGAGGCTTCAAAATATTTGTCGGAGCACTGATAAGGAGTAAATCTTGAGTAATTTCAAACTTATAAAAAAAGAATATATAGAGGATATTAAGGCAACGGGATATATCTACAAGCACAGAACGGGAGCACGGGTAGTGTTTATGGACTGTGAGGACACGGAAAAGGTATTTTCTCTTGCCTTTTCCACGCTTCCCGAAAATGATATGGGTTTTGCCCATATCGTGGAGCACAGTGTACTTTGCGGAAGTGAAAAGTACCGCATAAAAGACCCTTTTAACATACTTGAAAAGGGTTCGGTACATTCCTACCTTAACGCACTTACTTACAGCGATAAAACAATATATCCCGTGGCAAGTATAAGTGATAAGGACTTTGAAAATCTTGTAAGAGTGTATATAGATGCGGTACACAGACCTTTAATGTATGAAAACGAAGGTATTTACAGGCAAGAGGGCTGGAGAAGTGACGGGGAAACTGTAAGCGGTATAGTTTTGAATGAAATGAAGGGCTCCTTTTCTCACCCCGTATCCACCCTTGTAAGAGAGGTGAAACGTGTTCTCTTTGAGGGTACGAGTTACGCCTATACCTCTGCGGGAGTACCGGGAGAAATAGAAAAAGGAAAATACGAGGATTTCCTTGACTTTCACAGAAGAAAATACCACCCTTCAAATGCGGTGATATATTTTTACGGTGCTCTCGATATAGAATACTACTTTGATATTTTGGAAAAAGAGTATTTATCCTACTATGAGCCTAAGACCTTTGTTTTTAACAAAGATATATCCTTAAAATCGGGCAGAGATGTTTTCTTTAGAAAAAAGGGCAAGAAGGAAAAGTATTTTTGTGCGGCATATTATACGGGAAATAATTGTGAGTATGCCAAGAATATAGCCTTTACCCTTCTTTGCGATGCCGTTGTAAACGGAGAAAACTCTCCCATGAGAAAGGCTCTGACCTCCTCTTCACTTGTTCTTTCCCCCGAGGCCGATAACGATGAAAGTTGTTTTTTGTCCTCTCTTATGCTAATAGCAAAACAAGACAAAGGCTCCTTTGAGGATATAAAAGAAAAAATAGAAGAACAGTGGCAAAATATTGCGGAAAACGGCGTAGATGAATATCTTTACAAGGCAGCTTTAAATGAATATAAGTTTTGTATACTAAATGAAGATTTCGGCTATAAGCCAAAAGGCCTTTTTTATAATATCAGGCTTTTAAAGGGACTTATGTCGGGAGATGAGTCCTTTGAAAGCATAAAAATGCAAAAGATATTCAAAGAGATAGAGAGTATAGATGTAAGAGAGCTTGTAAAGGAGTACATTTTAAATAAAGGTGTCTACGGTCAAATAAGTCTTGATGAAAGCTATGAAGAAGAGGAAGCAACTATAGTAGCTGAAAAGAACGACTCTTCTTTTGAAGAGTATTGTAATATGGAGGATACAAAAGAGGCTCTTTCTTCCATAACTGTCACAGACCCTAAAAGTCTTGATGCCGATTCTTGCATAAACTTAATAGATTATGATGTGGATGAGGGCGATATATATGTACCCGTAAAAAGTGAGGATATAACCTATCTTGATATGTTTTTTGATACCTCCTCTCTTACGGAAGAGGAGTTTCCCGTATTGGGTCTTTTGGCATATATGTCAAAAAACTACGATGCCAAAAGATGCTCGGATATAGATTACTATCTGGGAGATTTTACGGTATATCCTTATATGTACAAAACAGTAGACTCATATAAGCCGGGGTTTATAATAGGAGCGGAATTTTTAAGTGAAAACAAAGACTTTGTTTTTAATATAATATCCTCTCTTATAAATACAAGGTATGAACAGAAGGAAAGATTTTACTATCTTATAAAAGAACTTAAGCAAAATCTTGAAGAAAGCTTTATAACAAGAGGTAACACCCTTGCTTTAAATACGGCGATGTCCTCCGTAGATGACACCTATGCCTATAATTTTGCTACGGGAGGCTACAGCCTTTATAACTATATTACAAATGCAAAAGAACCCGTAAAGGATATAACAAGACTTGCTCAAAAGCTTTTTTGCAAGAATAATTTCAGTTATACTTTTGCATCGGGGGAAAAAGAAAAAAAGAGTATGATAAGCTCCTTAAAAGCCTTTAAAGACAGTTTACCCGAAAGAATAGAAGAGGGCATTTTTACCCTTCCGAAAGTATATGAAGATACAGCCTATATACTTAACACCAATGTAAACTTTAATGCCCAAGGCTTTTCCTACGGGGAGAAGACCTTAAGTGTAAGGGTGGCAAGTCAAATACTTTCAAGTGAGTATATGTGGGAAAACATCAGAATAAAAGGCGGTGCCTACGGAGGAGATTTTTCCTTTATAAGAAGAGATTGCTTTTATATGTACAGTTACAGAGACCCTGCACTGACTCAAACCTACTCCGTATTTGAGAAAGCGGGAAAGTACCTTGAGGAAAAGAACTTTGACAGCACAGAGTTTCAAAGATTTAAAATAGGGGCTTTAAATAAAACCGTCCATCCCATTAAAAATTCAAGCCTCTGCGGTGTAGCTACCGCAAGATACTACAGAAATATAACAGAAGAAAAATTGAGAAAAAACTTTGAAATACTCATAGATACCACACCCAATGACATAAAGGAAATAGGAGTTGCCATGCAAAAGAAAAAAGGCAAAAAATGCAGTGTAGGTATGGAGGAGAGTATAAAAGAGTCGGGACTTTTCTCAAAAGTATATGATATGAGGAAAAATATATGAAATTAATGTTTGCATCGGATATACACGGTTCTTATAAGTATGCCCGCCTTGTAAAAGAAAGATATGAAGAAGAAAAGGCGGAAAGGCTTATACTTTTGGGAGATCTTCTCTATCACGGACCAAGAAACGATCTGCCCGAGGAATATGCTCCCAAAAAAGTGATAGAACTTTTAAATTCCTTATCAAGCCAAGTGCTTTGTGTAAGAGGAAATTGTGAGGCAGAGGTGGATCAAATGGTACTTGATTTTCCCGTTATGGCAGAGTATGCCATACTTTTTGAAAAAGGCAGGCTGTTTTTTCTGACACACGGTCATATTTACAACAAGGAAAATATGCCTAAACTTAAAAGGGGAGATGTTCTCATTCACGGCCACACTCATATACAGGCTATGGAAAGTACAAAAGAGGGTGTGATATACATAAACCCCGGCTCCGTAGCCATACCCAAAAACGGCAATTGTCACAGCTATATGATGTATGAAGCCGGTGTCTTTACAATTAAAAACATTGAGGATAAGAAGATAGTTGAAAGGTTGTCTTTAGATGAACAGTAGTATAAAACACAACCTCAGTGCGTTTTTTAAGCAAATACTTTTTGCGGTACTTACAGGTCTTATTATAGGCAGTGTTGCCTCATTTTTTCTCTACTGTTTAAATACGGTGGTAGCCTACAGGGACTCTCATTTTTTAATAATAGGTCTTGCCCCTGTAGCAGGTCTTCTTATAGTGGCATTTTACAAGGCATTGGATGCGGAGAACGACAAGGGTACAAATACGGTATTATCTTCCGTAAACTCCGAAAACGGTGTACCTCTTAAAATGGCTCCCCTTATTTTTCTTTCGACTGTTATAACCCATCTCTACGGAGGTTCTGCGGGAAGAGAGGGAGCAGCTCTGCAAATAGGTGGAAGTATCGGAAACAGCATAGGTAGAGTATTAAAGCTTTCACAAAACGGCAAAAAAATGTTTATAATGTCGGGTATGGCGGCGGCATTTTCGGCTATGTTCGGCACTCCCGCAACGGCTACGGTTTTTTCCATAGAGGTAGTAAGTGTGGGAAATATGCAGTACGGAGCACTTTTCCCTTGTACCGTATCTTCTCTTGTGGCAAGTGCCGTTGCAAGACATTTTGGCTTTTTCGGAGAAAAATACAATGTTTCCGATGTACTGCCCTTTAACGGTATAAATGCGGGTAAAACCATAGTATTGGGTTGTGCCTGTGCCATGGTAAGTATAATATTTTGTATAATACTCCACAACACGGGTAAACTTTTTAAGAAAATAGAAAACAGGTATTTAAGGATAGTTGTAGGGGGTTGCCTTATTGTGGTAATGGTCACCCTTTTCGGAACGGACTATGCGGGAGCGGGCACACAGGTAATAGAAAGGGCAGTGGAGGGCAACGTTTTTCCCTTTGCCTTTGTTATTAAAATGATACTTACGGCTGTGACCTTAGGTTGCGGTTTTAAAGGGGGAGAGATAGTTCCCACTCTTTTTACGGGGGCTACCCTCGGTTGTATAGTAGGTCAAATATTGGGCATATCTCCCTCCCTCTTTGCCTCGGTAGGTATGGTAAGCGTTTTTTGCGGTGTGACCAACTGCCCCTTAGCATCCTTCATAATGGCATTCGAACTTTTCGGCACATCGGGTATGCCTTTTTACCTCCTGTCCATAAGCTTAAGCTATATGCTTTCGGGCTACTACAGCCTATACAGCACCCAAATATTCACCTACTCCAAAACGGAAGCGAAATATGTGGAAAAAAGGGCGAAATAATATAGAAAACGTTAGATTTAACAAAAGGGCACCCAATGTCATTAAGTTAAGGAAATAAAGAAATCCTTTAGCTACATTTTTATAATCAATTATTATCAAAAAAATGATGAGGTAGAATAAGAATTATAATTTCAAGAAAAAATTGCATCACAAGAAGA
>JAFSVK010000207.1 GCA_017444985.1 Bacillota bacterium
CGTAAAATTGGCTATCTTGCCCGAGTACGTCGTCAATGTCTCTCACCAATGCTCTACATTGGCTTCGAGCCATTTCCTAGTCCTCGAACAAGCTATCTCAATTTTACTTCAATAGCACTTTTTAGAGGTACCCTTTAATAAGAAGGTTTATACGCTTAATAGTTTTCTTATCCTGCTGTTGCCAATAAAGATAATCATTCCAAGCATCTTCGGATCATATTTTTTCACTCATCGTCTACCTCAATAAGCTCGTGTTTTGTTCCCTTCCCTTCACGAAGTTCTTGAATGGATCTCATTAAGTGCTGTTGGTTTGATTTACCGTAAAAAGGGTCTTCCATCTTTATTTCAAAAGGTATGCGTTTCTCACGGTTCACAGCTTTAACAAACATATTGATGGCAGCGGAAGTTGTGAGCCCCACAGAGTGGCAAAATGATGTGAATAACTCTTTGTCCCTTTCTTCCACACGAGAAGTTAATGTTGACAATGCCATATCGATCCCTCCTTTTATCCTGTTGTATACGATTATATCACAACACGAACACAATTGCAATCTATTGTGTTAAGACTTTACAAAAATATCCCGTTGATTTTCGGTGTGTTTTGAGCAACAAAAAACCGCCCTTTAGGCGGTTTTTTTACTCCATATTTCCTCTTTCAAGTTCTCCATGTTTGGGACAGGTTATATTTGATATATAGCCCGTTTCGTCAAATTCTACGGTACAAACTTGTCCGTCTTTGTCCGTAAAGCTGGTATTACCTGTCTTTATAACGTTTATCTCATCTGCAGCCTTTTCCATACATTGGTCTTGAGTGAGATCTTCCGTAGCTCTGTACTGCATATATGCCCTTCTGAAGGACGAAAGGTTTGTGTGACAAGCCTCTGCCTCGGCCTTTGATATAAGCCCTACCATAGCGGGCATAGCTAAAGCCGTGAGGGCTGAAAGTATGCAAATAACAACAATAAGCTCAATAAGTGTGAAACCTTTTTTAGAGTTACGGGAAATACCCTTTTTCGTTTTTTTTGTCATTATCCACACCTCCGTTCACGAAGATACGCTTCCTAACAGAGATTATATTATTTTTTCGGGTACATTTCAAGTGTTTTTTTAAATTTCCGTTAACATTGTTCAAAAATTGTTCACAATCATACCTTTTTCTTAATCCTTTTACACAAATCCATAATTTGCCTATTATACCGTAGGTTCCATGGATACATAGTAGGACTTGGGGTCAAGCTCTATATCCACATATACCTTTATGGGTGAGCCCTGTGCAAAGGGTATTTTGTTGGGATGCATGGCACCGCTTTTAAAGGTGTACTCTCCACCTCTATCATCGTAGTACTTGCAGACCACTCTTTTGTACATTACCTTGTTTACCCTAACATTGGCATTTTCCACAAACCAATCGTAAGTCTGTATGTACTTACCTAAATCCACCAAATTTCTGGCTTTTCTGTACTTTCTTGCACCGCTGACAAATATCAAAAGACCTATAAGTAAGATACCGCCTCCCACAAGTATGGCAGGTTCGTAATGTTTTTCCGTTCTGACATCTCGAGGGTTTTCGGGGTCGTAATACACACTTACATGCTCACCCGAGCTTTTGTACTTGCCGTAGTCTCTCAGTACGCTCTCATACATTTGACCTTCTACGGTATATTCTATATATACATCGTATTTATGGCTGGTTCTTCTTCTGCCCTTGCTGCTTCTTCTTGTGACCGTTCTTGTTTCGGTCTTTGTGACCAAGGCTTGTACAGTCTCTGCGCTCTCTCTGAACTTTTTAAATTTTGTTTGGCTGTCAAGGGCAAAGTAGAGAAGCAAGCATCCCAACAGCGCAACGATAATTCCTATGATAATAGCTTCCTTACCAACGTGTATTTTTTCTCTCACAGATTTTCCTCCATTTCTTCAAGCAGCTCACCGAATACCTTCATAGCTTCCTTTACGGTATCGGGCTTTGTAAGATCTACCCCCGCATCCTTTAAAATATCTATGGAATAAGCGGAGGACCCCTTCTTTAAAAATTCCAAATAAGCATCTTTCCCGTTTTTGTTTAATATCATATCGCTTAGAGCAATGGCAGAGCTAAAGCCCGTTGCATACTGATATACATAAAAAGCCGTGTAGAAGTGGGGTATCCTCATCCACTCCCAAGCTATCTGCTTATCGTAGCAAAGAGCATCGCCGTAGTATTTTTTATTAAGCTCCATGTATATATTGCAGTAGTCCTCAAAGGAAAGAGCCTCCCCTGCCTCTGTTTTCTTGTGTACTTCCAGTTCAAACTCCGCAAACATGGTTTGTCTAAAAAGTGTGGTCCTAAACTGCTCAAGAAAATTTTCTATATAGTAGAGCCTCTTCTTTTCATCTTTTTCCGTAGCAAGAAAATACCTTGTAAGGAGAGCCTCATTTACGGTAGAAGCTACCTCTGCCACAAATATGGTATACTCCGAGTAAACATTGGGTTGATTTTTCCATGTGTAGTAAGAGTGCATGGAATGACCCATTTCATGTATAAGGGTATATACCGAGTCTATATCGTAATTGAAGTTAAGGGAAACATAGGGCTTTGTTCCGTAGCAACCCCAGGAATAGGCACCGCTTCTTTTGCCCTTGTTTTCATACTTATCTATCCATCCCTCTTCTTCAATACCCTTTGTGAAAACACTTAAATACTCTTCTCCCAAAGGCTCTACCGCTTTTTTAACTATCTCCGCAGCCTCTTCAAAGCTGTACTTTTTTTCTTCGATCTGTACAACGGGAGCGTATATATCGTAAAAATGCAGTTCCTCCACCCCGAGAGCCTTTTTCTTTAGTTTCATATATCTGTGGAGAAGAGGAAGGGCCTCATTCACCGTATCTATAAGAGAGGTGTATACCTCAACGGGTATGTTTTCGGGGTAGAGTGCGGCATAAAGGCTGTCTTTGTACCCTCTTACCTCGCTTGCGAAAATATCCGCCTTAAGAGAGGAGGTATATACGGCGGAAAGTGTATTTTTAAGAGCCTTGTAAGATCTGTAAAGATTTTCAAAGGCACTTTTTCTTAATACTCTGTCGCTCTCGGATAAGTAGGATATATATGTGCCGTGGGTAAGAGGAAGGCTGTCTCCCTTGGAGTTTACCGCATCGGTAAATACCATATCCGCATTATCCGCCATATAAAACACATTTGAAGGTGCGCACAATACCTCATAAGCCTTTGCAAGCATTTCCTCTTTATCGGGGGAAAGCACGTATTTTGAGGTCCTGAGTATATTTTCTATATAGTGCTTGTAGGTCGTAAGCTGGGGAGTTTCTATTTTTTCTCTTAGTTCCTTTTCGGGAAGAGCGGTAAGTTCGGGTTCAAAAAAAGCTACAGCCTCCGCCAAAAGACTTGTAAGCCTTTGAGAGCGAAGATCCATACCTTGATGTTCGGCATCCGTGGCATCTTCATTTGCTCTTAAGCCTGCATATACACAAACTTTATCCGCAACCTCTTTCGCCTCCTCCATATCTTTGAGACACTTGCCTATATTTTCCAAGCTAAGCTTTCCCTTGTAGGCTTTAAGCTTTGATATAAGCTCTTCGGCTCTTTTATACTCTTCTTCCCACTTTTCGTCACTTTCAAATATATGAAAAATATCCCACTTATCCTTAGGGTCTATATCTTTTCTTTCTTTTTGCATTTATACTCTCCTTAATAGTCCACTTTCACACCGCACACCACAAACCTTTTGCTGTCTGTATGTACATCACAGGTCACAAGGGATACGATATTGTCATCTATACCCACGGTAACATCTCTGAAATTGTGAAGAGATCTCTTTTTTGCCTCGGAAATAAAGGCTCTCTTGGTTTCATCTGTGGTATCCCCCACTATGGAAAGCACCTCGTCGGAATCCGTTTTGTAGACAGAGAAAATATTGTATCTCGTTCTGCCCTCTTTGGTATATATGTAAAAGCAAGGGTATTTAAGACAATACAGATCGTCCTCGTAGTTTATGAGTCTTCTGAACATTGTGCCGTCTTTCATACTGTGACCGTATATAAAAGTATTAAAATCCTTGTAGTCGGAACTGCATCTGTAATCAAGAAAAATACAACCCGCAAAATTGTTCTTTTTTGTAAATGTCTTATGCAGATATTCTCCGTTATCCTTGCCTATGGCTATGGGGTAGCTTATACCGTTGTTACAAGCCGAAAGCCAACCTCTGTAGTTGTCGTTCACCTTCCCCAGACCGTAGTGATCCACATGGAGCATAGGCTCATCGTACTCTTTAAGGGGTACGGGCACAAAGGTTTCTTCCTTTTCCTCTCCCTGTGCCGTTTTTACGGATACAGTGCCATTTTCAACAGATACTGTTCCGGGCGTTGTGACCTCATCTGCAGGCTCCTCCACCGTAACGAAGGATTGTATCTGTTCATAGTCTTCCTTAGCACTTTTGTACTGTCCGTTCACATATATAATATACCCCCCGCAGCCAAGCATGACCGCAAGGGATAATATTTGTACAACACGAAATTTATTTATCTTTTTCATTATTATTCCACTTTTTCTATTTCGTCATCTGACTGTGGAGCTGCCGCTTGTTTTGTTACCTTTGAAAAATATATTTTCTGATACAAAGCATATACATCGGGTGCTTGAGCAAATTCACTGTTATCTTCGGGTATATCGAAGTCAAGTTCCTGAGAAAGAGCAAATCTTTGGGAGAAAAGCTTCATCTCATTAAGCTTAAGGTCTCTGTAGGGCTCAAACTTGTCATCACCTACGCCAAGGGCTATGGCACGGCTCTTAGCGGCAGCCGCAGCCTTTGCATCCTCTTCGTTTTCGATATCGGTGAAGGAAAGCTCTCCGTCATAGGATATGTCCCCAAGCCTCACAAGTTCCTTTACAAAATCTATTCTTGTAACGGACTCGTCGATATCCGTTGTCTTTACAAGGTTTTTAAGCTCAGGGTCTTCACTCATAAGCTTTGCCGTCTGGGATGCTATAACCTTTGCACCGTAGTGATTTAAGTGAGTGGTGTCAAGGCCGTTTGCACCCTTTTCACTATCCTTGTATACCGCATGGTATACCTTAGCCTTTTCCTCCCCCACACTTTCATAATTTTCCATGGTAGCCTTTGTCATATCAAGACAGATAACTCCCTCTTCCTCGGCAAGTTCTCTTATGGCATCGTCATAGAGGGTGTGAGAATCGTTTACACTGCCGTCTTCGTTATACTTAAGTCTTGTTATGGGTGTGAGAAGTACGGGTATCGCTCCCTTTTCCCTTGCGGGAAGTATGTAGGAGGTATAGAGGGAGTTTTTAAAAGAACCTGCCGTATCCTTATCCCCCTCGGGGTCTGTATAACGGGTGTTAAGGTCTTCTTCACTGCTCTTTTTCTGGTCGTTGTGTCCGAACTGTATGAAAAGATAGTCACCCTCTCCCAAATCCGAAAGCATCTGTGTATAGTTGTCCTCTGCCGTGAAGCTCTTTGAACTTCTGCCTGATTTCGCCAGATTTTCTATCTCCGCATCATCAAGGTACTTGTCTATATACATACCCCATCCCGCACGAGGGATAGCATAGTTGTCGTCATATCCGTATTCGCAGGCTGTGGAATCGCCTGCTATGATTATTTTGTTTTTTGCCATTGCACATACTCCCATAGATAATGTTAATGCTGCCGTTGCTCCAAGAGTCAGAGCTAATTTTGATTTTTTCATGTTATTTCTCCTTATTGAAAAAAGGGCTGTCCCCATAGAAACAGCCCCCTTATTGCTTACTCTTCTTCGTATTCCTCGTAGTCGCCTTCGCTGTCTTCAAAATCCTCAAAGTCTTCGTAATCGGAATAATCGTCTTCAAACTCTGTATCGTCGTAGTCTTCCCAATCGCCGTAGTCGTAGGTATCATAGGCATGTTCGCCTAATTTTTCCTTCATTTTTATGGCAAAATAAATCAAAGCACCTGCGGCAATGGCAAAGCCCGTGCCAAGTATAACGGTGTTTTTGATCTTATTATCCTTTTCCATTTTTCTTATGGCCTTGTTTACTTCAATTACATTCTCTTTCATACTCTTTCCTCCTGTTTTTAATGGGGATTTTTAAAGGGGTCCTCTAAGAGGTGCCCTAAAGCTACCCTATGGTTTTGTATTCCTCGAAGGCTCGCTTCATTATTTGCTTTTCATCGTGAAATTTCAGCAGATAATAAGCCTCATGCTGCTTGTAAAAGCCCACATCAACAAAATATTCTTCCGCCTGTGGCTCACAGTCAAAGGAGTCTGTGACCATAAGGTACCAATGTACCGTTTTGTTTACGGTATCGTCGGTGCCCTTAAATGTGTACTGTGTTTTCCCGATATACTTTATTATTTTCGCATCGGAACCCGTTTCCTCCTTGACTTCTCGCAAAGCAGTTTGCCTGTTGGTCTCGCCGCGTTCTACCGTACCTTTCGGCAGGACCCAACCCATATACCGCCCATTCTGATTTTTATAAAGCAGCAGAACCTTACCCTCGCAGATGACCACACCGCCACAGCTTATTGCATCGATCATCCAAATTACCTCCGATCCTGCCTGTGGTATTGAAAAATATTGTTTTCCCCGAAAAGACCGTACTTTAAAGGTTACGATCTTCCCATATTTTTCAAATCACCAACCGGGAATTCTCCCTGCAACTCAAATTACAACAATTATACAATAAACTGCACATAATTTCAACAATAAAAGTCAAATATTTATCATATTTTTATAAATCTTAAGATTTTATGGATCCACTCAGAGCATCAAGGAAATACACCTTTTTATCCGTGCTTATCATATAGTAGGCTCCCGCCTTCCCTTCTTCGAAAATATAGTATCCCGCCTCTACCCCCTGCACCTTGCAACCTTCGGGGTAGTCTTCGCTTATGGTGTTGAGAGCGGAGTATACCGCCTCATCGGAGGCTATTATATTTTGTTTTTCCTTTCCCGCCGTTACGGGGGTATAGCTTTCTTCTATCTCAAAGCCGCCTTTTTTGTAGAATGTAAACACTACACGGTTTGAAAATATACTGTAATTTCCCGCCCTGTCGTAGTAGGTTATAATAAGCCTATCCTCCTGCCTTGCCATATCGTGGTAGGTGAAGCTGCCGAATATCTTGTTTATGCTTTTAATATAAGAGCCCGCTTTTTTAAGAGCCTCCTCTTCCGTAAACTTGCCTGCGGTATCGTCTTTAAATGTAAAGCCCTCCCCGCCTAAAGAAAGTATGCCCGTACCGTTGGTAAATATACCCTTTCCCTCTTTGTCCGTTCGGCTTATACCCGTAAGAGAATTAAAGAAAAGCTTTTCAAGGCTCAGGGCATCATAACTGTACTCTCCCACGCTCACCTTAGGCATAGGAGGGTATTTCGAGGGCAGTACGCAGCTTATACTTATATTGTATCTTTCCGCCAGAGCCGACAGATCCTCTACCCTGTGTTTACCTACCGTTTGTGTGGATCTTTTGTAGGTTATGAAACAGAGTAAAAACAAATTAAGGAGAAGTAAAAATATTATAACGTAATTTTTGGCCTTATCCCAATCCATAACTATTCTCCCACATTTACCTCATACTTTTTATCATTTACATTTACACTCCAAACAGGTTCAAATCTCTCCTTTTTTGCAAGAAGAGTAAGCCTTATGCCGTTTATGCGCATGGCCTCTCCCTGTAAAAATTCCGCCGCTATTTTGTCCGTGGCGGTTATATAGTCTGTTAAAGCATACTTTGTTATACTTTCTATCTCGTCGAAACCGCAGGCATATTTTTTGTATTTTCTTATCTGTCCGCCGTAGGTCCCCACCTCTATAAAGCTTTCTATACCCGTACTATCCTTTAACTCCTCCGAAGGAAGCAAAAGAAGAGACCTTAGTTTGTAATTGAAATAAAACGTAAAATTCCCCTCACCGTCATCGGTGTAGGCGGATAAATAGTACTCATTTTCGATGTATTCGTCTTTTGAGAGGAAATTTTTGGCTGCCTTATAGTTTTCGGTAAAACTTATATCCTTTTCAAATATAGGGTCGTAATCCGAGAGTTCAAAAACATTCTTTTCGTATTTTATAACCGTATTTCCGCTGCTGAAAGTAAAGGAGTCGGCATTTCTTGCAGAGGATTTGTTAACGGGATTATCAAAAAAGAGGTCTGCATTTGACTCTATATCGCTTATATCCTCAAGCATAGGTCTCTCCTCCACGGGGTGATAGGTGTAATCGCCTCTCTGCCACACGGGTATAAAAATATTTTCGCTAAAGACCTCAAAATTGTTAAGCTTTGTAGACACATAGTTAAAGGAGTTGTCGGGGGTAAGTTTGAGACAGTCCTCATAGCAACGGGAACTAAGCTCGTTTTCCTTTGCCGAATACTTTACATAAGTGTTTGTTTTCCTGTTTATGAAAAAAGTCTCTATATCTCCTCCGTTATTGGAGGGTACCAAAACGATACAATCAAATTTACCCTCTATCTCGCTTTCTTTTATCTTCGCTCCGAAAAGAGGCTCTATATCTTTGTAGGGCAAAAAGAAGCTGTAGTCATACACCACGCATCTTTTAGAGAGTATACTCTTCCAATCCGCACTTGAACCGTACTCCTTTTCTCCCGAGGATACGGTCTTGCTTATGGCTTTATCGAATATCTCCCTGCTGTCACCGCTGTATATGCCCCCCGTTCTGCTCACTATCTTGCCATCACCTAAGTTTACTATAAGGCTTGTAAGCAAATATTCATTTGTGGAGACCTTTTCTTTATTATCAAACAAAAAAAAGCTACGGTTTGTAAAATTGCCAAACCATAGCTCTCCCGTCTGATATATAGCCAAAACCGTTAAAAAAACAATAATAATGTTTCTGCCTATATTTCTCAAATTATCACCTTATTTTACCATGCCGAGCCACCGGGTAAAGCAACAGACTTTGAAAGAACAGCCTGAAGTACTTTATTCTTACGGTTTACGGTGGTTTTTACCTCCGAATACTTTCCGTTGTTTTGGGCTATGACCACAATGTAGTTTTTGCCTTCTTTAAGACTTATGCTCTGGGAAAATATACCCGTTGCTCCCACAGTCACCTTGTATGTTCTTAAACTGTTGTATGCCACGGCACCCTTTGCATCCGTATAGGGCTCGTACACCGTTATGGTAACAAGTGTTCCCTTTTCCGCCGTACCCGATATTACCCTTGAAGAATCGAAGGTGATCTCGGAGGCCTTGGAAGTGTCTATACCCCCCGTTATTTTAAAATCTTCAACAGGAGCTCCGTAGGAAACCATACAAGAAAGCAGTGCCATAGTAAAGAATACCGTTAATGTCAAGCATACTTTTGCCGCTATACCGTTTCCGAAAATGATATTTTTCATATCAAGGACCTCCTTTCCTCAAAGATATTTTCTTGTTCTCTACACTACATTGTACTATACCAATGTTACATTCAGGTTACAAAAAACTTAATGTTAAGTTACAGTTTTTTATTACTTGGATAAACCTCGCAAAATCAGGGTTTTATCTCCCTTTTTCATATACGATTATACACCATTTTTACAGCAATTGCAAGACCTCTTTCATATTATATATCCTTTTTCTTTCATAACTTTAGGTTTAAGTTTTCCTCTATCCAATATCCCAAAAATAATTTGACTTTTTTTTACAAATGATATAGGATATAAAAAAGTTGTTTGTAAATAATCATATATTATAAACTATAAATTTTAAATAAGGAAGGAAAACCATCATGAGCAAAAAAGTTGTAGCTGTCCTTTTTGGAGGTCAATCATCCGAGCATGATATTTCAAAGGTCAGCGCCGCTACGGTAATGTCCAACATCAATCAAGACAAATACTATATCTTACCTATATACATTACAAAAGAAGGGCATTGGCTTTTGTATGACGGCCCCATAGATAAAATAAGCTCCGGCAACTGGGAAAAATACGCCACAAGTGCCGTTATAAGCCCCGATGTTACCCACAAAGGTATACTTAGGATAGTGGGGGATAAAGTTAAGATCATACCCATAGATGTGGTTTTCCCCGTTCTCCACGGTGCCTACGGAGAAGACGGCACGGTACAGGGCCTTTTTGAGCTAGCTAAAATACCTTACTGCGGTTGCGGTGTACTTTCCTCCTCCGTAAGTATGAACAAAGCCTATACCAAAATAATAGCCGCTACCACGGGAGTTGAACAAGCCAAATACGTTGTTTTAAAGGACAGAGAGCTTGAAGATGATGCAAATGCTTGTGCGGATAAGGTAGAGGCTGAATGCGGTTATCCCTGCTTTGTAAAGCCTGCTTGTGCAGGTTCAAGTGTGGGCATTTCCAAGGCACACAACAGAGATGAACTTATAGAAGGCCTTTGGACAGCCGCAAAAGAGGACAAGACAATAGTTGTGGAAGAAAATATAGAAGGCCTTGAACTTGAGTGTGCAGTTTTAGGCAACGATACCGTAGCTGCCTCAGCGGTAGGTCAAATAATACCCGCTGCCGAGTTCTACGATTTTGATGCAAAATATAACAACTCCGACTCTCGTACTATCGTACCTGCGGATATTGACAGCGACACGGCAAAGAAGATACAATCCTATGCCATTAAAATATTCAAAGCCCTTGACGGAAAAGGTCTTTCCAGAGTGGATTTCTTCCTTAAGAAAGACGGTACCGTGGTATTCAACGAAATAAACACCATGCCCGGTTTCACCTCCATAAGTATGTATCCCATGCTTTTTAAGGCTGCGGGTATAGAAACGGAAGACCTTGTGGAAAAAATAATATCCCTTGCCCTTACAAGATACGAATAAAAAGGGGGAGCAGTAATGAAGACCCTTCTTTTGGGCGTAACGGGTTCCATAGCCGCCTACAAAAGCGCTACCCTTGCCCATTCTTTAAAGAAAAACGGCATAAATGTAAATGTTATAATGACGGAAAATGCCACCAAGATAATAACACCCTTGACTTTTGAGCATCTCACATCAAACAAGTGTGTGACAGACACCTTTGAAAGAGCGGCAAGCTACGATGTAAAACACATTTCCCTTGCCCAAAGCGCAGACTGTATACTTATAGCCCCCGCTACCGCAAACATCATAGGTAAACTTGCAAACGGTATAGCAGACGATATGCTCACCACTACGGTGATGGCATCAAAGGCTCCCGTATATATAGCTCCCGCCATGAATACAGCCATGTACGAAAGCCCCGCAAACCAAAGAAATCTAAAGATATTGGAAAGCTACGGCTACCATATCATAGAGCCTGCGGAGGGTCTTCTTGCCTGCGGAGATGTGGGAAAGGGTAAAATGCCCGAACCCTCTGTACTTGAAGAGTATATTTACAGAGAATTAAACGATAAAAAAGACCTGATAGGAAAAAGGATACTTGTAAGTGCGGGTGCCACCTGTGAGGACATAGACCCCGTGCGTTATATCACCAACAGGTCCTCGGGGAAAATGGGTTGCGAGATCGCAAGAGCAGCCCTGAGGCGAGGTGCATCGGTCACACTTGTGGCTGCCCACATGGAAACGGAGCCTCCTATTCTTGCGGAGGTGGTAAGAGTGCGAAGTGCCTCTGAAATGTTCGAAGAGATAAAAAGCAGATACGAAAATACGGATATAGTTATAAAGGCTGCGGCTGTTGCAGACTATACTCCAACATCCACCGCCGACAACAAAATAAAGAAAAAAGAAGGGGATCTTTCAATACCCTTAAAAAGAACGGAAGATATACTTTCCTACTTGGGTAAAAACAAGAAAAAACAATTTCTTTGCGGTTTTTCCATGGAAACGGAAAACTTGGAAGAAAACTCCCTTAAAAAGCTTAAAAGCAAAAATGCGGATATGATCGTGGCAAACTCCCTAAGGACCCCGGGGGCAGGCTTTGCCACCGACACCAATGTAGTGACCCTAATAACAAAACAGGGGCTTGAACAAAAGGATATTATGTCAAAGTATGACGTAGCAAACACTATACTTGATAAAATATCCGAAATGATGAGGTAAAAAAATGAGAAGAGCTTATAATATACTTACAGCCATACTTATATCATCCACACTTCTTACAGCCTGCGGTGGTGGAGGAAGCACTCCCGCCACACAGGAGGCGACTACTCCTCAGCCGCAAACGGAAGAGGCTCCCGTCTCCGAGGATGACACCCTTAAAAACCTTTATCAAAAGCTTATGGATGCCACCGACGAAGAGGCGGTAAACGCCTGTGCAGAGGAAATAAGAACGAAGATAGGTACAAAAAGAGAAATACCAAAAACCGTTAAATCCGCTGTAACGGAGCAGTACAAACAAATGTATCTTAATATGTATCAAGCAGGCACCCCCGCCCCCTTAGACGTACTTAAAGGCGGATATTTGAGAAACCTTAAAAATCTCTCTGCTGTAGGTGCTGATACGGAATTTTTCAAAGAAAATTTCAATACCGTTATGCTCGGCTACCTTGACGGCAATATAAACGATGCCAATGCCATAGAGTTTTGCAAAATGTTAAAGCCTTTGGGAAAGGATGCGGGCACATACATAGACGAGAGGATAGATGTGTGCGCAGATGCCTATGACAACGGCTCTCGCAGTTTCGAAAAGGTAACGGCTTGGTATAACGTACTTTTAAAAGCCGATATATCCTACTCCAAAACAAATGCAAAGCTTACGGGCCTTACGGATATGAAAAACTCAAAGCAAAACTTCATAGAAGGTAAGCAAGCCCTTGAAAACGGCAACTACAAGCTTGCTATAGATAAGCTTTCCACCGTTATTTACTCCGATGCACAAAACTATGCACAGAAAAACACCCTTATACAAGAGGCTATACAAAAGGCAAATGCCTATGCCATAAACAGGGTGGAAGAGCTTTGCAGACAGGGGCAGTTTGAAGATGCCAAAAAGGTCATAGAAGAATACGACCCCTATGTAGACAGTAAGGAATTGAGAGATAAGAAAAATTACATAGCTCAGGCTCAAAGAGCCTACAAGAAATAAGGAGGCGATAATATGTGCGGTTTCTGCGGATTTACGGGAGATATTTCGGGCAGAGAGGACATTATACTTAAAATGTCCGAAAGGATAATTCACAGAGGTCCCGACAGTGCAGGGGTACACTCGGACAAAGATATAACACTGGGCTTTCGCAGACTCAGTATCATAGGCCTTGAAGACGGCTCACAGCCCATGTACAACGAGGACAAAAGCCTTGTGATAGTCTTTAACGGCGAGATATACAACTACAAGCCTCTTAAAGAAGAGCTTATTAAAAAAGGACATACCTTCTCTTCCCATGCCGACACGGAGGTGCTTTTACACCTTTACGAAGAAGAAGGTGAAAATATGCTTTCTCGTTTGAGAGGTATGTTTGCCTTTACGATATTCGACTTAAAAACAAAAAAGCTTTTTGCCGCAAGGGATTTTTTCGGTATAAAGCCTTACTACTACGGTAAATTCGGTTCTCACTTTATATTCGGCTCCGAAATAAAAAGCTTTTTGGAATTTCCCGAATTCAAAAAAGAACTTAACGAGGTAGCCCTTGAAAACTACCTTACATTCCAATATTCCGTACTTGACGAGACCTTCTTTAAAGGTGTGTATAAGTTAAAACCGGGGCACTATCTCACCTACGAAAACGGAGAGGTAAGTGTAAAAAGATATTTCCAGCCTAAGTTTGAGCCCGAAAACAGCGGTTTGCAAGATACTTTAAAGAAGCTTGAAGCCACTTTGTCCGACAGTATAGAAGCCCACAAGGTAAGCGATGTGGAGGTAGGCTCCTTTCTTTCAAGCGGTGTGGACTCCAGCTATGTGGCAGCCAGCTTTAACGGTGATAAGACATTCACCGTAGGCTTTGACTACGAAAAATACAACGAAATAGGCTATGCTGAAAAATTATCCGAAAAGGTAGGTATAGAGAACTACTCCAAGGTAATATCCACCGACGAATACTGGGACAGCCTTAAAAAAGTACAGTATCACATGGATGAACCCTTGGCAGACCCTTCCGCCATCGCCCTTTACTTTGTAAGTAAGCTTGCTTCAAAGCATGTAAAAGTGGCACTTTCCGGAGAAGGTGCAGACGAATTTTTCGGCGGTTATAACATTTACAGAGAGCCTATGGACCTTGCCATAACAAAGGCGATACCCTCCCCTATAAGAAAGGGTACAGCGGAACTTCTTAAGAAACTACCCGTAAAGTTCAAAGGCAAGAACTACTTTATAAGAGCAAGCCAGAGCCTTGAAGAAAGATTTATAGGCAATGCCAAAATGTTTTCCGAAAAGGAAAGAGAGTCCATACTTAAAAATCCTACTGGAAAATACGACCACAAGGAAATAACAAAGCCCTACTACGACTTTACAAAAGGCCTTGACGATGTAACAAGGATGCAGTTTATAGACCTTAACCTTTGGTTGGTGGGAGATATACTCCTTAAAGCCGATAAAATGAGTATGGCAAACTCCCTTGAAGTAAGGGTACCCTTCCTTGATAAAGAAGTTTTTGAGACAGCCCGTCACATACAATCCGACTACAGGGTAAACAGAGAGGCTACAAAATATGCCTTCAGAATGGTGGCAAAGGAGAAGCTTCCCGAGGAAGTGGCATCTAAGAAAAAGCTGGGCTTCCCCGTACCTACAAGGGTATGGCTCAGAACGGATAAGTACTACGATATTGTAAAAAAAGCCTTCACTTCCGAGGCTGCCCAAAAGTACTTTAATACAGACAAAATAATAGCCTACCTTGACGAACACAAGGCGGGCAAAAACGACAACAGCCGTAAAATATGGACGATATATATGTTCCTTATTTGGTATGACAGATTTTTCACGGAGGAAAGCGCATGATGAAAGACGATTGCATATTTTGCAAGCTTGCAAACAATATAATACCCACAAATTCCATATACGAGGATGAGGATTTTAAAGTAATACTCGATGCCAACCCCGTAAATGCGGGACACAGCCTTATACTTCCCAAAAACCATGCCGACGATCTTTTCCAAATGGAGGAAGAAAAGGTAGCTAAAGCCTATGCCCTTGCAAAGAAAGTGGCAGAGGCTGTAAAAAAAGCCACGGGTTGCGAGGGTGTAAACATACTTCAAAACAACGGTGCCGCAGCAGGTCAGACCGTAAACCACTACCATGTACATATCATCCCCAGATACAAGGGAGATAAGCTTGTAATGACCTTCCCTCAATCCACGGTGACAGAGGAAGAAACAAAGGAAGTAAAAGAAAAGCTTTCAGCTTTGCTGTAAATTCAAAAAGCCGAAAAACGCAATTGTTTTTCGGCTTTTCATTATATTTTACGCTAAAATCCCACAGTAACCTTTATATTTTGTAAGGCAAAAACAATGGCTATTCCCACCGAAACGACACGCGGGTCGTTCCCTACAGATTGTTAGAGGTGTCTGAAATATTGCAATCGTTATTTTTCTTCCTATGTTTTATTATAAAGATTTCTATAGGGTACCTCTAAAAAGTGCTATTGAAGTAAAATTGAGATAGCTTGTTCGAGGACTAGGAAATGGCTCGAAGCCAATGTAGAGCATTGGTGAGAGACATTGACGACGTACTCGGGCAAGATAGCCAATTTTACGATTTA
>JAFSVK010000208.1 GCA_017444985.1 Bacillota bacterium
CAATGAACAAAGAATTAAAGAGAAATTAGGATGGATGAGTCCTGTACAATACAGGCTTAGCCTTTTGGCTGCATAAAAAATGCGTAACAGACATCAAATTCTGTTACGCAATAAAAGTCTAACTTTTTGGGGTCACATCATTATGTTAGCTTTTTCCGATATTGATAAGCAATTCGACTTGTATGTAAGTAATATGGCACAGTTTGCCAGAGAAGAAGGCATAGAAAAAGGTAGAGAAGAAGGCATAGAAATCGGCGAAATAAAGGGTTTTTATAATGCACTTGTAGGACTTGTAAAAGATAAAATTTTAACGGTATCTCAAGCTGCTCAAAGAGCCAATATGAGTGTTGAAGAATTCAAGAAAAAAACCGGACTTAAAGACGAGTGACGAAATATTATCCCCCACATAGCGGATACAAACCGTTGTGTGGGGGATTTTTAAACCGTTGCTACTCTTCTTCCTTGCTCCAGCTTTCTTGTACTTTTTCTATTTGCAGTTTACCCGATACCTTTACCGCCACTTGATATTTATCCTCATATACTATCTCCCCCGGGGTGTTGGTATATACCACATAATAGGGATGATTGTATTTTTCCAAAAGCCAGAGTGCGGGGCGTATCATCTTCATCATTTCTTCGGAGTTTTCCGTTTTAAAAAAACATACTACCTTCTCCTGCCTTTTGCATTGAGGTGGCCATGGCAGATTTTCCGCAAACCAGCTGTCTATTTCCTTGAAAAGGTCTGCATCTTCCTCCTCCATGGTATCATTCTGTACCATTTGCCAGCACATACCGAAAACACCTTTGGCATACATGGTGTTTTCCGCCAATTCCGCCCCCTGTATACGAACATATTTAAAGTGCATATCTCCACGCCCCTTTTAATAATTTTTAAGTTTTTCGTACATTTTTCTGCTTACGGGAACATCTACACCCACATTATCAGCCTGTTCCACAAGATATTTGCCGAAAATGTCGCTTTCACACTTTTTACCTGCCCTTATATCCCTTTGAAGGGAACTTGTGGCATTGTAGTCGTACTCAAAGAATTTATTTTTGATATAGGAAATATCATCTTCTCTTATATTTATATTTTTAGCCTTTGCTACGGAGTATGCCTCATCTATCAAGGTAAGATATTCTTTTGTTTTGTTCTCGTCATCTCTAAGTTGACCTATAGTGTTGTCGTAGTATGCCGTTTCTACATTGTAGGCACAGTTAAGTATATATTTCTTCCAAATTTCTTTTTCAATATTATCCGAATACTCGCATCTTATACCACAACTTTTAAGTATATCGCAAACAATTTTGGCATCTTCTTTATTTTCTTTGTAGCTTCCCAAGTAAATATCCGCCACATCGTCAAGCTGCCTTACATCATAGTCCTCTGTAAGAAAGCCTATGAGATATATCAGGCTGTCAACTACTCTCTCACTTCCGAGAAGTCTCCTTACGGTGTTGCCCGGCTCTATACCGTTCATTACGGGAACGATCACAGTATTCTCCCGTACACTGTTTTTAAGTTGCAAACAAACCTCCTCAAGGGAGTAGTTTTTAACACATATAAATATAATGTCCTGTGTTGTTAACTTACTTATATCCTTTACTATATTTTTAGGCTTTACGATTTTAGTACCGTAAATATCACTTATGAATTTAATGCCTTCTTTTTGGTACTTATCCCCCTTTTCTCCTCTTGCCACAAGAGTAATGTCATACTTTTGCGCAAGCATACAGGCTATAAAACCACCTACACCACCCGAACCTACTACTGCTATATCCATAAAATCCTCCTTTAAAACTGGGGTGTGATTCATCACACCCCCGGCAAAAATTAGATTTTTGCCGATAAACAGCCGTTCTGCATGCCTCTTTAGGGAGGCAAAAGCACTTTTGACTATCGTCAAAAGCCACCCTATGGGTGTCCCGATTACTTTTTTCGGGTGCACAACTTGCCCGTCTGCAAAGTATGAAAAATAAAAAATTCGAAAGGTATTTCGATTTTTTATTTTTCTCCTCATTCGAGCGGAGCCCGAACATCAACCGCAAAGATAGATGCGGACAATTGCGTAGCAATTGGCTTTTGGCTATGCCAAAAGTTGTGAACTGAGGATTTAAAGTCTGCCGACGGCGAAAATGTTTGTAAATTATACGAATAAGGGCTGTGAAAATCACATTTTATTTTTTCACAGCCCCTTGCTATTATTTTGTGTTTCTTCTCATATCTATACTTGAAACAATGTCGGAATAGTCTGCTATAAGTTCGGAATATTCCACCTTTGCTTGATCTATGGTAGTTACATTGAGCAGGTCTTGTGTTCTTACCTTTAAGGTATTTGCCAAGTCCTCACATTCAGCTTTGAGAGAATCGGATCTGTTCTTTTTGCTGTAGTCGTCTATTTTAGCATAAGCTTTGTTAAGCTTTTTAAGAGTATCCGTAGCTATTTTAAGATATTCCTTATCTCCCGTGGTGGAAACAAAAGCTTTCCAGCTTGTTTCGTATTGTTCTATTACCTTATCGCTTAAGTTATTGGAGCCCGGCTTATAGTTTTCTACCACGCTTCCCAGATCGTTTTTGACATTTTCGTAAAGTGAAGGTGTTAAGCCTGTGTCAAAACTTCTGTCATAAGTGGTGGTCTCGGTCTCCTCCTTTACGGTAGTGGTTTCCTGCTTGTAGGTCTTTGTACCGCTTGTGGTGGACTCCACATTTTCATAGGTTCTTGAACGGGAGCTTACTACCTTTGTAACAGCCTGAGTTGTAGCCTCGGTAGCTGTTTCTTTATACTCTGTGGCAGGTTCATCTTCTTCATCGGAAACATTCAACTCAAGGAAAACCTGTTTGTTGACCTCATCCCAGTTTACATTATAACCTGCGTTTTCTCCCACAAATCTTACGGGAGCAAGTGTTCTGCCGTCAACTATAAGTGCGGGAACATCTATTTCCTGTTTTTCACCGTTTACATAAACGGTCGTTTCACCTATGGTCATTTCGATTTCGGTGTTTTCGCCCTTACCAGTTACGGTTTTGGTGTCTTCATCCCAATCAACATCCATACCCACACTTTCAAATACGGCTCTTACGGGGAGCATAGTCCTGCCCTCTATTATTTGAGCGGGTACGTCACATTCAAGGGGTTCGGAATCAACAAATACCTTTACATCACTTTGAGCGTAAACTCCCACACACATAACTGCGGTAGCAAAGGCGCCTACTAAAAGTGCTTTAAAATTCATATTTATCACCTCATTTAAAATACTGTACACCCGAAAGGAATATCTTTTGATCCTTTTCACCGGGTACATTTTTATAAACGTTATCGCTTATTCTCTCGGAATGACCCATCTTGCCCAGTACTCTGCCGTCAAAGCTTGTGATACCTTCTATAGCGTATACGGAGCCGTTGGGGTTGTGTCTCATATCGTAGGAGGCTACACCCTCGGGAGATACGTATCTTGTAGCTATCTGTCCGTTTTCTTCCAACATTTTAACGGTCTTTTCATCGGCAAGAAATCTTCCTTCTCCGTGGGAAAGTGCCACTTTGAATATATCCTCGGGTTCTGTGTTCCAAAGCCAAGGAGACTTGTTGGAAACTACCTTCGTATCTGCAAGACAGGAAATGTGTCTGCCTATGGTGTTAAATGTAAGAGTGGGTGAATTTTCACTCATATCCTTTATTTTCCCGTAGGGTACAAGTCCAAGCTTTATAAGTGCCTGGAAACCGTTACATATACCAAGCATAAGACCGTCTCTGTTGTCAAGAAGGTCGGTAACAGCTTCTTTTATGCGAGGGTTACGGAAAAATGCGGCTATAAACTTACCCGAACCTTCGGGTTCATCACCTGCACTGAAACCTCCCGGGATCATTATTATCTGGCTGTTTTTGATCTCCTCCACCATTTTCTCTACGGACTCTTCAAGCCAGCTTGTTTGCAAGTTTCTTATAACAAGGGTGTTTGCCACAGCCCCCGCCTTTTCAAAGGCTTTTTTGGAATCGTACTCGCAGTTGTTACCCGGGAATACGGGTATTATAACTCTGGGAGTGGCTAAGCCCTTACCCGAGAATTTCTTCTCCGCCACATAGAAGTTTTTAACGCTTATGTCCTCTTTTGAGAAGGGCGCGTAAAATCTTGTGGGGTACACCGTTTCAAGAGGTTTGAACCAAGCTTTTAAAGCGGTGTCAAAATCTATATCGGTACCGTTTACTTTGAAAGTGCTGTCTTCTTTGGTGCTACCCAATACTTCAATATCAAAGCCTTCAAAAAGCTTTTGGCACTCTTCCTGTGAAACAGGCATTTCAAATATGAAGCTTCCGTAGCTTTCGTTAAAGAGATCCTCACTCTCTATCTCAAAGCCTATGGAGTTACCGAATGCCATCTTGCTTAAGGCCGTTGCCGCACCACCTACACCGATGGTAGCTGCAGATATGATATATCCTTCTTTAATGTATTTGTATACTATATCGAAGTTTTTAAGTAAAGTATCAAAATCGGGAAGATCGTTTTCATCGTATTTAGCATTCAATCTTACAATGAGAGAAGATGCCTTTTTAAATTCGGGAGATATAATGCAGTTTGTATCTGCTGTATCTACGGCAAAGGATACAAGTGTGGGAGGTACCGTCATATCGTTGAAAGTACCCGACATACTGTCTTTACCTCCTATGGATGCACAACCTGTTTTTATCTGTGCAAGGTATGCTCCCAAAAGTGCGGCAAAGGGTTTTCCCCACTTCTTGGCATCACCGCCAAGACTTTCAAAATATTCTTGGAAGGTAAGTCTTATGCTTTCTCTGTTTCCGCCTGTGGCAACTATCTTTGCAATAGACTCTACTACCGCATAAACAGCCGAA
The DNA here is from genome assembly GCA_017444985.1 of Bacillota bacterium. Classification (GTDB taxonomy): domain Bacteria; phylum Bacillota; class Clostridia; order Lachnospirales; family CAG-274; genus UBA3680. Next base: position 4,851 of record JAFSVK010000208.1, read on the forward strand.
TGGAAGGGGCTCCACTTTGCTATTTTCGGATCGTAGCCGTAGCTCATAAGAGTGGCTGTAGTGGTCTCTCCCTTTAACAAGGGTATCTTAGCAGCCATAGCCTCTATGGGTGTAAGCTGATTTTTACCGCCAAAAGGCATAAGTACTGTACCTGCACCTATTGTTGCATCAAATCTTTCTCCAAGGCCTTTTTGACAGCCTACATTAAGCTGTGAAAGGTTTTCAAGCCACTGTGCTTTAATGTCTTTGGCGTTTTCTTTCTTTTCGGGCTTTTCGCCTATGCTTCCCACAACAACGTCCGTATTTTGTACCGCACCGTTGGTATCAAGGAAATCTCTTGATATATCAACTATCTTCTTGCCGTTCCAGTTCATTGTAAGGCGTCTGTCGCCTGTTACCTTGGCTACTACCGTAGCCTCAAGGTTTTCTTCGTTGGAATATTTTATAAAGCTATCGGCATTTTCCTTTGCCACAACAACAGCCATTCTCTCTTGAGACTCGGATATGGCAAGTTCCGTTCCGTCAAGACCTTCGTACTTTTTAGGTACAAGGTCAAGCTCTATATCAAGGCCTTCCGAAAGTTCGCCTATAGCTACGGAAACACCGCCTGCACCAAAGTCGTTACAACGCTTTATCATTTTGGCAACATCGGCATTTCTGAAAAGCCTCTGAAGTTTTCTTTCCGTAGGAGGGTTACCCTTTTGAACCTCGGCACCACAGGTATTTATAGACTCTGTATTATGCTCCTTTGAAGAACCCGTTGCACCTCCGCAACCGTCTCTTCCTGTTCTTCCTCCTACAAGTATAACAACATCCCCTTCTTCGGGGCGCATTCTTATAACATTCTCCTTAGGTGCCGCAGCTATTACCGCACCTATTTCCATTCTCTTGGCAACATAGCCTTCATCATATATTTCGGACACCTGTCCCGTAGCAAGACCTATTTGGTTGCCGTAGGAACTGTAGCCGTGGGCAGCTCCCGTAACAAGTTTTCTCTGAGGGAGTTTTCCTTTTATGGTATCCTCTACCTTTGTGTTGGGGTCTCCCGCACCCGTAACTCTCATAGCTTGGTATACATAGCTTCTGCCCGAAAGGGGGTCTCTTATGGCACCACCCAAACAAGTAGCTGCACCACCAAAAGGCTCTATTTCCGTGGGATGGTTGTGGGTCTCGTTTTTAAACATTACAAGATAGTCCACCTTTTCGCCGTCCACATCCACAGGCACAACTATGGAACAAGCATTTATTTCTTCGGATTCGTCCAAATCTTGAAGCTTTCCGTCTGCTTTAAGCTTTCTCATACCCATAACGGCTATATCCATAAGACAAACAGGCTTCTTCTCTCTTCCCAAAGCCTTTTTATCTTCAAGATACATATCGTATACGCCCTTTATGGTATCGGAATACTTGCTATTTTCTATTTCCACGCTGTCGATATTTGTTGCAAAGGTAGTATGGCGACAATGGTCTGACCAATAGGTATCTATCACTCTTATTTCGGTAACGGTAGGTTCTCTTTTTTCCGTATCTCTGAAATATTCACGGCAAAAGAGTATATCGTTATCGCTCATGGCAAGACCTTTTTCCTTTCTGAAGGATAAAAGTTCTTCATCCGTATAGGAATTAAAGCCTGCAAGAGTCTCCACCTCTGTGGGAATATCAAGTTCAAGCTTTAATGTAGTGGGCTTGTCGAGGCTTGCCTTTCTGGAGTCTACGGGGTTTATACAGTACTGCTCCACCTTTTCTATATCAGAGGCGGAAAGCTTACCCTTAAGTACAAAAACCTTTGCGCAGGCTACCATGGCAGAGTCATTTCCCGAAATTATCTGTATACACTGCATGGCAGAATCCGCTCTTTGGTCGTATTGTCCCGGCAAATACTCCATGGCAAATACATACTCATCACTCTCTTTTTTAAAGTCTTCAAGGTATACATTGTCAACAGGAGGCTCCGAGAATACTGTTTTTACCGCATTTTCAAATACAGCATCCTCTATATCATCCACATCATACCTGTTTAATATCCTTATACTTTCAAGAGAATCTATACCGAGATTTTCTTTGACGTCTTTGTAAAGGTGTTTTGCTTCAACATCGCAGCCTTCCTTCTTTTCAACAAAAACTCGTCTTATCATTTTTATCTCCTTTCAATAAATTGTTTTCAATCATTTATGGGTACCTCTAAAAGTGCTATTGAAGTAAAATTGAGATAGCTTGTTCGAGGACTATGAAATGGCTCGAAGCCAATGTAGAGCATTGGTGAGAGACATTGACGACGTACTCGGGCAAGGTAGCCAATTTTACGATTTATGACTTTTTAGAGGTGCCCTTATTTGAATATTCTTCAAAACCGTGTAATCTCATTTCTTTGTAGGCGGAAAAGTTTCCTTCATCTAAGGCATTTCTTATTTCTTCCATAAGGTTATTAAAAAAATACAAGTTGTGTATAACGCTAAATCTCATGGCAAGCATTTCTTTAGCTTTAAAAAGATGCCTTATATAGGCTCTTGAATACTTGGAACATACGGGACAGCCACATTCCTCGCTTATAGGCTCATTGTCCGTTTCGTACTTTTTGTTCAGTATATTCATTTTACCCTTATTTGTGTATAGGTTGCCGTGCCTTCCGTTTCTTGCAGGCAGTACGCAATCAAAAAAATCTATACCCCTGTCCACACACTCAAGTATATTTTCGGGGGTACCCACACCCATAAGGTAGGTGGGTTTATCCTTTGGAAGGTAGGGTACCACAGCCTCTATGGTCTCATACATTTTTTCGTGAGTCTCTCCTACGGCAAGCCCCCCTATGGAGTAGCCGGGAAGATCGAACTCGCTTATCCTTTTGGCGTGTTCTCTTCTTATATCGGCATAGGTACCGCCTTGATTTATACCGAAAAGAAGCTGTTCTTTGTTTATGGTATCTTCTTGCTTGTTTAGCTCATTAAGCTTTGTAATGCACCTTTCAAGCCACCTTGTTGTTCTGTCTACGGACTTTTCCATATATTCCCTTGTAGCGGGATACGGAGGACATTCATCAAATGCCATGGCAATTGTAGAACCTAAGTTAGACTGTATTTGCATACTTTCCTCGGGCCCCATGAATATCTTTCTGCCGTCTATATGGGAGTTGAAATAAACGCCCTCTTCTTTTATTTTTCTTAAACTTGTCAGAGAGAAAACTTGAAAGCCTCCCGAGTCTGTAAGTATGGGTTTGTCCCACACCATAAACTTATGGAGGCCCCCCATTTTCTTTACTACCTCATCTCCCGGACGAAGATGTAGGTGGTAGGTATTGGAAAGCTCTACCTGACACTTTACTTCTTTTAAGTCTTCAGATGAAAGAGCGCCCTTTATGGCTGCCGCAGTACCCACATTCATAAAAAGAGGGGTCTGTACGGTACCGTGTACAGTGGTAAATTCCGCCCGTTTGGCAGCTCCTTCCGTTTTCAGTAGTTTATACATTTAAAATCCTTTGCTTCGTTTTTATTACAATATTTTACCATAATATTTCAAATATTACAATGTTTTATTTCCGGAAATCCAATTCATTATTTCCAAAAATCCAATTCATTTATATCCACACCTATATTTTCAGCTTTGAAAACAGGGTCTTTACCCTCTGACTTTTGCCTTTCGCAGTCCTTTAAAGTATCTGTGGCGACTCTACCTAAAAGCACACAGGCGGGCAGATTTATTAAAGGGTACCTCTAAAAAGTGCTATTGAAGTAAAATTGAGATAGCTTGTTCGAGGACTAGGAAATGGCTCGAAGCCAATGTAGAGCATTGGTGAGAGACATTGACGACGTACTCGGGCAAGATAGCCAATTTTACG
>JAFSVK010000209.1 GCA_017444985.1 Bacillota bacterium
CTATTGAAGTAAAATTGAGATAGCTTGTTCGAGGACTAGGAAATGGCTCGAAGCCAATGTAGAGCATTGGTGAGAGACATTGACGACGTACTCGGGCAAGATAGCCAATTTTACGATTTATGAGTTTTTAGAGGTGCCCTTAACATCTAATACTAAACATTAATAACAACCTTTGCATTTTTCTTCAAAAATTTTCTCGGCGGAACGACACGTGGGTCGTTTCCTACTGATTGTTCAATGTTTTTGAAATATTGGTATTGTTATTTTTATTCTTCATATATTTTTATGTATAAAGATTTCTATTAGGAATTAGTATAAAAGGCTGCGAAAAACACGTTTTGTGATTTTTCGCAGCCTCTCTTTTTATTTTAAAAATCCGTTTATAATATGTTCTTCCGCTTCCTGGGCGGTCAAGCCTAAAGTCATAAGTTTTATAAGCTGTTCTCCCGCTATTTTGCCTATAGCAGCCTCATGCACAAGAGCTGCCTCAGTGTTGTTTGCCTCAAGAGAGGGTACCGCAAGTATCTTTCCCTTGTCCATTATTATGGAATCACACTCTGTATGGCCGTTACACTCCGCATTACCTACTATACACATATCAAGCTTCTGATAGGACTCATCCCTTGCTACGGAACGGGATACCACATCGGCACTTGACTTATCTCCGTTCAACTCTACTCTGTAGCTGCTTATAGCCTGTTGATCCTTATGCGTCATAAGTCTTTCGTGTACTATCAACCTTGCACCCCTGTCAAGCTTTGCTAATGTTTTTCTGTCGGTGGAGTCTACACCCTTTATCTGTACCATTTCCATTTCCATGGTACTGCCCTCTTCCATAAAAACCTCCGTTACGGGATTTAACAGCCTTTTGCCACTTCCCGTACCCGAGCCGTAGTGCTTTTCCACATACTTTACTTTGGAATTTTTGCCTACAAAAAAGCGATGAACACCATCGTGTCTGGAGTCCTGCACACCGCAGTTATCTATACCGCAACCCGCAACTATAAGTACATCGCAATCCTCACCCACATAAAAGTCGTTATAAACCGTTTCCTGCAAACCGCTTTGGCTAAGTACTACGGGGATATGCACACTTTCCTTCTTTGTGCCGGGCTTTATGGTAATATCTATACCCGAGTCGTCATCTTTTGTTTTAATATCTATGTTTGCAGTGGTATTTCTGCCTGCAAGCTTACTGTTTGCACGAAGGTTATAGGCACCTACGGGCAGTTCGTGAAGGTCTGCCACCTCTTCAAACAATCTCTTTTGTATTTCGTCCATATTATTCTGCATTTGAACATTCCCTCCTACATTATTTTAGAGCAAGGGTTCACCGCAGCATCCGTGCCCGTTATATCGGGCATAATTTCTTCCTTAGTGCCACGCTTTACTACCTGACCGTCGGATATAAGTATTATCTCGTCGGCAATATTGAGTATTCTCTCTTGGTGTGATATTACTATTATTGTTCTGTCTTTTCTGTTCTGTTGCATTTTTTCAAATATCTTTATAAGATTTTGAAAACTCCAAAGGTCTATACCCGCCTCGGGCTCGTCGAAAATAGCAAGCTTAACATCTCTTGCTATTATGGTGGCTATTTCTATTCTTTTAAGTTCTCCTCCCGAAAGGGAACTGTTTATCTCTCTGTCGATATAGTCTACCGCACAAAGTCCCACCTCCGATAAATAGGAACAAGCCTCCTCCACAGACAGTGATTTTCCCGCAGCTATTTTTAAAAGGTCAAGTACGGTTATACCCTTAAACTTTACGGGCTGTTGAAAGGCAAAACCTATACCAAGCTTTGCCCTTTGCGTTATATCAAGCTGTGTAATATCCTCTCCGTTAAGGAATATTTGCCCCTTTGTAGGGGAAACGATACCTGCAATGAGCTTTGCAAGTGTGGACTTTCCGCCTCCGTTGGGGCCTGTTATAACTACAAATTTGTCCTCTCTCACAGTAAGCGAAATATCTTTTATAATATCCGCCTTCCCGTCATCTCCGAGAGCGGAATAGTTTATATTTTTAAGTTCAAGCATAGCTTATCTCCTTTTTACAGCAAGCTGTATTTTCAAGTACTTTTTCCTACAACCGATTATAACATTTTTTTATCACCCTTGTCAATGGAGGTAAGTAGAGATTTGGTTTCCTAAAGTTTTAGACTTAGGTCTATAGTAATAGGAGCAAAAGTAATCTATATGAAATTCACATTGCGACCCGAAGATAAAATAAAACTTGAAAAACTTGTAATTTGTATTAAAACTGTAATATAAACAAAGCGTTCTTTCTGCTATAATACACCCAAATATATACGAGGAGGATCTATTATGGATTACGCAAAAACCATCAAAATATTTTCTATCATACTTATCGTATTTGCGGTGTTGGGATTTATATTGGCCGTATTTATGTTTGTAAGCGGTGGTTACACCACCTCACAAATGAACAATCCCGAAGTTGCCTCAAGTATCGGTCAGGAGAATTTGGATAAGCTCAACGACCTTACCAACCAAAATATGGATGCCTCTACGGCGGTTGGTGCCTTAGGTGTTGTCACAATATTTTTGGGTGTGGTTCTTCTTATCAATTCCGTATTCCAACTCTTATCGGGAATATTCGGATTGAATGCAGCTAAGGGAAAGAGTGCAAATCCTGCCTTTATTATGGGTGTTATATCTCTTGTATTCGGAGCAATAGGACTTATATCCATGCTCACACAGGGTCGATTCAACATCGGTAACCTTGGAGGATTTATATTTACATGTATATATGTATACTGTGCATATAATTTGAAAAAGATACAGGGATAATATAAAAACAGCCAATCACAATGATTAAATGTGATTGGCTGTTTTTTTAGATCATAGGCTAATACTAAATTTCCATAGTGATCTTTATATTTTTTATGACATAAATACCTTCTATTCCCAACGGAACGACACGTGGGTCGTTCCGTACAGATCGTTATAAGGTTTTGAAATATATGTGTTGGTATTTTTTCTTCTCAGATTTTATATATAAAGATTTCTGCGAAGTATTAGTATAAAATAGCCTAAAGAGGTTTTAGGTAAATTTTCTGCATTGTAGGCATGGCAGAAAAATTATATTTTAAAGTGTTTCTGCAAGTTTGTGAAGAACACCGTCAACAGCAACTATAGATGCACCTATAGTATTGATATCATCCTGTGATGTGAAATCTTCTTCACTGATGTCGCCGATCTGGTTGATAACGTCTGCAGCTTCATCCATAGCTTTTTGCTGGTCGTCGTCAAGAGTTACGGTACCTGCCTCGGCAGCATCTTTGATAGCGTTGTAATCGTCTACAAGCTCCGTATAAGCATCCTGAAGATCTTCAAATGTTAATTCTTCGCTCTCAACAGCAGTAGTTTCTGTGGGAGCAGCTTCCATATTATCAACGATAGCACCAAGAGCTTCACACATATCGTAGATAGCATCGTTCATTTCGATAAGGTCTTTTTCATCTGCAAAATCATCTTCTGTAAGCTCACCCATCTGATCGATAAGTTCTTTTGCCTGTGTAAGATCTGCCTCTACCTCATCGGACTGTGCAATGCTTTCATCCATGTAAGCAGCCTCAACTTTATCATAAAGTTCTTTAAGAAGTGCATAGTTATCCTGAAGATCGGAGAATGTAAATCCTTCTGCCGATGCTTTAGCTTCCTTAGCACTTGCAGAAGCACCTGCAGCAGGCTGCTCTGTTTCGGAAGTCTTTTCCGTATCGGCGGACTTGGCTGTATCTGTAGCGGACTTAGCTGTATCTGTAGCAGTCTTAGCTGTATCTGCAGCGGGAGCTGTTTCCTCTTTCTTGCCACCGCAAGCTGTTAATGCACCACAGAGCATGATAGCACTTAAACTTAAAGCTAAAAATTTTTTCATTTTGTTATTGACCTTCTTTCTTATCATTTTTTTGTCCATAAGAATGAACTTATGTTGTTTCATTATACTATACTTATTTTTTTTTGTCAAGTCTTATACATATAGGATAATGATTATACTAATTTTATGCTTTTATACTGCGTTATCCTATCAAAAAAGACGAAACGACACACGGGTCGTTTCCAACTGATTATTAGTTGGTCTTGAAATATTGGCATCATTTTTTTTCTTATGCCACGTTTAAAAGAATTCTGTAAAGAATACTAAAAAAACACCTTAGACATTGATCTAAAGTGCTTTTGACCCTTCGTTTTTAAATTTCCGCTATAACTTCCACTTCACAAAGTACATTTTTGGGAAGTGTCTTTACTGCTACACAGCTTCTTGCGGGTTTTTCGGTAAAGTATTGTGCATAAACCTCGTTGAAACTTGCGAAATCCTCCATATTTGCAAGGAAGCAAGTTGTTTTTACGGCTTTTGAAAGGGAACTTCCCTCTTGTTCAAGTACCGCCTTAAGGTTTTCCATGACCCTTTGAGCTTGGGAAGAGATATCCTCTCCCACGATCTGCCCCGTTTTGGGATCTAAGGGTATTTGTCCCGAGGTGAATATAAGACTACCCGTAACTATTGCCTGTGAATAGGGTCCTATTGCCGCAGGGGCATTTTCCGTACTTACTTTTTTCATATTTTACTCTCCTTTATCGGGGTGACAGCTTTTGCAAGCCACATAGCCCATATTTTCGATCTCTTCTTTTGATAGATCGGTATTTTCTCTGTTTTTTGCCTTCATTTCCGTTACGGAATCGCAGGTGGGAAGGTGGTATTTCATGGTATTTGTGTTTAAAACATAGGAGTAGTCCGCATCTACTTCGTTTGATTCGTCTGTATCTTCTTTCTCACTCTTATCCTCTGTTTCAAAGCTTTCTTCCTTGTTTTCCGAGCCTGTAAACTCGGGACCTTTACTATCTCCCGTAGTATAGTCTATTTCTATACCCGGCTGTATGTTATGACAAAAGACATTAAATGAAACGCCCCTACCCTCATCTTCCACGGAAAAGGCTTCCATTTGAACGCCCTTAGCAAGAAGATCATCTCCTTCAAAAAGAGGTGTCACTCTGTACATAACATGGTTTGAAGTCTTTTTAACATACTCCGATACTTCGTTTTCAAAGGGAAGCATACCTATGGTATTCATATATCTTGTGCCTGTTATAAGGTTTTTTTCGTTGGCATTTTCTCCCGAAAGCTGATAGCCTATGAGATGACACCTGTTATAAAGGTAGTTGCCGTCTATACCCTGATATTTTACAAGATGCCAACCCGAGGGCTTTACGGAGGATATACTTCCTCTTTCCTCTGTGGGCATAATGTCTTTTCCTATGCAAGCATAGGCTGCGGTGCATCTTCCAAGGTTATCAAGCTCTCCGTAGGTCTCAAAAGAGGTTTCCGAAAGTTCATCGAAAGAGGGTTTGTTGTTGTTTAAAACGGTATAGGCATTTCCCGTATATTCGGGAATATCGGTAGTAACAGCCTTAGGACTGTTTAAGAAAACCTCTTTGTTTTCCGTCCATACAACCTCATAGCCGCAACTTTCCGCCACAAACCTTACAGGTGCCAAAGTTCTGCCATCTACTATAAGCGCAGGCACGTCAAGGCTTACTTCTTTACCGTTTACAAGAGCTGTGTTTTCCCCGACTTTTAAAAGTATGTGGGTATTTTCCTTTGAACCTATAGCCTGTTTTGTATCCCCGTCCCATTGAACTTCAAGGCCTAAATTTTCAAATATGGCTCTTATGGGTAGCATCGTCCTACCCTCTATTATTTGAGCGGGAACATCGGTTTGTATTTGCTTACCGTCTACATACACAGGCACCGCATCCGCACCAAAAGCGGTGAGAGAAAATAAATAGACAAAGGCAAGTGTTAAAAACAGTTTGATTTTTTTCATTTTTTACCTCCTTGTATTAAAATTTATAAGGGGAGCTCTAAAAAGTGCTATTGAAGTAAAATTGAGATAGCTTGTTCGAGGACTAGGAAATGGCTCGAAGCCAATGTAGAACATTGGTAAGAGACATTGACGACGTACTCGGGCAAGATAGCCAATTTTACGATTTATGACTTTTTAGAGGTTCCCATAAATATTTTTTTCAAATATCGTATCGTTTTTCACCAACTCCCAAAGTGTCTGGCTTATATTGTAGTGTTTAAGGGTATTTTCAAGCTCTGATTTAAGGTCTGCTTTTTTCTCCGGATCCTTATCCTTTTTTACGGAGCGTATCATAATGTTTTTAGGGGTATGCTCTGTTTCTATAAACTCCGTTATAACAGCCTCATAGCCGCAAAGAGTAAGTATCCTTGCCCTTACAGAGTCGGTAAGAAGGGCTGAAAATCTTTCCTTTGTGATACCGTTTGAAAGCATAAGGGGGAAGGCTTTTTTATCTATCTGTTTATTTATTTCGTGCTGACAGCAAGGCACATTCATAATGACCTTGCACCCCCACCTCATGGCGTGGTATATGGCATAGTCCGTAGCGGTATCGCAGGCATGGAGGGATATGGTCATGGATATATCCTCTTTACCCCTTTGGATATTCGCCACATCTTCGCAGTAGAATTTAAGGTCTTTAAAACCGAATTTTTCCGCAAGTCTGTTGCAATTTTCCACCACATCCTCTTTAAGGTCGTAGCCTTTTATGCGTACATTTTTATGCTTTATGATATTAAAATAGTGGTATATGGCAAAGGTCAAATAGCTTTTACCGCACCCCATATCTATTATTACGGAGTTTTCGCTAACATACTCTTCCACATCCGAAAGCATTTCAAGAAATTTATTTATCTGTCTGAATTTCTTTTGTTTAGGTGCAAGTACTTTGCCCTTTTCATCGGTAACACCCAGTTCTTTAAGCCAAGGTATGTTTTCCGTATCGCTCAGGATATAGTTTTTTTCTTTGTTATGCTTTTGAGTTTTTAGTGTAAAATTCTTGTTTTCTTTGTAAGAGGCTATTGTAAACTCTCTTTTCCTGTTCATAAGTATGAGTACATTAAAGTCACCCGAAATATCACACTGTTTAAACCCGAGATACATATTTTCAAATATTTTATCAAGTATTTTCTCTTGCTCCGTATTTTCGTGAAAGACCTTGTTTTCCGTGTGTTTTTCTATTTGATAAAATACACCCTTTTTTCCTTCAAGCCTTTTTATACGTATTTTTTTATACTCACAGTCCTTTGTGCCACCGCTTATGACTACCTCGTTTATACTTATGTTTTTTATTTTTTCTTTTACTTGTTCACAGCTTAACATATTAAAACCCTTGTCTTTTAAGCCAGTTTACATAAAGGTCAAACCACTGATTCGTGCCTTCTACGTTTGTTGCCAAGTCTATACCGTGTCTGCCGTCGGGGAAAATATGAAGCTCAAAAGGTATATTTTTCTTTTTAAGGGCAGATGCCATGAAAAGCGCATTATGGCAATTTACACTTTTATCCTCAAATGTAGACCATAAAAATGTGGGGGGCATATCATCTCTTACATTTAATTCCCCCGAAAAAGAAAGTCTGTTTTCCTTTGTGGCTTTTTCAGCCCCAAAGAAATTCTCACAAGAACCCTTATGCCATATACTCTCATCCTCAAAAGAGATCACGGGATAGCAAAGTCCCAAGACATCGGGTCTGTAGCCCGTATTATCTAAAGAGCCGTTACCCGTATTAAATGTCATATCGTACTTTTCCGTCAATGCAAGGCTCAAAAAGGCTCCCGCCGAAAAGCCCATTACGCCAAGCTTATCTATGTGGTATTTTTCAGCATTTTCCTTTATATGTACGAAGGCTCTTTTAGCATCTAAAAAGTTTAGAGGATAGGTATAAGGTGCAACTCTGTAGTAGAGTACAAAGGCACTTATACCTGCTTTGTTCAGTTCTTCCGCTATATTTTCGCCTTCGTGGTCAGCCAAGTGGTCAAAACCGCCTCCCGGCAATATCAACATACAGGAGTGTTTCTTGCCGTCTTCCACCAAAAATGAGTCAAGCCTCGGAAGATCCTTATTATTGTCTTTGTTGTATTTTTCTTCAAAGCCGTAGGCTTCGCCTTCCCAAAAATCTATATTTCTCATATTTTATCCTCATTTTGTGATTATCTCACAGCCCTCTTCCGTAACAAGAACGGTATGCTCCCACTGTGCGGAAAGAGAACCGTCAGCACTTGATACCGTCCAGCCGTCATCCTCGTCTATAACTACATCCCAAGTGCCTTCGTTTATCATAGGCTCTACCGTAAGTACCATACCGGGTACAAGTATCATTGTTTTCTTGTCTGTTCTGTAGTGGTTTACTATAGGGTCTATGTGAAAATCTATACCCACACCATGACCGCATAAGGCTCTTACAACACCGTAGTTGTATTTATCCGTAATGTCGTTTATAACATTACCTATCTCGCCTACGGGCATATAAGGCTTTATACACTCTATACCCGCATACATACACTGCTTTGTTACCTCTACAAGCTGTTTTGCATTATCGCTTATATTTCCTATAGTGTACATTCTGCTGGCATCTGAGTAGTAGCCGTTAAGTATGGTGGTGATATCCACATTTATAATATCACCCTCCGTAAGTATTTCGTACTCGTCGGGGATACCGTGACACACCACATCATTTACGGAGGTACAACAGTGCTTTGGGAAGCCCTCATAGTCGTAGGGTGCACAAATGCCTCCCATATCCGTTGTGATATTGTATACCAAATCGTCTATCGCCTGTGTTGATATACCTTCTTTTATAAAGCTTTGAAGTTCATCCAGTATTTTAACGGTTATTTTGGAGCTTTCTTTTATACCCTCTATCTGCTCCTTATTAAGTATAAGCTCCCTTTCGGGTAAGGGATAGCCTTCCGTTGCAAATTTTGAAAGTTTCTCCTCATCGCTCCACTCGTGGCAAACCTTATACTTTTTACCGCTTCCGCACCAACATCTTTCATTTCTGCCTATTTTAAACATACATTAGCCTCTTTTCTGTAGTATTGTATAACATTTTCAAATTCATCCCCCGAAAGAAAGGCTCTTGCCTCTTCCGTTAAAGTATATACACCCCTGTCCTCTTTTTTAAACCAGTTGTAGTAGTTGCTTCTTACAACAGCCGAGTATTCTTTTTTTAAATATCTTGTTTTTACTCTACCTTCGTTATTTTCGGCATGGCACAATACACATACGGATCTTTCCCTGTAGGCGGTTATAAGCTTTTTGCCCACGGTACCTCCCACATTTGTATCGCAATTTCTGCCTGAGAGTTCTTTTTTAAGAGATGCTATCTTCTTGTTATTTTTACCCTTATTTTCTTCTTCGGCAAAAAGTACTATCTGTGTAAACCTACCTTCGCTTTCGGATACGGTTATAAGTCCAAAGCCCAGTTTTTTAAGTATATTTGTCATATACCTTACATTTTTGCTCCTAAATGATTTGGGCGTGGGTATTACGGCATATACCTTTGAAAAAATCTGTTTTCTTTCACACATTTGGTATAAAAGCTTTACATTAAAGCTTTTTTTCATTTCAAGGGCTATAAGCTCCTCACCTTTTTGGGCTACCACATCGCAATTCTTTACCTCGGCATATACCTTATAGCCAAGTCCCTCAAGAAAAAGTTTAACGGGCTCAAAAAGCTCGCTCTCATATCCCTTCATTCATAATATCCTCTATATCTTTAGCTTCTTTAACGATGTCCTTTGAAAGCACTTCGCAACCCGCAGCTGTTACAAAAACATCATCTTCTATCCTTATGCCTATACCCTCTTCTTTTATGTATAGCCCCGGCTCTACCGTAAGCACAAAGCCTTCTTTTAACTCTCCTTCATTGTGCCTTCCCACATCGTGGGTCTCAAGACCAAGCATGTGGCTCACACCGTGGAAATAGTACTTTTCAACTTCCTTTTCCGAGTGTATAAGCCCCGCTTTTGTAAGTTCTTTGGCATAGTATTTTTTTAAGTTTTCATTTAAGGAAGCAAACTCTACCCCAGGCTTTATGCTGTCTATTATCCTTCTTTGACCTTCAAGCACAATATCGTAAATATAGCGTTGTCTTTCGGTAAACTTGCCGTTTACGGGGAATGTTCTTGTAATATCGGCGTTGTAATACTTATACTGTGCTCCCACATCAAAAAGTATCAAACTGTCCTCTTCGGTTTTGCAAGAGTTTTCCTGATAGTGCAGTACGGTGGCATTTACACCGCTTGCGGCAATGGTTTTAAAAGCGTAGTCCGTTACGCCTCTTCTTTTAAGTTCAAAATCAAAGTATGCCTCTATCTCATATTCATACATTCCCGCCTTGGAGTTTCTCATCATGGAATATATGCCTTCTTTGGTAATATCTATAGCCTTTTTTAAACACTCTTTTTCATACTCTGTTTTAATACTTCTGAAAGCGGAAAGAGGGAAATGAAGATTTTTAATTTCCAAATAAGGGTAGTTTAAAAGCATCTTCTTTGCGAAAATACTTTCGAGTGTCGGCACAAAGTCCCTGTTTTCAAGGTCGAGAAAAAGGGTATTTATCCTTTTATTGAATATTATTGAGGAAAGTTCTTCTTCTAACTTGTCTTTATAGTTTATATCTTCTATAAGGGTATTTTCCCTTGCCTCACCTTCAAGTATTACCTCTCCCGTCCACTTTGCTTTTTTTTCATCATACCTGTTTATAAATAGCTTTTCTTCCGTATTGCCATCGGCATACTTTACAGTCACAAGAAGGATACCGTCTTCACCTATGCCCGTAAGATAATAAAAATTTCTGTTTGGGGTAAAGGGGTAGTATTCATCGCCTATTTTTTTTCTTTTCTCTCCCGAAAATACTATAGCCATACTCCCTGCAGGCATAATGTCACTTAGTTTTTTTCTGTTTGCTTTAAAAAAATTTTTTTCGGTATCGGAAAATTTATTTATCATACATCTACCTCCTCCAAAAGAGGAAACTCTCCTTTTTGAGCCTTTAAAGACCCTGTTTTAACGGCAAAGGATAGGCAATAGTCTACACCAAAGCCCTTTTCATAAGCATATATAAAAGCAGCTAACATACTGTCACCGCAGCCTATGGTATTTTTCACATTTACGGGTATCGCCTCTTCTCTATGGATATTCTCACCGTCATAAAACAGGGCACCCTTTTCACCCAAAGATAAAAGTATGTTTTCTGCACCTTTTTTATTTGTTTCCTTCAGTTCTTCTTCTAAATTTAGGCTTTCTTTTCCTACAAGTGCTTTAAACTCTTCAATATTCGGCTTTATTAAGAATGGCTTGTATTTAAGCACATTTTTAAGTTCCGCCCCTTTAAGGTCTGCTATAAGCTTTACGCCCTTTGGTACAGAGGAAAATATTTCCTCCAAAATATCCACTCCCTCACATTTAGGACAACTACCCGATACCACTGCAATATCCCCTGCTTTAAGGGTCTTTATTTTATACTTTAATTCTTCCGTATCCCTTTCATCTACCATGGGGCCTCTGCCGTTTATCTGTATCTCGCTTTTTCCTATTATCTTTGTGTTTATTCTCGTTTCGCCCTTATGGGTGTTTACAAAAAAATGTTCTATACCCTTATTCTTTAAAAAACTCGTTATACACTCGCCCATCCTACCCGATACAAAGCCTAAGGCAACTGTGTCCGTACCGAAATTTTTAAGCTGTAAAGACAGATTTATACCCTTTCCGCCTATTTTGATATTCTCTTCTTTCGGCGTATTTATGCTTTTTTCACTTAAAGGTCTGTCAAGGTATATGTAATTATCTATAGCGGGATTTAGTGTTAAAGTGTATATCATAATTTTGAAAGTTTCTCGTCAATAAGAGTATTTAATATTTTGGGATCAGCCTTACCCTTTAAAAGCTTCATGGTTTGCCCTACTATAAAGCCTCTTGCCTTTTGCTTGCCCGAAAGATAGTCTTCCACACTCTTGGGATTAACTCGCAAGACCTCATCTATAGCCTTTGAGACAACAGCCTCATCCGTAACCACGACAAGGCCCTTTTCTTCAATGTATATATTGGGGTCGGTATCCTTTTCAAAAACCTCTTCAAAAACCTCTTTTGCGGTATTGTTGTTTATTTTGTTTGAGAGTGTAAGTTCTATTATACAGGCTATTTTTTTGGGGTCTATATACTTATCTTCCGCAGTTACGGCTTTCAGTTTTAAAAGGCGCATATACTCGCCCAAAATAATATTGCAAACCTGCTTCGAGCTTTTACAATACTCCAAAGTATCCTCAAAAAGCTTTGAGAGCGCTACGGAGCTTGTGAGGACCTCCGCCTCATACTCCGTAAGAGAAAGGTCGCTAACATACCTTTTTCTCTTATCTTCCGCAAGTTCGGGCAAAGTGTTTTTAAGACAGTCTATTCTTTCTTCACTTATTTCCACGGGAAGAAGGTCGGGTTCGGGAAAATACCTGTAGTCCGACGCATCTTCCTTTGTGCGCATGGAAAAGCTTATTTCCTTTTCTTCATCCCATCTTCTTGTTTGCTGTACTACCTTTTCGCCCTTTTCTATAAGTTCTATTTGGCGTTTTGCCTCATACTCTATAGCCTTTTCTATAGCCTTGAAAGAACTCATATTCTTCATTTCCGTTCTTGTACCTAAGTTTTTATCACCCTTAGGTCGCACGGAAAGATTTATGTCCGCTCGCATGGAACCCTCTTGCATTTTACAATCGGATACTCCCAAATACATAAGGGTCTCTCTAAGCTTTGTAAGGTAGGCTACGACCTCAGATGCAGAGGAAAAATCAGGCTCAGAAACTATTTCAAGCAAGGGCACACCGCATCTGTTGTAGTCTATAAGGGTAGTGTTATCCTCCGAATGTATAAGTTTACCCGCATCCTCTTCCATGTGTATTTCGTGTATACCTATTGTTTTTTTATTTCCGTCGGAAAATATATCTATTTTTCCCTTTTGACATATAGGAATATACAGCTGACTTATTTGATAGGCTTTTGGAAGGTCGGGATAGAAATAGTTTTTTCTGTCAAATTTATTGTACCTGTTTATCTCACAATCTAAAGCGAGACCTGTCATTACGGCATAGTCCACCACCCTTTCGTTAAGAGTGGGAAGTGCCCCGGGCAAGCCTAAACACACAGGGCATATATGGGTATTTGGTAAGCCTCCGAACTCCGTGGTGCAGCCGCAAAATATTTTAGTTTTGGTAGAAAGTTCCACATGGACCTCAAGCCCAACAACAACTTCGTATTCCTTCATGCTTACCCCCTTCTCTTAAGGTGGTGGTTAGTTTCCTCTTGATAACAAGAGGCTATACTTATAAGCTTATTTTCGCTGAGAGCCTCTCCTATAAGCTGTACTCCCACAGGCATATTACCCTCTCCGAAACCGCAGGGTATACTTACAGCGGGAAGTCCCGCAAGATTAACACTTACGGTGTATATATCTCCCATATACATTTTTAAAGGATCCTCCGAGTTCTTTCCTATATCGTAGGCTGTGGTAGGCGCTACGGGAGAAAGTATAACATCATATTCTTTAAAAGTCTCATGGAAAGATGCCTTTATAAGAGCTCTTGCCTTTAACGCTTTTCTGTAATAGTCATCATAATAGCCCTTACTCAAAACATAAGTCCCGAGCATTATCCTTCTTTTAACTTCCGCACCGAAGGCTTTGCTTCTATTTTGCACATACAGAGAAGAAAGGTCTTTTATACCTTCTTTTCTGTAGCCGTAGCGTATGCCGTCGTATCGGGATAAATTAGAGCTTGCCTGAGCACAGGCAATAACATAGTAGGCAGCCACGGCATAGTCGGCATAAGGCAGTTCAAAAAAATCTATTTCAGCACCTAAAGCTTTAAACTCATCTACACAATCAAGCACACATCTTCTTACATCTTCATCTATATTTTCCGAAATATAATTTTTCGGTACGCCTATTTTAATACCTTTTAAGCCGTCTTTAAGGGTAAAAGGAGAAAACTTCTCATTAAGAGATGTGGCATCTTTTTCATCTCTGCCCGATATTATATTTAATACCGCACCGCAATCTTTTATGTCCTTACCTATGGGACCTACTTGGTCAAAGGAAGATGCATAAGCAATAATGCCGTATCTCGATACGGCACCGTAGGTAGGCTTTATACCCGAAACAGAGCAAAAGGAACAGGGCTGTCTAACGGAGCCCCCCGTATCCGTACCCAAACTGTAGGCACAAAGCTCTTCCGCTACAGCCGCAGCCCCACCTCCCGAAGAACCTCCCGCCACCTTTTTTTCATTCCAAGGATTTTTAACGACGCCGTAGAAAGAGGTCTCTGTGGAACTGCCCATAGCAAACTCGTCCATATTGAGCTTGCCCAATATAACAGCCCCTGCATTTTTAAGCCTTTCCACCACCGTAGCATCATATACGGGCTTGAAATCGGATAACATCTTACTGCCGCAGGTAGTTAAAATATCCTTGGTACAGATATTATCCTTTAAAGCCATGGGGACCCCCGCAAGGGGAGATAAAATTTCACCCTTATCTATTTTTCTTTGTATACTTTGCGCCTGTTTGTAAGCATAATCCTCACATAATGTTATATAGGCATTTATGTTTTTGTTTTTTTCTTTTATATTTTTGATATAACAGTCCGTAACTTCTACGCAACTTATATTTTTTTCTCTTATCATTTGCCCTATTTCAAGGGCTGTTTTGTTTTTAAGAAGCATTATTTTATACTTTAATTTTTTTCAAAATGACGGAACGACACGCATCGGGACTTTTGCTGCGCAAAAGTCGGGCTATCGCCTGCCCGCATCTATCTTTGCGGTGCATGTCAGCACTTTTGCTACGCAAAAGTCAGGCTATCGCCTGCCCGCATCTATCTTTGCGGTGCATGTCAGCACTTTTGCTACGCAAAAGTCAGGCTATCGCC
>JAFSVK010000210.1 GCA_017444985.1 Bacillota bacterium
GAAAAGGTTTCGATTTTTTTATTTTTTCCTCATTCGAGCGGAGCCCGAACTGCGGATTTAAAGTCTGCCGACGGCGATAATGTTTATATATTTTACTACAAAGGGCTGTGAAAAAGCACATTTTGTTTTTTCACAGCCCCTGCTTATAGTTTTTTAGCTAAAAAAACAAGCGTTGATACACTTTATTATACGGAAGCGGCACGAACGACCTTACCTGCACGTAAGCATCTTGTACATACATGTATTGACTTTACTGTACCGTCTTCAACTACCTTGACCTTTTTGATATTGGACTTCCAAACCTTGTTGGCACGTCTTGATACCTGGCTACGGTTTATGCTTATTCTGTGGCCTCTTTGTCTTGTCTTATCGCAAATTGCACACTTTGCCATGCTATAACACCTCCTTTATACCAATCGCTCAATATTTTACCAAACTTTGAGTGTTTTTGCAAGAGAAAATTATAATTTTGTTTAATCCTACAAAAATATAATAAATTATAAGGAAAATTTCATTTTTTTCTCAATACTTTTTAAATTTTTGCGAGTAAAATGTTTTCAAAAGGAGGTAGATGATATGAAAAAATATATTTTGGCACTTTTCACGGCAACAGTGTTGTTATGCGGTTGCGGTAAAGGATCGAGCGATACTTCACAGGTCTCCGAAGAAAGCAGTGATTCCGTGTTTTCAAGTAGGGATCTTTCTCAAACTGCGGATACTTCCTCGGCTGAGACCTTAGAGCTTAAGGGTGAGGACATAGAGATAACAAAGGATGGTGTATACATTATAACCGGGCAAACCACAGGTGCAAGCATTATTGTAAATGCTTCGCCTACGGATAAGGTCCAGCTTGTACTTGAGGGTATAAGTATTGAAAATGAAAGTAAACCTGCAATAAAGGTGCTTTCGGCAGATAAGTGTTTTATAACCACCACGGAGAAAGAAAATAAATTAACGCTCAGCGATAATTTTGATGCAAGCGGAGAGGCTGCTGTTATATACTCCAAAACAGACCTTGTTATAAACGGCTTAGGCACCTTAAATGTGGAAAGCAAAACAGGAAACGGTATAAGCTGTGATGACGATCTTAAAATAACGGGAGGAAATGTGAATGTAGTTTCCTTCTTGGACGGTATAGAAGTTAAGGACGAATTTTTGCTAAATGATGGCAATATAAATATAATTTCTCAAAAAGACGGTATACATTGCGAGAAAAACAACGGAGAGAAGGGCTCTCTTAAAGTATTTAATGGCAGCTTGGATATAGAAGCAACCAAAAACGGCATACGCACAGCCACCTCAGCCATCTTTG
This sequence comes from Bacillota bacterium, assembly GCA_017444985.1. GTDB lineage: Bacteria > Bacillota > Clostridia > Lachnospirales > CAG-274 > UBA3680. The sequence goes on from JAFSVK010000210.1 coordinate 1,313, forward strand.
AAGACGGAAATATAAACATTAAAGCAGGGGAGGGTGTGGAAAGTACCCTCATAGATATAAAAGGCGGAAATTTAACCATAGAAGCGGAAGAAGACGGCTTAAATGCAGGCAATAAGTCCGTAGGCACAACTACTCCCAATATAGATATATCCGGAGGAAATGTAAATATAAGTGTTACGGGTGAGGTCTCCGATGCCGTAGACTCCAATGGAGATATAAGTATAAGCGGAGGAAATATAAACATTGATACAGCCTTTTCATCCTTTGACTATGCGGGTAATGCCACATTTACGGGTGGAAAACTTGTTGTAAACGGCGAAGAACTTACGGAAATACCCCCTTCTTCAAAATAATTATAATTTTTTTGAAAAAAGTTCTTGACAAACCATATCGAAAATACTATAATGCTTTTGTAAACAGCAAAGGGGCTGTAGACTTTCAAAGTCTACAGCTCTTTTTTGTTTCAGCGCTGAACTTGTACACAAAGGGGTGTACGGATCTTTCGGGATCTGTGCACCCCTTTTTTATTTGAGGACTTTATATAAGTTCCTATTAAAAGGAGGTCTTAAAATTGGAAATTGAAACTTTATTGTCGGAATTTACTCAAAAGACCAACGGCACCATATTCGGTGTGTGGTTTATGATCGCAGTGGCGTTGGTATTTTTTATGCAGGCAGGCTTTGCGGTAGTTGAAGCGGGCTTTACAAGAGCTAAAAACTCGGGAAATATTATAATGAAGAACCTTATGGACTTTTGTATAGGTACTGTGGTCTTCATACTTATAGGTTTCAGCTTTTTATTGGGCGAGGATGTTGCGGGACTTATAGGAAAGCCCGGATTTGATATATTTACAGCCTATTCGAACTTCGGTTGGGATCAGTTCGTATTTAACCTGGTGTTCTGTGCCACCACCGCTACGATAGTATCGGGAGCTATGGCAGAGAGAACAAAATTTATTTCCTACTGTATTTATTCGGGTATTATAAGTGCTCTTATATATCCTATAGAAGCTCACTGGATATGGGGCGGCGGTTGGCTTGCACAAATGGGCTTCCACGATCTTTCGGGCTCCTGTGCCATACACATGGTAGGCGGTATTTGTGCTCTTGTGGGTGCAAAGATATTAGGTGCTCGTATAGGTAAGTTTACAAAGGATAAAGACGGGAAAATAAAGGTAAACGCCATTCCCGGACACAACCTTACTCTCGGTGCCCTGGGTGTATTCATACTTTGGTTTGGTTGGTACGGTTTCAACCCCGCTGCGGCAAGTGACGTGGCACAGCTTGACTCTATATTCTTAACAACTACCGTTGCTCCCGCTTTTGCAACAGTAACTTGTATGATATTCACATGGATAAAATACGGTAAACCCGATGTTTCAATGTGTTTGAACGCATCTCTTGCAGGTCTTGTGGGTATCACCGCAGGCTGTGATGTACTTGATGCTACGGGTGCCATAGTGGTAGGTATAGTATCGGGCTTCTTGGTTTGCTTCGGTGTATGGCTTCTTGATTACGTACTTCATATAGATGACCCCGTAGGTGCTGTTGCGGTACATATGTTTAACGGTATTTGGGGTACCCTTGCAACGGGTCTTTTTGCAACGGCAACATCCCCCGGTTTTGCTACACAGCTTGAAAGCGGTGGCATAAAGGCAGAAGGTCTTTTCTACGGCGGCGGTTTCACACAGTTTGGAATACAGTGCATAGGTGTTTTGGGTGTAGGTGCTTTTTCGGCAATAGCTATAGCCATCACCTTCCTTATTATAAAGCACACTATAGGACTTAGAGTATCGGAGCATGAAGAGATAACGGGTCTTGATATTACGGAACACGGTCTTGTATCTTGTTATGCAGACTTTGCTCCCTCTCATGAGCTTGTTTCCTATGCGGGAGGAGAAAGTGAAGAAAAACAAGAGAAAACAGAAACTCCCAAGGTTCCCGTGGATAAGGCTGTGGAGGTGGAAAACTACTCTGTACCTTCTCCCGACGGTACACCCAAGCTTACAAATGTAGTCATCATATTTAAACAGCAGAAGTTACAGCAGTTTATAGAGGCTATGGAAAAAATAGATGTTAAAGGTATTACGGTCACAAACGTTATAGGTTGCGGTATGCAAAAGGGCAGAACAAACTACTACCGCGGAACGAAAGTCGAAATGAACCTTTTACCTAAGGTGAAGGCGGAAATAGCTGTTTGCGCAGTACCTGTTGATAAGGTGGTAGATGCGGCTAAATCAGCTCTCTACACAGGAAACTACGGTGACGGTAAACTCTTTATATACGATATTGAAAACGTTATAAAGATCAGGACCGGAGAAGAAGGCTACAACGCCCTTCATGATTCGGAAGAGTGGGAAAAATCATAATAAGATCATAATATAGGAGGATAATATAATGGAAAAAATTACGGAATACTTTGGTACAATGGTATTTGACGACAGAATAATGAAGGCGACCCTTTCGGAAAAGGTCTATAAGTCCTTGAAGAAAACCATAGACAGGGGCACTCCCCTTGACATATCCATTGCCAATGCGGTAGCTGCGGCAATGAAGGATTGGGCAGTGGAAAAGGGCGCTACTCATTATACCCACTGGTTCCAGCCCATGACAGGCGTTACGGCGGAAAAGCACGACAGCTTCATAGCTCCCGCTCCCGACGGAAGAGTTATAATGGAGTTTTCGGGTAAAGAGCTTATAAAGGGGGAGCCCGATGCCTCCTCCTTCCCCTCCGGGGGCTTAAGAGCTACCTTTGAGGCAAGAGGATATACCGCTTGGGATCCTACATCCTATGCTTTCATAAAAGACGGTACCCTTTACATACCTACAGCCTTCTGTTCCTATACGGGAGAGGCTCTTGATAAGAAAGTACCCCTCCTTCGTTCTATGGAGGCAATAAACAAGCAGGCTCTGAGAATATTGAGACTTTTCGGCAACAAAAAGGTAAAGAGCGTTCGCACAAGTGTAGGTTGCGAACAGGAATATTTCCTTGTGGACAGAAACTTATGGAAAAAGAGAAAAGACCTTATTATGACGGGTCGTACTCTTTTCGGTGCCATGTCCCCAAAGGGTCAGGAAATGGACGATCACTATTTCGGTAGCATCAAGCCCAGAGTTGCGGAATACATGGCAGACCTTGACAAGGAACTTTGGAAGCTGGGTATACTTGCAAAGACAAAGCACAACGAGGTGGCTCCCGCTCAGCATGAGCTTGCCCCTATATATGACAGTACGAATATTGCCGCAGACCACAACCAGCTTACTATGGAGGTAATGCAGAAGGTAGCTTTAAGACACGACCTTGTTTGCCTCCTTCACGAAAAGCCCTTCCTTGGAGTAAACGGTTCGGGTAAGCACAACAACTGGTCCATAGCCACAGACGAGGGTGAAAACCTTCTCTCTCCCGGTGAGACACCTGCGGAAAACGCACAGTTCCTTTTGTTCTTGGTAGCGGTAATAAAGGCTGTTGACGAATATCAAGACCTTTTGAGACTTTCCGTAGCTACGGCGGGCAACGACCACCGTTTGGGTGCAAATGAGGCACCTCCCGCAGTAATATCCATATTCTTGGGCGACGAGCTTACAGCAGTACTTGATACCATAGAATCCGATCTTCCTTATGACGGTGTAAAGAAGGAGAAAATGCAGCTTGGTGTTGATGTTCTTCCTAAGTTTAGCAAGGACACCACCGACAGAAACAGAACATCTCCCTTTGCCTTTACGGGAAACAAGTTTGAGTTCCGTATGCCCGGTTCTTCCAACTCCATATCCTGTGCAAACATACACTTAAATGCCGCTGTTGCAGAGGAGTTAAAGCAGTTTGCCGACGAGCTTGAAAAGGCGGATGATTTCAACAAGGCATTGCACGAGCTCATAAGAAGGACTGTAAAAGAGCATAAACGCATTATATTCAACGGCAACGGCTACGGCGACGAGTGGCTTGAAGAGGCGGAAAAGAGAGGTCTTTTAAATCTTAAGACTACAGCCGATGCCATGCCTAAGATCTGCGATAAAAAGAATGTGGATATGCTTACAGCCCATGGTATATTTACGGAGGCCGAGATATTCTCCCGCAGAGATATTATGCTTGAAAACTATATCAAGACCGTAAATATCGAGGCTACCACCATGATAGATATGTCAAGAAAGGAACTTATCCCCGCTATAGCCTCCTTTGCATCCGACACCGCAAAGGCAGTTACGGCAAAACAGGCTGTGGTAGAGGTATCTTGCAAGTATGAAAAGAAGCTTGTAAAAGAACTTTCCATACTTATAGACGACATGGACGAGACTACATCCCTTCTTGAAGAGGCTGTGGAAAAATTAAAGACTATAGATGAAACGGTGGCTGCATCGGCATTTGTAAAAGATGATATACTTCCTCTCATGGATAAGCTCCGTAGCCTTGGAGATAAGGCTGAGACCTTGATCTCCGAAGAATATTATCCTTTCCCCGCTTATGATAAATTACTTTTTGGGGTTTAATAAATTAAAATAAATGCTTTATTTCTTTTAAAAAATTAAAGTTTATACTTGACAACACTTTAAAAAAGTGGTAATATATGAGTATAAACAAAGGCGTTTATAGCTACATAACTGTGGCTGTAAACGCCTTTTTGCGTATAAAGGGAACCTCTAAAAAGTCATAAATTGTAAAATTGGCTATCTTGCAAAGGTTAGTCGTCAATGTCTCTCACCAATGCTCTACATTGGCTTCGAGCCATTTCCCAGTCCTCGAACAAGATATCTCAATTTTACTTCA
>JAFSVK010000211.1 GCA_017444985.1 Bacillota bacterium
ATCGTAAAATTGGCTATCTTGCCCGAGTACGTCGTCAATGTCTCTCACCAATGCTCTACATTGGCTTCGAGCCATTTCCTAGTCCTCGAACAAGCTATCTCAATTTTACTTCAATAGCACTTTTTAGAGGTACCCTTATAATAATTCACTTTGTTATAAAAAAATATTAGTTTACATTTTGCACTTACTGTTGTAGAATATTACGGAAAAAATTTTTTAAGGATGAAGTATGAAAACAAAGAACATGACAAGCGGTGCTCCTTGGAAGCACATTTTAAGATTTGTATTGCCTGTGTTGGCAGGCTCTCTTTTACAGCAACTTTACAACACGGTAGATACCATTATAGTGGGTAAGTATTCGGGGGAAGATGCCTTATCCGCCGTAGGTACTACGGGAAGCTTTGCCTTTTTGTTTCTCGCCCTTGCCATAGGCTTTTCGGCGGGAAACGGTGTTGTGGTGGCACAACAGTACGGGGCAAAGGACGAAAAAAGCGTAAGAAAAAATGCTGCAACGGGTATACTTTTTTTGACGGTGCTTGGTATTCTTTCCACAGTGGCGGCTATTTTGGTATCAAGACCCGCTTACACCTATCTTCTAAACGTGGATAATACCATACTTGAGTTGACACTTACTTATTTTAGATGGTATGCCATAGGTTTGGTATTTCAGTTTGGCTACAATATTATATCGGCAATACTTCGTGCAGTGGGAGACAGTGCGGCAACATTGTATTTTCTTTTGATATCCTCGGTATTAAACGTTATACTCGACCTTCTTTTTGTGGCGGTATTTAAAATGGGAGTTTTCGGAGCGGCTGTAGCTACGGACATTTCTCAAGCTGTTTCCTTTGTGGCGGCATACATATATATGTATATGAGATACCCCCTCTTTCGTTTTAAAATAAAGGAATATAAGTGGAATACCAAGGTCATAAAGTCAACGGTAAGAGTGGGTTTCCCCATTTCCCTGCAGCTTATAGTGGTATCCTTCGGTTTGACATTTATACAAAGAGCGGTAAACGATTTCGGAAAGGCTATGACAGCCTCTTTCACCGTGGGACAGAGGATAGAGATGTACTTAAATCTTCCTTGCAATGCCTTTCAAACAACTCTTGCTACATATACCGGGCAAAATATAGGTGCGGGGAAGGTAGACAGAGTTAAAAGCGGAGTTTGGCAGACCCTTATAATTTCAATTATAATGACACTTATGATTTCCGCTGTGGTGTGGCTCTGTGCCGAGGATATTATAAAGCTTTTCAGCCTAAGCAGTGTATCCGCAGCCTACTGCCTTGAACATTTGAGGGTGGTAGCTCTTATAAACATTGTTTTGGCAATGTACATACCTCTTTTCGGTGTATTCCAAGGCTCCAACCACAGCGCCATACCCATGATAGTTGCCGCAGGCGCCTTGGGTACAAGGGTACTGGTGACCTACCTTTTCAGATACAGCCCCTTTTTGGGGTACAAAATAATATGGTGCAACGGTATATTCGGCTTTGGTATGGGTTTTCTTATAACTTGGAGCTACTATATAAGCGGAAAATGGAAGAAAAATTCTGTGATGAAATAAAAAATGGGGCTGTGAAAAAAACAAAATGTGTTTTTTCACAGCCCTTTGTAGTAAAATATATAAACATTATCGCCGTCGGCAGACTTTAAATCCGCAGTTCACAACTTTTGGCATAGCCAAAAGCCAATTGCTACGCAATTGTCCGCATCTATCTTTGCGGTTGATGTTCGGG
>JAFSVK010000003.1 GCA_017444985.1 Bacillota bacterium
ACCTCTAAAAAGTCATAAATCGTAAAATTGGCTATCTTGCAAAGGTTAGTCGTCAATGTCTCTCACCAATGCTCTACATTGGCTTCGAGCCATTTCCCGGTCCTCGAACAAGATATCTCAATTTTACTTCAATAGCACTTTTTAGAGGTACCCATTATTTCATATATTCCGTAGCTATTTTTTCCGCTGAGTACATATCCTCGGGGGTGGTTATTTTGATATTATCGTAGCTGCCCATGGTGATATGCACTTTTTTGCCGTATCTTTCCGCCAGCATACTGTCATCCGTACCCAAAAAGCCCTCTTCATAGGCTTTTCGGTAGACCTCTGTTATAATGCTTTTTTTAAAACACTGGGGTGTCTGTGCCGCCCATAGCTTGCTTCTTTCGGGAGTGCTTTCCACAAAGCCGTCTTCTCCCACCGTTTTGACGGTATTTTTTACGGGTACAGCCACTATGGTACAACCGTATTTTTCCGTATCTTCGGCAGCTTTTTCAAGTATTTCTTCTTTTATAAAGGGTCTTACTCCGTCATGTATGAAGACCGCCTCGCATTCTTCGCACAAGGCTTCAAGTCCTTTTCTTACAGAATCCTGTCTTTCCTTTCCCCCCGATACTACCCTTATTTTTTTATCCGAGGCAAGCCTTCCGACTATGTTTTCTCTTACAAATTCCACCTCATCCTCTCCCACGACTATCACCATATCGTGTATACAAGGCCTATTAAATGCCTCTATGGTGTGGGCGAGTACAGGCTTACCTTTAAACTCGATATACTGCTTGGCAACAGCGCTTTTCATTCTTTTCCCCGTGCCTGCAGCCACAATAAGTGCGGTTATTTTCATTTTAACCTCTCCTTACTTCACAAATCATCTCTATTATAACATATTGACAAAAAAAAATCCACTAATTTATTCTAATTTGTAAGAACCTTCCTTTTACCAAAAAAATTTGACTTTAAAACCCATTTATTATATAATAGTCTCTGTTTTGGAGGTATTAGAATGAACCAAGCAAATAAACTGCAACCCTTGGAAAAATTGGTGATATTTTTCGCCCTGCTCATACTTATAGTTTCCTGTGGGTTGGCATTTGTACATAAATTTATATTAGATGACACTTCTTCAACATTTACCGTAAATGAGGAGATGTACAACCGTTTTTCCTACGACTATGCCTATAAGAGGAATGTCTACGGCGAGGATCAAACGCCAAATATGGAAAATTCCAAAACAGCCTCCGATGCCCCTACACCCGTTTCCATGTGGGGAGACGGCTTTGCCCTTTCATATACGGCATCTTCCCCTTCCACCTCCGCCTATGTAAGTAACTATACGGGTAGGATAGTATACTCCGTATCAAACCCCAACGACACTCTTACAGAGCTTGCGGCAAGACAGGGAGGTTTACCCATACTTATATCCGCTGTGGATATACCCGCCGCAAAAGAGGGAGTGGAGGTAATACTGAAAAACGAGTACGGCGAGGATATAAAACCCGATTTTGAAAAAAATGCGGGACTTAATCCCTGTTCTTTAAACGATGTGGAGGGTATGCTTACCGAAAGAGACGGCAAATACTTTTTCACCCGTTCAAAAAGCGGCTATGAAAGCTTTGTATATAACGATGTTCCCTTGCAAACAAGAGCCATGGCTCTGAGAAGAAACGATATACAGGTGTTTTTTATAGGGAATGCGGATAAACTCTACGACCCCGAAAAAACAGCCCAAACCTACCAAAAAATGGCAGACTACTCCAAAAACAACAGCTTTTTGGTGGTAGGCCCCGTTTTCGGCGACAAAGATAAAATAGACAGTATAAACAAAGCCTTGGAAAAAGCCTTCGGAGATAGGTTTTTAAATCTTAAAGACACTCTCATAACCACAGACCTTTACAAAAGCCTTGGCTACAACCTTACGGAAAAGGATAAGGAAGCTTTTAAAGCCGGCACCCTTCCCGACTCATTTTTTATGAGCGAAAACTACTTTAACGAATACATAAACAATATCTCGGGCTACTTTATATCCAAAAGATTGGTAGAGTTGGGATATGTGGAAAGTGAACTCTCCTAATGAAGAAACAAAAGGAAAACGCCAAATTTAAACTTGATATAAACAAAATATTTCTTTTGATGTCGGCGGTATTTGTACTTGCCGCCGCCTTCCTTTTTGTAACGGATATAATACAAACAAAAAACAAAGAGGATGCCGAAAGGATAAAAGCCTTTGAAAGGCTCCAAAGCTTGGACAGTGCCGTACCTGCGGCGGTAAAAGCTTCCTACGACGCCCTTGACGGCATATCTGCCTCAAAGGAGGCTGTAGCGGGTCTTGAGACCTACAAAGAAAACATAGACAAAGAAACGGATATATACGTAAAAGCAAATATAGCCCTTGGTATGTGCGGCTATACCATGCAGGAGATATTAGATGACAGTATGGCAAAGGGTCAAGGCGAAAACTTTGACATAAAACACAACAGCGCCAACCGTCTTGTGACCGATGCCCAAGAAACTATACTTGCCATTTTGGAAGGAGAATAAAATGATAAGAACAAGATTTGCACCCAGCCCTACGGGATATATGCACATAGGTAACCTTAGAACAGCACTCTATGAGTTCCTTATAGCAAAGTCGGGGGGAGGTAAATTCATACTCAGAATAGAAGACACCGACAGAGAAAGGCTTGTGGATAATGCGGTAGATGTAATATACGACACCCTTAAAGCCTCCCGTATCACCCACGACGAAGGCCCCGATATAGGCGGTCCCTACGGTCCCTATGTTCAGAGCGAAAGAAAAAACGACTACTTAAAATATGCCCTTGAACTTGTGGAAAAGGGAGAGGCATACTACTGTTTTTGCACCAAGGAAAGACTTGATAACTTAAAGCAGGAAGTAAACGGTCAAACCGTGGCAAAGTACGACAGACACTGCCTTAGCCTTTCAAAAGAAGAGATAGAGAAAAATCTTGAAAACAAGGTACCCTACGTTATAAGACAAAAAATAAGAGAGGGTAAGACTACCTTCACAGATGAGGTATACGGCTCCATCACCGTAGATAACGAGGAGATGGAAGACCAGATACTCATTAAAACAGACGGTTTCCCTACCTATAACTTTGCAAATGTTATAGACGACCACAATATGAACATCACCCACGTTGTAAGAGGTTCGGAATATCTTTCCTCCACACCTAAATACAACCTTCTTTATGAGGCTTTCGGCTGGGATATACCTACATATATACATCTGCCCGCAGTTATGAAGGATGCTCACAACAAGCTTTCAAAAAGAAACGGCGATGCTTCATTTCAAGACTTGGTAGCTAAAGGTTACCTTCCAGATGCCATTATAAACTATATAGCCCTTTTGGGCTGGGCACCCTCGGAAAACAAAGAGATATTTACAATGGAAGAGCTTATAGAAGCCTTTGATATAAAGGGCTTGAGCAAATCCCCCGCAATATTCGACCCCGTAAAGCTTACTTGGATGAACGGTGAGTACATTAAAAAGCTTCCCTTCGAGGAGTTTTACACCATAGCCGAAAGCGAGTTTAAAAGTGCCGTTAAAAGAGATGACATAGACCTTAAAAAGCTTGCTTCCTATGTTCAATCAAGAATAGGCACACTTAAAGAGATAAGCGAAAAGGTAGATTTTGTGGACACTCTTCCGGACTATGGACCCGAGCTTTATGTTCACAAGAAGATGAAGACCACCCTTGAAATGAGCCTTGAAAATTTAAAGTCTGTATTGCCCGTACTTGAAAATACAGAGGAGTGGACAAATGACAGTATATACTCCGAAATGTTAAAGCTTATAGAAAGTATGGGTATAAAGAACGGTCAAATGTTCTGGCCCGTAAGAACCGCACTTTCGGGAGAGCCCACCTCCCCTTGCGGAGCAAGCGAACTTGCGGAGCTTTTAGGTAAAGAAGATACTTTGGTAAGAATTAAAAAAGGTATAGAAAAGCTTGAAAAAGCCCTTTCTTGATATAGGAGCGTCTTAGAATGAATAATTTTTTGGGGTTGGAGAGCAAATTTTACAAAGTAGGCACTTGGCTCGGAGATATGGCAGTGCTTATGCTTTTGTGGTTTTTATGCTCGGTACCCGTTTTTACTTTGGGAGCCTCCACCACTGCCGTTTACTACGTAACTACAAGACAAATATCGGGCAGAGAGGGGTATATGTCAAAGGACTTTTTCAAAAGCTTTTTGACAAACTTCCTTCAGGCTACCATAGCAACGGTAATAATGTTGGTGCTTCTTGTAATAACCTATATAAATATATCGGCAACACCGAGAAACTCCGTATTTTTTCCTTTGCAATTCCTTATACTCTATGAGATACTTGCTACATTTTTGTTCCTGTTTCCCTTGCTTTCAAGGTTTGATATGAAGATGATAAAGCTTCTTCAAATGTCCTTTACAATGGCAAACAGGCACATGCTTACCTCCGTCAGTGCGGTACTGCTTTTTTGCATAGGTATATTTCTTATATACATAGTGGAGGCGCCCATATACATATACCCCATATTTCTTATGATATTTATGGCGGTGTATACCCCCATAACCTCTCTTATGTATATGAATATATTCAGAAAATACCAGCCCGATATAGACAAAGATGAGGATGAGATGTAATGACAAAAAAAGCCATAGGCTCAAGGGTATATCTCAGAGATGAGACCAACAAATACGCCGCGGAATTTATGAGCTATATAGAGGAATATCTGGAGCTCGATCCCCTTAAAAAAATGTTGAGATACGATCAGCATTTCGGCGTGTCAAGGCTTCAGCACAGCGTAAATGTAGCCTACTATTCCTACAGAATAGCAAAAATGATAGGGGCAGATCCCAAAAAGGCGGCAAGAGCGGGTATGCTTCACGACCTGTACTACTACGATTGGCATGTTAAGAAGACACCTCAGCTCCACGCCTACTTTCACCCCCGTCTTGCCCTTAAAAACGCACAAAGACTGGTGCCCGACCTTTCAAAAGAAGAGAAGGATGCCATACTTAAACACATGTGGCCTCTTTACTGGGGCATACCAAAATATAAAGTTTCCTACTGCGTAACTCTTGCCGATAAATATGCCGCCACCTTGGAAGTGTGCTACAACTGGGGAGGATATTTCGGAAAGAAAGCATTAGGCATTTTTAAAAAACAAAAATAGAATAACCGAGGAGAAGCCGGTGAGAATCCGGCACAACAGCCATTACCGTATTTGAATTTTTTCATAAGCCGGGTCGCCTCTTTACACCTATGCTTGGGTAGATGAAGCAGCGGTGTTTTTTTGCAGGGCTGTTTTATACAGTCCTTTTTTTACGGAGAAACATATGAAAAAAATAATAACCCTACTTCTTATACTTATATTATCGCAAAACGTTTACGCCTACGATGCGGAAGCTACCTTAAGGGAAGTAAAAGAAAACACCGACATATCCTCCCTTACCTATGCTCCCATAGGTGGAGAGTGGTCGGTACTCTACCTTGTAAAAAGCGGCATTGCCAAGCCTTCGGAATTTGGCGCTTATAAAGAGAAAATAGCCGAGCTTTTAAAAACCACCCAAGGAGAGCCCGACAAAAGAAAGTATACCTCCTACAGCAGGCTTATACTTGCCTTGAATGCTTTAGGCTCGGATCCCAAAAATATAGAAGGCTATGACCTCTACTCAAAGCTTGAAGACTATGAAAAGGTAATAAGCCAAGGCTTAAACGGTGCTGTTTTTGCCCTTATCGCCCTTAACAACGGAAATATTTCCACTCCCGTAAAGGAAAGGTATATTTCTTACATACTTTCAAGGCAAAAAAGCGACGGTGGTTTTTCACTCATGGATGAAAGTGAGCCCGATGTAACGGCTATGGTACTGCAATCCCTTGCACCCTTTACATATAAGGAAGATGTTAAAGAGGCGGTAAACAAGGCTTTAGACTATCTTTCAAAGGCACAACTTGAAAACGGCGGTTATGAAGCCTACGGAAGCGAAACAAGTGAATACACTTCACAAGTCATAATAGCACTTACCGCCCTGAATATAGACCCGCAAGAAGATGAAAGATTTATAAAAAATGCTTCTCTTATAGATAATATATACAGCTACCGCACAAAAAAAGGCTTTGCCCATACCCCATGGGGTGAAACAAACGCCATGGCTACAGAACAAGCCTGCTGTGCCTTGACCTCATACAAGCTTTTTAAAGAAGGAAAGGGCTGTATCTACTCCCCCGCAGCCTCATATAAAGCTGTTTTGGAGGGATTGTTATGCGTTTGCTGAAAATATGGGGTACCTTTGGTGCCCTTGCCCTTCTTTTGCTTGTGCTTACCTTTGTGTTTACGGGAAAAAGCCCCAAAACCACACTTCCCGATACTCTTGAAAGTACGACATTTCAAGAGGAAACACAAGAAAAAACGGAATATGAAACTTTTTCCGAAGAAACTACCCTTGAAGAAAGTACAGCGGAAGAGACCTCAACAGAAGAGACTACCGAAGAAACTACGGAAGCTATAGAGGAGTCCACGGAAGAAACTACGGTAGAAGAAAGAACAGAAGAAACATCTGCCGAAAAAAAAGAAGAGACCGTACCCGAAAAACCTGTCGAAAAAGAGGCTCCCTCCGAAAAGGAAGATGAAAAGGCGGAAAGTATATCCTTCTGTACCCTTTCCGTAAGGTGCGATACCATACTTAACAACAAAGAAAGTGTCAAAGAAGAAATACTTGAAATAGTGCCTAAAGACGGCTGTATTTTAGAACAAACGGACATAGAGTTAAAGCAAGGTGACAGCGTTTTCGACCTCCTTAAAAGAGCCTTGGATGCTAAAAATATACATATCGAATACTCCTATACCCCCCTTTATGAAACGGTGTATGTAGAGGGTATAGCAAATATATACGAGTTTGATGCGGGAGAGCTTTCGGGCTGGACATACCATGTAAACGGCGTATCTCCCAATGTGGGCATGAGTGCCTTCTACCCCGAAAAGGGAGATAATATAGAAATACTCTACACCTGCGATCTGGGAAGGGATGTGGGCAATACCTTTGAATAAAAAAAAGTACTCTTATCATCCCCTTGTGGAGTTTTTATACTTTTTTTCGGTGCTTTTCATCACCTTTGTAAGTTTCAACGCCATATCCTTGGCGCTGTCCTTTGTGGGAAGCTTCCTGTTTATGTGCAAGAGAAAAGGCATAAAGGACACCTTGCTTTTTTTTATAAAAACTGTGCCCGTATTTTTACTCTTTTCTCTTATAAACCCTCTTTTTAACCACAGAGGCATAACCACCTTAGCCATCCTGCCCGACGGAAACCCTCTTACGAAAGAAGCTGTATTTTTCGGTATAGCAGCAGGTGCTATGGTATTTAACGCCATAGTATGGTTTTCAAATATGTCGGACATACTTACGGAGGAAAAGATAGTATATATTTTCGGCTTGATACTGCCTAAGGGTGCCCTTTTGCTGTCTATGAGCTTTAGGTTCATACCCCTTATGAAGGAAAGCTACGGTAAAATACTTGCCACAAGAAAACTTTTGGGCGAAAAAGGCATACTTTTGTACAAAAACTGCCTGCTCATACTTTTTAACCGCTTTTTTGAAGGCTCCATAATAACAAGCGACTCCATGTGCTCAAGAGGCTACGACACGGGAAGAAGGACCTCCTACAATATTTTTATACTGAAAAAAAGAGATATTTTTACCATCGCGGTGCTTGTGCTTCTTTTCTTGCTTATATTTTTGGGTCTTAAAAATATAAGAGCGGTGTACTACCCCTATTTTAAACTTAACATAGATATAAAGGAGTACATTTTATTATTTTTACTTTTTGTGCTTATACCCCTTGGAAGAGGTTTATATTATGAGTGATAATATTCTGGAGATCAAAAATTTAAACTTCTGCTATCCCCAAAAGGATACCTTATCTCTTGCGGATATAAACCTTAATGTAAAACAGGGGGAGATACTTCTCATATGCGGCAGAAGCGGTAGCGGAAAGACCACACTTTTAAGGTGTCTTAAGACCCTTCTTGAACCCGTGGGAGAAAAATCGGGCGATATACTTTTTAAAAGCAAGCCTTTGGGAGAGTATTCTCCACGGGAACAGGCGGAAAATATAGGTTTTGTGCAACAAAGCCCCGAAGATCAAATAGTTACCGACACCGTTTGGCACGAGCTTGCCTTTGGCCTTGAATCCTTAGGTGTGAAAAACAAAGATATAAAATTAAAGCTGGCGGAAGTTTCATCATTTTTGGATATAGGGCATATTTTCCAAAGGAAGACCGCCTCACTTTCGGGAGGCGAAAAACAGATAGTTGCCCTTGCCTCGGTGCTTACATTAAAGCCGGAAATAATAATACTTGATGAGCCTCTCTCTCAGCTTGACCCGGCCTGTGCCAAAAAGTTTATATCCCTTTTGCTTAGGGTAAACAGAGAGCTGGGTATAACACTTATGATCTCCGAACATATAACGGAAAATATATTTCCCTTTGCTCACAGGGTACTTATTATGGAAGCGGGGCGTATTACGGCAGACCTTCCCCCAAGAGAGATTTTAAAAGAGGAAAAGAGCAAAAACATATCCCTTTTACTGCCTACCCCTGCCAGAATATACCTTTCAAAGCCTGTGGGTACTCCCCCTTTAAACTGTGGAGAGGCAAGAAACTATCTTTATAATTTTAAGGAATTTTCCCCTGTGGAAATACCCGTTTTCAAAGAGGGGGAGGCTGTTATCACCGCCTCGGAGCTTGCCTTTTCCTACGGTGAAGAAGAGATACTTAAAAGTGTGGATCTTAAAGTATACAAAAACGAGTTTTTCGCTGTGGTAGGACAAAACGGCAGTGGTAAAAGTACTCTTGTAAGCCTTCTTTCGGGTATTTTGAAAAAGAACGGGGGGAAACTTAAAACAAAGGGTAAAGTACTGCTTTTGCCCCAAGACCCACGATACTTATTTGCCCAAAACAGCTTAAAAGAAGAAAACTTAGATAAAGAAACGGTGCGTGCTCTCGGTATAGAGCACCTTTTACCCTTCCACCCCTTTGATATTTCGGGAGGAGAGCTTCAAAAGGCGGCTCTTGCCAAAATACTCTCCCTTTCCCCCGATATACTCATTATAGATGAGCCTACAAAGGGTGTGGACGGCTATTCCAAAGCCCTTATAGGCTCCTACCTTAAAAGCCTTGATATTACGGTAGTTGCCGTAAGCCACGATCTGGACTTTTGTGGGGAGTTTGCAGACAGATGCGCCTTTCTCTTTAACGGAGAGATAGCCACCACCGCCCCTACTCATGAGTTTTTTGTAAAAAACAGCCTTTACACCACGCAAGCCTCTTCCATATCAAAAGATATTATAGAAGGTGCCGTGACCGCAAAGGAGATAATACACGCCATAGGCGCAGAGGAAGAAAGCTCGGGGGATATACCCCCTCCGCCTCCAAAAACGGAGGGACTTGTAAAAAACACCCTTTCCATGGAAAGAAAAAAGAAAAAAAGGCTTCTTTTGGCGCTTCCCCTTATACTGCTTTTTATACCCCTTGTAATATACATAGGTATAAAATATTTTAACGACAGAAAGTATTTTTTTATAAGTACCGCCATACTTCTTATTTCATTTATGCCCTTTGTGGCTGTATTTGAAAGTAAGAGCATAAAAAAAAGAGAGCTTGTTATAATAGCCCTTTTATCCGCTCTTTGCTGTGTGGGCAGACTCATATTTTTCCCCTTCCCCGCCATAAAACCCCTTACCGCCCTTGTGGTGATATCGGGGGTGTCTATGGGAGCGGAAGCGGGCTTTGCCGTAGGTGCTGCGGGAAGTTTACTCAGCAACTTCTATTTCGGTCAGGGGCCTTGGACACCTTGGCAAATGTTTGCCTACGGTATTATAGGTTTTATATCGGGAATATTTTTTTCCCTTACAAAAATAAAGAAAACAAGTATAAATCTTGGGATATTCGGCTTTCTATCGGTACTTTTAATATACGGACCCATAATGAACCCCGCCTCGGTGCTTACGGCTCAACCCAATGCCGATATGAAGCAGATACTTGCCTCTTTTGCGGTAGGTATATCCTTTGATATGATACATGCGGTAAGTACCGTAATATTTATGCTCTCTATCTCCGAGCCTATTATAAAAAGGCTTGAGAGAATAAAGATAAAATACGCTATATTATAAAAGGAGGTGTTTGTGTGATTACAGACACAAAAAGAAAGATCTCTTTATTTCTCGTTCTTGTGCTGAGCCTTGTCAGCTGTATAAGCTTTCAAAGCTTCGGAGCGGGAAGCGTAAGGTTTATACTTACGGGAGATACACAGCACTCCGAGGGTGCCCACCTTTCTTATGAAACTTGGGTAGACACCACGGTAGATCTAGAGGGAGATAATGCGGATGTTCTTATGAACAACGCCCTTACTTCCCTGGGCTATGAGGTAGGCTATTCCTACGGCTACCTCGACTCCGTAACATCCCCGGGAGTTATTAGCTTAGGCTCGGGTACAAACGGCAACAACTCGGGCTGGATGTTCATGGTAAACGGCGAGATCCCTCCCGTTGGAATGTCGGACTATGTATTAAACGACGGAGATGTATTTGAAGTTTTCTATGTAGACGACTACATGGCTGAAATTTACGGCTACACTCTTACCATAGAGCCAAGCGATGCCAATGTTACCATATACGACAAAAACGGCGATGTAGTGGAAAAGTCCCCTTGGGGCGACTACTACGCTCTTACCTACGGTAATTACACCTACTCCGCTACCCTTAACGGCAAAACTGCCTTAGGTAGCTTTACCGTAAACTCTCCCACTCCCCTACTTAAAATAGAAAGTGGCATAAATACCCTTAATTTTAAGCTTACAACAGACTCCGTACACTCCGAAGGGGAACATAAGGAGTATGTAACGGCTATAGACGAAGATGTTACATACAACACGGGTGTAGCATTTACGGATATATTTAAAACCGTTCTTGCAAATAAAAATTACAGCTGTGAGTTTAACAGCTACAACTTCCTTGACTCCGTAACGGACCCTCAAGGCGTAAAGCTTGGAAGCTATACCAACGGTGCAAACTCGGGCTGGATGTTTAAAGTAAACGGCACTATACCCGATTACGGTATGGATAGCTATGTACCCACCTCGGGAGACAAGGTAGAAGTTTTCTATGTAGATGACTATATGGCTGAAATTTACGGCTACAGCCTTGCCCTTAGCCTTACCCCCGAAAATATAGACTTCTCCATATACGATAAAACAGGAAATAAAGTTGAAAAAAGCCCTTGGGGCGACTACTATGCCCTTATATACGGTGATTACACATACACAGCCTCAAAAGAAGGCTATGTTACCAAAAAAGGCAGTTTTACCGTAAACACCCCCACCCCCGCCCTTGTCGTAGCCCTTTCCGAGGCTTCCGCAGAAAATGTTAAAACAGGCATACCCGAAATAGCTCAGGCTCCCACGGCAGACGATACATCTTCCCCTCTGTGGAGAACAAAGCTTAATGTAGGCTATGCAGGCTTTAGCGGTATCGCCGAAGATGACGGCTATATATATAATGCGGCAAACAATGTTTTAAGAAAAATAGACAAAACAAGTGGTGCCGTGGTAAAAGAGGCTACTCTTCTTACCTCCATAGGCTATAACTACTTCTTGGGTTCAAGTAACGAGAGCATATTTGTACAACTCTCCGATGGCAGAGTACAGGCATTTAACAAAGAACTTGTATCTCTGTGGGTAAGTGAGGCACCTTCCTTTAAGGAAGTACAGGGTATATCCCCCATATACTGCGACGGAAATTACCTTTATGCCGCTACCCTCTCCACAAATCCTTCAAAGGGCTACGGCTGTATTTACTGCGTATCCCTTGAAGATGAGGACAGCACCGACACTACCGAGACCAAAAACATACTTTGGCAGTTTACTCCCGACAGTGCAGGCAATTATGCAGGCTTCTATTGGTCGGGTGCTTGCCCCGTAGGGGATAAGTATATTGCCATAGGCAGCGAAAACGGAAACTTTTATGTTTTAAACAAGGCTACGGGCGCGCAGGTATCTGCCCTTAAGGTATCCGAGGCAGCCGTAAGGACTACCCCCGTATACTACGAAGGAAGCCTCTACTTTACAAGCTATGACGGTTATGTAAACAAGGTAACTGTAAATGAGGCTACAGGCGAGCTTTCAAGCCTTAAACGTATAAAAGTAGCGGAAAACGCCGTATCCTCTTCGGGAAAATGCGTAGTATACAACAACAAAGTATATGTAGGCTCTAACGGAAGCGGTTATTCTTTAGGCTATATATCCGTAATTGACAGTGAACTTAAAAACATACTCTACAGCTTTGAGACCTCGGGCTCCGTTACGGCTAATCCCTTTGCGGCAACAAAATACGGTGTTATAAATGTTTACTTTACCGTAAACTCACCCGAAGGACCCCTTTATATACTTACGGATAGTGGAGAAGATATATCCATATCAAACTACTACCTCCCCGAGGGTGAATACGCACAGTACTGCATACACTCCCCCCTTGTGGATGAAAACGGCACCCTCTTCTATCAAAATGATTCGGGCTACCTTACAGCCCTTAAGAAGAACACCGCAATATCCGAAGAAACCTCCACCGAAGTCACCTCTTCCCTTACCGAAACTTCTACGGAAGAGACTACAAGACACTATTCAAGCGGTGGTGGCGGCGGTGGCTCCTCATCTTCTTTTGTAACAATAAGCGCTTGTGTTATAGGTGATGACCTCCATCCCGATAGCGCACATAAAAACTATGTTTATTGGGCAGATGAAAGAAACTACACCTTCTCAAAGGGTACCACAGTATCACAGGCTTTAAAGAAGCTCTTTGACGATGCTTCCCTTACCTGTGACGGTCTTGAAAGCGGATATATACGCTCCGTAACAAGTGCCGATGGCGTCACCTTGGGAGAATTTGACAACGGTGTAAACTCGGGCTGGGTATATACCATAAACGGTTCTCAACCCAACAAAGCCATAAACGAATATGTGCTTTCAAACGGTGATGTTCTTGTATTCTGCTACGTAGACGATTACACCAAGGAAACAGGCTCTTCAAAGGTAAGAACAGGCTCAGATGAAGAGACCTCTACCACGGAAGTAACTGAAACCACCACAGAAGAAGTTCCCGAATCTGTAACATACGAGAACACGGAAGTTATCACAAGCAACCCTTCAAATTTCGCCTTTGATGATGTAGAGGAAGACTACTTCGCCTACACCGCTATAAATGAACTCAGCCAAAAAGGTATTTTAAAAGGCAGAGAAGAAGGTCTCTTCCTTCCCAAGGCAAACATTACAAGAGCCGAGGTAACAGCCCTTCTCTACAGACTCTCAAATGCCGAGGGTCGATACTCCCACAACTTTAAAGACGTGGAAGAGGGTGCTTGGTATGAAAACTATGTAGCCTGGGCATACGAAAAAGGCTATGTAAAAGGCACAAGCTCCGATACCTTCGCCCCCGATGAATACATTACAAGGCAGGACCTCTGCTGTATACTTGAAAGATACACAGACCTCTCCGCCTTCCCTCAAAGAGAATACCCCGAATTTAAAGACGAGAAAGAAATATCATCCTACGCAAAAACAGCCGTAGAGACTCTCTACAAAGCCTCAATAATAAACGGCTACCCGGACGGCACCTTCGCCCCCAAAGATAACATCACAAGAGCCGAGACTGCCGTAATGATATACGCTGTACTTTAAAGAAGTAAAGCAAATAATAAGTAAATCTCTAAATTTTTAACTAAAACCACATAAAACAATTAACAGGCTGTGAAAAACAAAAATTCGTTTTTCACAGCCTTTGTTTATTGTTTTACAAATATTTTTAGTAAAAACATACAAATATAGAGTTTTATTTTTCATTTTATTGTAACATAAAACAGCACTTTTAACGATGTTTTAACAATAAAACAGTAAAAATACATTAGTAATATTATACAAATGAGCAATTTTTCAGCGAAAAAGATTGACAAAAAAAAAACAAATGTATAATAATACTATAATATACCTTATTTCAAAACTATTTTGATATATAGGTAACTAGGAGGCGAATATATTGGTAAAGTTAGTTTTAGTTGATAATGATGAATACTTTATAAAAGGATTTAGCAGATATATTTTGGAATATCAATCGAATATCGAAATTATCACTTATACCGATATTGAGGTTTTTAAAGCTTCCTTAGCATCTATAGCTTTTGACTTAGTACTCATATCGGAAATTTTTCCCATAGACGACAGTCTTAAAAATTTAAAAAACCTATTTATATTAAGTGATGAGACCTTTGAAGACGATACCTGCAAAAAAATAAACAAGTACCAAAAAACAGAAACTCTTTTAAAAGAAATCATGCTTGGATATGCCGAGCTTAAAGGAGATAGGCGACTTATCACAAACAATGAAACTACTGTAAAGCTCATAGGTGTATATTCTCCCATAGGCGGTAGCGGAAAAACCACATTTTCCCTTGCTTTGGCAGGGTGTTTGGCAAAAAGGAATGTGGGTGTGTTGTATTTAAGTTTGGAAAAATTTTTCTCGGCAGAAAGGTATTTGGGAGAAAATTTAAACCCAGGGTTGTCCGAACTTTTTTTGAAATTAAAAAACAAGAGCGTAAGTATTTCATTTGACATAAACAAAAAAGTTCAAACAGACTCAAGCGGTGTAAAATATATCACTCCTCCCGAAAGTGCTATGGAATACGGAGAAATGACCGATGAAGAGATGGTCAAACTCATAAACGAAATAAGTTATTCAAATGTAGCAGATTATGTAATAATAGATTTTCCTACCGAATATAACGAAGGTGTCATAAACACATTAAGCAGCTTAGATACCATAGCTTTTATAGTAAATGAAGATAGTGCATCTATGCTAAAAGCTACGAAATTTGCAAAAGAATTTGACTTAATACCCTCTCTAAACTCTCTATACGATAAGGTATATTTATTCGCCAATAAAACACAAGGTAAAAGTCCTACCCAGGTCTTACAAAATTTATATAAAAATAAATCTATACTTGGCTGTATACCAAATATGAACTTAGAGGGGATCACGGATATAAACAGCCTTTCCTCCGTAATGGATGGTTATATGGCAGGATTTTTACAAATGTTGTAAGGGAGGGGCGCTATGCTCAGTAAAAACATACCCGGACAAATAGGGGATGTTGTTCAAGAGGCAGAAGAAAATGCAGTTATAGAACCTTCTATAAACGAAAACAAAAGCAAAGAGGAAACACTTTTTGATAGAGTGAGAAAAGAAGTTGACAGGAGAAGAGATGCCAACAGAAATATTTCCGACAGCGAACTTATAGATATGATAAATGATATTGTATCCGAGCTGTCAAGAGAAAAATATATGAGCATATCTTCCAAAAACGACCTCATACAAAGCGTTTACAATTCAATGAGAGGATTAGACGCTCTTCAGCCCTTGATAGACGACCCTCAAATAACGGAAATTATGATAAATGGTCCCGACGATATTTTTATCGAAAAGGAAGGCCGACTTTTTAAAACAAACACGAAGTTTTCATCAGCTGAAAAGCTTGAGAATGTAATACAAAATATTGTTTCAAGCGTAAATAGAACTGTTAACGAAGCTTCCCCCATAGTAGATGCAAGATTGAAGGATGGCTCAAGAGTAAATGTTGTTTTACCGCCCATAGCTTTAAACGGAGCGACTGTTACCATAAGAAAATTCCCCGAAACACCCATGACAGTGGAAAAACTTATAGAATACGGTTCTATCACTCCGACGGTTGCCGATTTTCTGTTGCAGCTTGTAAAAGCAAAATACAATATTTTTATAAGCGGTGGTACAGGTTCTGGTAAAACAACATTTTTAAATGCTCTTTCCAACTTTATACCTAAGGATGAACGTATTATCACTATTGAAGACAGTGCTGAGCTTCAAATAAAAGGTGTTGCAAACCTTGTTCGGCTTGAAACCAGAAATGCCAACATGGAGGGAAAAGGCGAGATAACCATAAGAGATCTTATAAAATCTTCCCTTAGAATGCGCCCCGAGAGGATAGTTGTAGGTGAGGTGAGAGGTGCAGAAGCCCTTGATATGCTTCAAGCTATGAATACAGGTCATGACGGTTCCCTTTCAACAGGACACGCCAATTCCACACAAGATATGCTCTCCCGTTTGGAAACTATGGTTCTACAAGGTGCGCAGATACCTATAGATGCCATCAGACAACAAATAGGTTCTGCGGTAGATGTTATTATACAACTTTCAAGACTGAGAGATAAGTCAAGAAGAACGGTGCAAATAGTAGAAGTATTAGGATATGTAAGAGATGAAAACGGTAACGGATATGTAAAGCTAAATCCTCTTTTTGAATTTGTAGAAAAGGGTGAAGATGCCAATAAAAGAATAATCGGCGGACTGGAAAGAACAGAAAATCCCTTTATAAACACACATAAATTTAAAATGGCAGGAATAGAACCCTGTATATGAGGTAATATATGAATTACTTTAAAAAGAGAAAGCAACTAAAAAAGGACATAGCCATGTATGCCGTTACAGAAAACGGAAAAACAAATTACGCCTACTATGTTATGACAAAACAGGAAAGTTTCTTCTACACAATTGTGGGAGTACTGCTTTTCGGACTTTTGGGCTTTACATTTTACAGAAGCATTATTGCAGTGGCTATTACAGGAGTTTTCGGTATATTCTTTCCCGACTATATGTATAAACTTCTGCTGAACAAACGCAAGGCAAACCTTAATATGCAATTTAAGGATCTTCTCTACTCCATATCCTCAAGCCTAAGTGCAGGCAGAAGTGTGGAGACGGCTTTTATGGAAGCCCCTAAAGATTTGGAAATGCTCTATCCCAATCCCGAGACCGATATCATAAAGGAACTTGAATATATAAACAGTGGTCTCAGGTTAAACGAAACCATAGAAAGTCTTCTTTATGATTTTTCTCAAAGAAGCGGTGATGAGGACATTAAAAGCTTTGCAGATGTTTTTATAAGCTGTAAAAGAACAGGCGGTAACCTTATTGAGGTTGTAAGAATAACTTCAAACATTATTTCCGACAAAATAGAGATAAAAAAGGATATCGCATCCGGTCTGGTGGAGAAAAAGTTTGAACAAAAAGGTATGTGTGCTCTCATGCTCCTTGTAATATTGGGGCTTAGCTATATGTCGGGAGATTACATGGACCCTATGTTCACCACAGTCCAGGGCAGGATCGCAATGACATTTGCCCTTCTCCTACTTATAGCAAGCTACTTTGTTGGAGAGAGGATCACAAATATTCAAGTTTAGGGGGTGAACGGATGGGAGAAAAAGCAGAAGAAATTGCAACCACCTATGAAACGGAAGAAGAGCAAGCCTCCGAGGTCGTTACAAATGAGGAAGGTCAGATTGTTACACAAACCTCCGTAGACCCTGTGGATAATATTATAAACACCTCTGTTACCGTGGGTATACTTGCTGTTGCTTTGATAATATTTTTTGCACTGAAAGCAAAATCCGCAAAAAAATATGAGGAGTATATAGCACCTCTTTCCGAAAAAGAGCACAAGCTCAAAAATTATATTCCCATAGGTCTCTACATAGACAATGAGTTGAATATATTATCAAAACTGCCCATAACTTTAGCTCAAATAATAGGCAAGAGACAAAATGATGTCAGAATGATGATAATAGAACTTAATGATGCCAAGTATGCAGACTATTATTTCAGCATATTTCAAGCAGAAAAAAAAGTTATATCCTTACTTGTAATCATAGCGGGGGGAATACTTGGCACTCTCCTGTGCCTTCAAAACGACACATCCACAGGTATGGGAGTGGCAATATTCGGAATAATATTTGGGATATTCTCCGCATTTATAATGGATTCTTCTCTAAAAGGTAAAATAGATGACAGGCACACCCTTTTAAGAATGGAATTCCCCGATTTTGTAAACCAATTGGTGTTGCTTATAAATGCGGGGCTCACCGTAAGCAGAGCTTGGGAAAAGATAGTAAATGACAATAAAAAGGTTTCCCCTCTATATGATGAACTTAAAATATCTCTTATAAGTATGCAAAACGGCACCCCCGAGGCCTATGCCATAGAAGCCTTCGGCAGAAGATGCAAAATAAAGGAAATTATGAAATTTACATCGGTACTTATATCCAACCTAAAAAAAGGTGGCGCGGAAATGGTACCTGTACTTATACAACAATCAAATGAATGTTGGGAAATGAGAAAAGGTGCGGCAAGAGATATGGGATCAAAGGCCGGAGTAAAGATGATGTTGCCTATGATAATGCTACTTGCGGCGATATTGTTGGTAGTAGGCTTCCCTGCCCTAATGTCATTTTCCGCAGCGTAAGGAGGGGGTTGATTTGTTAGTTTTTTTTACGAATGAAGAGGGTGCGGCAAGTATTGAAATTGCTATCATAACCGTTACCTTGGTTACACTTGCTATTTTATTCAGAAAGCAACTGCTTAGTTTGGCAAAAGCCGTTGCAAATAAAATATTGGGTGATTAGAAAGGAGAGTATAAATTGTGGTAAGAGAATTTATAAATGATGAAAATGGTCTTGCTACAATAGAAGTGGCAATATTAACTGCAATACTTGTAGCATTGGCAATATTATTCAGAAAGCAATTATCCGGTTTGTGGAATAAAACAGCCGATGAAATGCAAAATATGGAAGACAAAATAGGAAAATAAAGAAACGGAGGAATAAAGAATGTTTAAAAGTTTTATATACGAAGAAGATGGTATGGGAACAATTGAAATAGCTATACTGATAGCAGTTTTAGTAGCATTGGCTATTGTTTTCAGGAAACAATTAGCAAGTTTATGGAATTCAATCTCTGGGAAAAATGAGCAAGTAGTTAACAATGCATATCAGGGCGATGACACATTGGGAAAAGAGATGCAAGGTGGTTCAGGAACATAATAAACCACTAATTCAGATATTACCGGGGCTGATATTCAGCCCCGGTATAAAGAGGGTAAGAGCTATGAACAAAAATATTATAATAAAAAAAGAACAAGCATCCTACTCTCTTGAAACAGCTATAGTAATGATAGTCGTCTTTACTGTAGTTATTTTTTTAACATTTATGACCTATGTAATGTATGAACAGGTAAGGCTAAATGCCATAGCCCAGGATACCGCAGAAAGAGGCGGTATGATATACGCCGTTAAGGATAAAGAAATGTACACAGGACGAATAGGTAGCGAAGAATTTAACGCTCAAAATCCCTACTGGAGAATATACGATGCCAACGGAAAAGACAGAATAGATAAAATAAGGACTTATGCCATAGAAAAGCTAAATAAGTATAAAATAGAAAAAGAAGAATATTCTTCAAGTGCCGTTAGTGTAAAGCCCATAAATTATTTTGTATATAAGAGAATAATTGTTGATATTAATGTTGAATACAACGTTCCCTTCGGAGGGATCTTAAATATATTTATGAAAAGCAAATACCCCATACATGCCCACGCAGAGGCAAATGTAAGCGAGCCCGCGGAATTTGTGCGAACGATTGATCTTGGCAGGGATATTATAGATGCTTTTTTGGGTGCTGAAAAAGTTGAAAAATACAGAGGTGCCATACAAAAGGCTTTAAATTGGATAAACAAACAATAGAGGTGTAGCCTATGCAAACACTGCCCAATATTTTTAAAAACAAAAAAATAAGAGCTTCCGTATCTTTGTTTATGGCTATAATAATGCTCTCTATGTTTGTGCTAAGTGCCGTCATAAATGATGCTGCAAGGAAAAGGGCCGCAAGAGCCATAATACAGTCTGCGGCAGACAGTGCCGCTCTGTCGGTACTTGCTAAATATGATATAGACTTAAAAAACAGATATGGTCTTTTTGCCTTGAGCGATACCGACAAAGATGCAGTACTAAAGGACTTTACAAACTTTTTCCTTGAAAACTTGGCAAGTGAGTACCCCATAAGCGGAGATTTTAGAAAATCTATTGAAAATCTTATGAGCTCTGTGGGTAAAAATGTATCAAAAGGTTCCCCTTTTGACTTGTATGATTTTCAATTGGAGTACGGCGACGGCAAAACCGCTCTCAACTTGGCATATTCCATTGTTGAGCCGGGAGTTTTGGAAACTCAAATGGCAGAGTTTACAAAATACAGAGGTTTTATAGCTGCCGCCGATACCATAGATCTGTCGGATCTAAACAAAAAGGCTGCAGACAGTATGAAAATACTGGATAAAATGGATGAGACCGTAGATACGACCTCATCCACAGAGGGTGCAGGATACAAGGATGCCGTTCAAGAGGCTACAAAAGCATACTACCTGCTTTCAAACAAAATATTGGGTTTGGGAGCTGCCATGAAAACCGTAAACGAAAATATAGATTTTGTAAACGGTAAAGTAAACTCTCTCTCCTCGGAAGCAGACGGTATAAAAGCCGAACTTGAGGAATATGACAGACTTTTAGGTGTCGCAAATGAAAAACGTCAAATTGCAGATAGTGCCTACACCGCCTACTCCGAGGCAGATACCAAAGCAAGAACTGCTCAAACCGCATACGAAAACGCTGAACAGCTTGCCACTACCGTAGATTTTTACAAAAATATCAGAGATAACGCAGGCGGTCTCACCCTATTATTTAATTATCAAGAGGCTGAAGATCATTTTACCTCCGATTCCACCCTTGCCCGGGTATGGAGAACCGAGAAAGATTATTATCAAAATCTGTCTTACATAGGAACAAACTTTACATTAGATGAGTATTTTAAATTAAGAACGGGAAGCCTGAGTAAAACCGGAAGTCCCATAGAAAAGGCTGAGGGGAATTATTCAAACGATGTAGGCACCTTCTACATTAAGGTAAAATCTTATTTAAACCAAAATATAGATAAGTATAACAGCCAAGCTGAAAACGGCAACGCTGAAAAAGCCGCAAGCAATGCAAAAGCTGATTACGAGTACCTAAACGGCAAAGCACAGACGCTGTCCGATGACTACCAGCAAAAAAAGCGTGAATCAGACGATGCGAATGACGCTTTGGAGGAACAGCGTAAAAAACTCAATAGACTCGTAGGTAGATGGAACCGCACGGTAAACAGCATTTATAACAGCGGACCGTTCGCATCTCCGTCTTTAAAAGACAAACTTAACGAAACAGACAATATACTTGCAAACGAAAAATTAAGATACGACAAAGATAACAAATACCACACCGATAATACTATATTCCCTTGGGAAGATCCTGTATTTAACAATGTGGGAGTAGGCGGTGCCGTTGACGAGATAAAAAGCAGTTTGACAGATGCTCAGACTAAGCTCAAAAGCGCGCAGGAAACTACCAGAGCCTATATCCAAACCATAAGAAAAAGATACTCTTCCGAATCCGCTGAAGAAAAGGCTATGGATGAAGCACTTTTTAGCGATGCACATCTTGCATTGGGCGAAGATACGAAGGATCTGCAGGATGAAGCAATAGCTACAGGAGGAGAACTCAAGAAAATAGAGGATGACACATCAAACCTTTCTCCGTCTCTATTGAACTATCTTGACGGCACAAAGACATACGCCGAAAATGCGGATTCCAAAATAAGAACCGTCAAAGCGGGTTTCGAGGAGCTTATATCCCAAAGTCAAAGCTCTCCCGAGGATGCCTATTCCTACCTAAAGTCACAAATACAGCGTGTTAAAAATTACTACGGTGGACAAAACGGCACGACCGTAGTTTCCTCCAACAATGAGGCAGTAAGTGCAAAAAACACTTATATAAACACCTACAACAAAAACGGCAACATATACAAGTACTACACTTATGTTCCCTTTAAGCCCAAAAAGAAAAACGGCTCCGAGTATTCGGAAAGTTCGGGAGCGGGATTATTTTCTCTGTTTAAAGATTTTAACAGCAATGACTTTAAGCCCATTGCGGATCCCAGGGACAAAGAGTACGGAACAGGGGCTTTCCCCGACAGAGCGCCGGAGCATGAAAAGCCCGGAGAATTGCCCAGTAGAGTATATAAAAACTACAACACCTACGACGAATTTAAAGCCGACGATGAGGCGTATATTGCCGAGCAAAGAAGACTTGGCAAACTTCCCGACGCTTCTGTACCATCAAGCGAAAATGGTGAACCCGAGGGATTTTCAGCCCTTGATAACATAGAAATAGGCAACGATGCAAAAAGCCAAAGTGACGGCTTCAATCTTCTTACAAGGCTTATGAACAGCGTGCAATCCGCCACTACCACCGCCTCTAAGGCTCTTTTGGTGGATTACTACGATATGAGTATGTTTAAGTCAAGGCTTACTCATACTCCCGAAGATTGGGAAGAAATTTACACCGAAAAAGGCGTTGATTTTAGTTCTCTAAAAACGGCTGACTATTACGCCAAACGAGCCGATGCCGATGAGAGCGAAAAAAATCTGTTTTTCAGACAGAAAACAGACGAGATAACATACTACGATTCGGAAATAGAGTATATTTTGGGAAATAGCCTTTCTCAAAGAAGCAACGAGAAGTCGATATATCTTAAAATATTCGGTATAAGGCTTGTAAACAATCTTATTGCTATTTACCAGGACCCGGATCTCAGAAATTTGGCTCTCTATGCCTCAAGTTTTGCAGGACCCTTTGCCCCTGTGGTACAGATAGCTATTATAGCAGTTCTTGCTGTTATAGAAACATATATAGATATGTGTTTTCTTATAGATTACGGCTATAAAATACCCTTCTGGAAAACAAAGGATAATCTTATATTAAGCCTAAGTAATCTTGAAGATAAACTGTCAAGCGGAGAAATAGAAAAAGGCGGTATAAAAGCTCTTATAAACAAACCAAATTTGGGAAACAGCAAATTTTTAGTAACCTATGAAACATATCTATGGTTTTTTATGCTCATACGAGATCGAGAACAAAAAATAGTAAGGGCTGCCGACCTTATGCAGATGAATATAAGGCAGGCGGGAAATGAAAGTTACAAGCTTGCCGATCACTATACTTATATAAGGTGTAAGGCTGTAGCTTCCTTCAAACCAACATTTATGGGGCTTGGCTTTATCCCAGGAGATTTTTCCGACTATAAGGGAAGACCTTTTGTTACAAGTATAAATTATCAAGGCTACTGATTAAAAAGGAAGGTGGATATATGAAAAGAGCATCTGTAAGCATAGAAGCCGCAATTTCACTTGTGGTTTTAATGTCGGTGATGATAACTCTCAATACCTTTATAAGAGTAACATATATCCATTCTGTAGTACAGCATGCCCTGGTACAGGTAGGTAATGAAATGGCTACCTACGACTACGTTATGTCCCTGTTAGGCTTTAGTGCTGTAAACAGGGCAGCTGCCACAAAAGCCCACGACATGTCACAGCAGAGTACAGATTTAAACAATGCCTCTGCCGAAAAAATAGTTCAGGCAAAGGATGTAGGGGAAAAGCTCAACCAATTCAGCTCTGTTATAGATGACTTAAGCGGAGGAAATACAGAGGCCGCAAACTCCATAGTATCAAGCACAAACGATCTTCAAGAAAGTGCGGAAACATTTACGGATTTTAGCAGTTTAAAGGAAGCTCTTTACAACGGCACGGACAAAAACGGCAACAAGACCATAAATATCAAGACACTACTGAAAAGTTATGTGGCAGGTTTTGCCGGAGAGGGTATGAGTGTAGCTAAAACCTCAGCTTTAAATTTACTTACTGAAGCCATATTTTCGGGGTATATAGACGATAATATTTTAAATAAAAATATTGTTTATGCCAATAGTTCTCCCGGAGACGATAATGATGCCTTCATCGCAGGTCTTGACTTTAGCCAAAGCAAATATTTTGAATATCCCAATGTCGACTGCATAGAACTGTGTTGCTCCTATATGATAAAAGTCCCCTCCCCAATCCCCATTATAGAATATGTGCCCATGGTAAACACCGTGCGAGTAAGAGCATGGCAAGACAAATGGAATGAGGTAGAGGAGGAGTTAAGAACAAGTGTTTGGGTAGCAGATAGAGATGATAAAGAAAAAAACATAGACGAAACATATAAAGTCTTTAGAGACAGCTATTGTCCCGAAGGTATAGACTCTTCAAAAAATACTACTCTGACATATTTCGATAAGTCTACCGGAGTAGCTTATGCAGGTAATAGCTATAATCTCATCTATAGTTATAAAGAAGATAAAACTCGCTCTATGTTAAGTAAAAAGCTAAACTCCGTTTTAAATTATAAAAGTAGCGAAATACAGTGTATTGAAAGCGGAAATATAACAAATGAAACGGTATCACCCTCAGACATAAAAAAAGCTGTGGTATATGTTTTTGTACCCGATGTAACAGCTGTAGATGCCACAGAGGACGGAAGAAAGCTGACCGAACTTAAAAATAAGCTTGCTAAAGGAGAATCTAAAGAAAACACGGAAGACATTAAAAACGAAATCAAAGAATTAGAGCAAAAGGTAGATGCAGAAAAGAAAAGTTTAAAAGAAAAAATAGAACAAGTTAAAAAGGACCTGCCCGAGATCGAAGAAGATTTCAATGACGGTTCGGATTTTAAAATAGAAATAGTATTAAAGGTAGTGGACAGTCCCGCCTAAACAGGAGCGTTTATGTCTAAAAAGATTTTTTGCCTACTTCTCGGTACAGCGATATTAACAGGTGTTGTATGTATATTGAATTACGGTATATCCTTTAGGCTTTTGGAATATATTTTTGTAACCGTTTTTACATTTTTATTTTCCATAGAAGATATAAAAGAAAAGAAAGTAAAAACATTAGCATTACTTGCTATGCTGTTGATCGGAGTCGTTACCGAGGTTTTCACATTTAATGCATACGCATATATATCCTCCTTTGCAGGTGGCATACTTTCTTTTTTGATAATGCTTGTTATGTACTTTGTAACAATGAGAAAGCTTGGCATGGGAGATGTATATTTGGTTGGGATAATAGGATTTTACCTCGGTTTTACAGACACCATGCAGCTTGTTTTCGTAACACTTTTTTTAACGGTCATATACGGAATTATAGCTGTGCTTGCAAAGAAAAGCACTATGAAAACACAACTTCCCATGATTCCTTTCATGCTGGTAGCACTGTTCTTAAACAACACTATGATACTTATGTCAAGGAGATAAAATATGGAAAATATTGAATTTAAGTTTGATAAAAATTATCTGGTAGCTGAGCTACATGATGTGCAACTTATAAATTACAGTATGGAAATGCTTTTACACGCACATATAAATTATTTATGTAGCGTAAACAGACAAAGTATCAATAATAAGTTGTATCTTTATTATGATGTATCAAACAGAACATCCTTGGATAAAATGACAGCTTACAGGAAGATGTCTCAGCAGGATTTTACAATGTTTGTTACCGATTGCTTAAATGCAATAAAAGAGGTAGAGGCATACCAGCTTGAACCCGCTTCTATTGTAGTGGACAGCAAGTATATTTTTGTTCACCCCTCCGACTATAAGCCAAATTTTATATACTTGCCAATAGCAAGAGAGAATGATGGCGTTAAAGACATGGTAAATTTTTTGAAAAATATGCTTGTTTCAAATATGGTGGAAATAAGCGATGCAAATGCCATGCAGATTATAATAGGTGCACTTAACTTAGATAAGAGCATAGATGAAATGCTAAAAGAAGTTAAAAACATAAACGATCCGGGGCAAAATGTTGTACGACAGCAAAGTCCTACTCCAAGCATACCTCAACCTAAAAAAGAGCAGTTTGCGGGACAACCTGATCCCGTTGTGCAGCCTCACGCAGAAACGCCAAGGAGTGCAGCACCTAAGGCACCACCCGTACAGCCTGTAAACACACCTGTACAACCTGTAAGTAGCCCTATTCAACCCCAGCCCTATGTTGCTACGACCCAACAAAATACCACTTCGACACCAAAGGTCCCCGGCAACGCAAAAGTCTACGGTATAATGGCTGCGGTAGCTGTTGTTATAGCCGGAGTATTCGGGGCTATGTACTTTGGAGGTACATTTAAAGACGACAAGGGCAATAACGATCCTGCAGTACTTGTGGCAGTCCCCGTAATGATATTGGCGGCAGACTACTTTATTTACAAGAAATTTAAAAACACACCTTCGAATGTACCTGTAGCCCAAGTTAAAACTAACACCACAAATAATAATATCAATAATAATTTTAAAAGCAATAATAACAACGCAGTACCCACTCCAAAAATCCCCCAATCCGCCCCTCGTTCGGAGATAACACCTCAAAAGGTACCCGTAGTTCAAACACCGCCTCCTATATTAACACCAAACAAGGTGCAAATAAATGAGGGCTCGGAAAAAACGGAAATTTTTGAAGATGCGGCACCTTCTCCGATTCTTGTAGATTCTAGAGGAAACAGAATAGAATTAAAATCTCAAATCACAAGAATAGGCAGATTGCAAGCACAGGTAGATATATATTTATCCAATCCCAAAGTCAGCAGAATACATGCGGATATAATATTAAGAGACGGCAAAGTCTTTGTTATGGATCTGGGTTCTTCACGAGGCACATACATAAACGGCAGTCCCGAGAGAATATCAAACAATACAGAGGTAGAACTGCAAAATAACGATACGGTGGCATTTGCAAATGAAGTATATAGAGTTTATTGCTGATTTTCTTACAAAACAAAAGAGCTGTATTACATCACTCCTTTTAATTTTACTTACAATTGCAGCTGTATACAACGATATTAAAAGCTATAAAATACCAAACAAGTTGAATTTTACATTTGCATTCATAGGACTTGCATACAATTGTGTAACAGGTTCTTTTCAAGGAGCAATTTACGGTATGCTGTTCCCGATGCTGCTATATCCTCTTTTTATGGCAAGAATGATGGGTGCGGGAGATATAAAACTTTTTTGTGCCATCGGTTCAATTGTTGGCATTCCCGATATTATAAAAATACTTTGTTATTCTATACTTGCCAATGGCTTGATAGCACTACTGCTTCTTGCTGTAAGAAAGCAAGGTATGAAGTTTCGAAATATATTCAACTGGTTTAAAACCTGTTTTGCAATTGGAAAAATAGTAGAATATCAAAGCCTTGAAAGCAAAAATAAGGGTATTTTCAGATACGCCATAGGAATTATGTTTGGTGTTATATACTATATTATAACAGATATAATTTTAGGGGGTAAATATGCTTTGCTGTGAGAGCTTCTCCATTACGGACATAGGAAATAAAAGAGAAGTAAATCAGGATAGCTATGTAGCTTTAGATGATTACAAAAACACAAATATGGGACTGTATTGTGTGGCAGACGGTATGGGAGGATTAACGGAAGGTGAATACGCTTCAAGACTTGCCACCCAAAAAACCATAGAATGGTATAGGGAAAGGTACAGTCTTTTTACCAAAAAAAATGTAAAAAAAAACATACGAAAAGAACTTGAAGCACTCTTTTATAATATAAATACCAAAATATATTTATACGGAAGAGAGCGAAATATAAGACTTGGCACAACATACTCGCTAATACTTATAATAGGAAACAGATACTATGCAGTCCATGCAGGAGATAGCAGAATATATTTAAAAAAAGAAGATGAATTGTTTATAGTTTCAAAGGATGAAACTTGGGTAAATG
Source organism: Bacillota bacterium (assembly GCA_017444985.1). Classification (GTDB taxonomy): domain Bacteria; phylum Bacillota; class Clostridia; order Lachnospirales; family CAG-274; genus UBA3680. The sequence continues at coordinate 27,606 of JAFSVK010000003.1, forward strand.
AACAAGTAGAAAAAGGACTTATGACCATGGAAGAGGCACTGACTCACAATAAAAAGAATGTGCTTGTAAATTGTCTTGGCTATTTCAACTCCCCCTCCATAAGCATAGGCGAAGGAGAAATAGGAAACGAGGATACTTTTTTACTCTGTTCGGACGGGTTTTACAACTATACCGACAATTCAGAGATATTTAATCTACTAAGCGAAGAAAATAAAGAGGAACACCTAAAAAATATAGTAGAGGATATAAAAAAAAGAGGAGGCAGCGACAATATAACAGCTGTTATTGTTGTTGTCAAAGAAGAGGATCTTACTGTATAGGAGGTTGTTATATGACAAATGAACTTTTGTTTTACGGCGGTATTGCTATTTGTGTATCCGCCGTTGTGCTGGAATTGATATTTATAATATGCCATATAATAAAAAAAATAAAATTAAGTAAAATTTTTGACAAGGAGTATGGCAGAGAGGAATAAAATATGGCACAAATTATAGCAGACACATATGAGATAATTGAACAAATAGGCTCCGGTGGCGGTGGCGTTATATATTTAGCAAAACATCTAAGGTTAAATAAAAATGTTGTTCTAAAGGCAGACAGAAGAAAAGTAACATCTCGACCCGAGTTGCTTAGAAGAGAAGTTGATGCCTTAAAGGATCTGAGTCACTCCTATATTCCTCAGGTATATGATTTTTTCGTGGAAGAAGACACTGTATATACCGTAATAGATTATGTTGAGGGTGAAAGTCTTGATAAGCCCTTAAAACGAGGAGAACGGTTTGAACAAGCTAAGGTTTTAAAATGGGCGGTACAAATGCTTGAAGCCCTGGCTTATTTGCATAAACCCATACATGGAGAACCCCCAAGAGGTATAGTACATTCCGATATAAAACCTGCTAATATCATGCTTACAAGGCAGGGAGACATAAAACTTATAGACTTCAACATAGCCTTGGCATTGGGCGAAGAAAATGTTGTTGGTTTAAGTGCAGGCTACGCCTCTCCCGAACACTACGGTATAAGCTATTCAAGTCAAAATGACTACAACGGTGCTACGGGAAGTAACGGAAAGAAAAATCCATTTTCTATAAGAAACGGAGATGATACAGAAGAAAAAGGAACCTTGTTTACTCAGCAAGGGGATGAGTCCACAGAACTTGAAACAGTGGGAACAGAGGCAGAAGAACCCGTAGAACAAGTTGTTATGGCCAGATCAGCTCAATCAAGCTACAGTGGCAGCAAAAGAGTGGTAGTACCCGATGCTCGTTCTGATATATACAGCCTCGGTGCAACACTATATCACTTGTTATCGGGTAGAAAGCCAAACAAAAACGCTGTAGATGTTGTGAAGCTTTCGGACAAGGAGTTTTCCCCCCTCGTTGTCAAAATAATAACCAAAGCCATGGCTCCCGATCCGCAGATGCGATATCAAAGCGCAGAGGATATGCTACGGGATATACGGCACCTTAGAAAAGATGACCCCCGTAGAAAAAAAAGCAGGAAAGCATTTATACTTTCCTCCCTGTTTTCCACATTGGTGCTGGGTAGCGGTGTTTTTGTATCTTTTGTAGGGCTAAAACGAATGCAAGCAGAACAAAAAATGCTCACTTTAGCAGAATATTCTTCTACCGCGCTGAAAGAAGGCAACACAGCTTTGGCAATAGACTATGCCCTTGAGGCTCTCCCGGAAAAGAAGGATATATTCACATCGGAATACACCCCACAGGCAATAAAAGCACTGACAGATGCTTTAAATGTTTATGACCTGAGAGACGGCTATAATATAAGTCGAAATATAAACTTATCGTCGCAAACTTTAGGTGTAGATATAAGCCCCGACGGGAAAACGGCTCTGGCATGGTGTGCTTATGAACTTACAGTATTCGATCCGCAAACCGGCAAAGAAATAGTCCTATTGCCCATAGAAAGATCCGCACAAGCACAAGCACTCTTTGTTGATAACGAAAAACTGTTATACCCTTCGGAAAAAGGTCTTACACTCTACGATATTAAAGAACGCAAAAATATTTGGGTAGGTGAACCTGCCACCCTTATAGCCCTCTCTAAGGACAAGTCCACAGTAGCAGGTGTTTATAAAGGAGAAAACAGGGCTGTAATATATGATATAAACGGAAACAAAAAAAGAGTTATAGACTTTGGCAGCAATTCTCAAACAACGGGAGAATATGAGTTTTTCACATCTCCCGAAGGTAATTTGTTTACCTTAAGTGATGAAGGGAGCTACCTTGCGGTAAGCTTTTCCAACGGAGGCTTAATGCTCTATAGTTCCGTATCCGAAGAGGAAGATATCATTGTTTACGAAGAATCGGAATTTATATACTTTGAAGGTTGTTTTAATAAAAATTGCCTTGTATATACCGCAGGTGAAAATGCAAATTTTGAGATAGGCTCTATAGACTATGTTAATGTAACACAGCCTCTTTGTTTAGCCATAGACGGAAAAACTATGGTTAGAACCGACGGCGAATCGGTTTATCTGTCAAATAAAAATACTATCGTAGAAATAGATCCTATGACGGGAGAACAAAGGGAAGCGGCATTTGTTGACGCTACCGTAAAAGAGTTTGATTTTGACAGCAAAACGACCATTGTAGCCACCGAAAAAAATGAATATAAATTTTTTGATGAACATGCAGAGCTTATAGAAAGTTTTGAAGCGGGAAAGGTAAAATGCGATCTTTTGGCAGTAGCTGAAGACATAGCAATAACAGCGGGCAAAGACTCTCCTGTGGTAACTATACTTAATAAAAAGACCTTCTCGGAAAATGATGTATTTTATTATGATTACGACTATGACCATTCCGAAGCAAGAATAAACGCTAATGAAAATAAATTAATGCTTTTCAGTTACCTTGGATTTAGAATATACGATAAAGACAAGAATATAATTGCAGATGTAGAAATTCCAAACAACGAAAATGTATACGATCAGCAATATTCAAAAAAGAGTGGAAATCTTGCGGTTATTTACTATGACGCTTTCAGGCTCTATTCAGGCGAGGACGGCACACTTCTCTATGAGAAAGATGGCCTAAAATCCGTTACATACGCAAAGTATGGTGTCAGTATATTTGACGGAAAAGAAATAAAGCTGATAGATATCGACAGCGGAAAAGAGACAGAAAGTATACCTGCCTCGGGAGAATTCGGAGCATATTGCGGTAGTGCAATAACAGATAGCGATTTATATGGCGGTAAATTTATAGGCTCACACAAAACAAGTAAGGGTTATGTATATGCAATAGAAAAAGACAAAAAATGTATGTTATACGATGAGGCTAAGAAACTGAAATTCTCGGTGCCTATACCCGAGCATACAGAAGCTTTCTTCACAGAAAATGAACTCATAACGTCGCCCATGCACGGAACACCTTGTGTATATTCATTGTCTACAGGAAAGCATATTGCAGATTTGGAGAGTGATTCATACAATACATATGTAACAGAATTAGAAAATAACATATTAACGGAATATATCACCTCCGAACAAGAACAGTTCGCTATCTTGCTTGATAAAGTTACATACGAAGCCACGGCTTATTTACCTGCCGCTACAGACTACGGTACCGCATCTGTATACTTTGATTACAAAAACGGTATTATACGAAAATCAAAGTTATACACCACGGAAGAATTGCTGAGTTTAGGCAGAAAATATAAATAAACACAAACAAAGGAGGGAACAGTTTATTCTTAAGTTAGGGTATATCCCAAAATCTAAAACGAAAGGTGTGATAATATGAAATTAGGAACAAAGAGAATTGTAGCAGCTTTTTTAGCCGTGGGTATGATGATATCTCAATTTTGCACGGTTAACGCAACTTTATTGCCTATCAAAGAGGTTACTGTAAATCTTGATTTATCCCACTGTTTACCCGGTGAATTAAGATATATGAAAGTCGAGGATATTTTGAACAGTATGCTTGACAGCAGTAACAAGCATATTAAATATGACAAAGATGCCAAAAGTGTTTGGTGTAAGTTTAAAGAAAACAAATATTCAACCGGTAGAGAGTCATATTCCCTTACCAATAGCGATGTTGCCGACGATCCGTACATGATCACGGATATAAACGGCACCGTAGACCTCATACCTGTATTAGATGAAGATAACGCAGGGTTAGAACTTATACTCGGCTCAGGTAATCAGCTTGACCCCAACAACACACGATATACAGTAAACATAAAAGGTCCAAAAATCAAAAATATATTTAATTTGGATCTCTACGAACAAAGAGAAATCAGTTTCGGTGACGGAACAACCAAAACCGTAAGAAACCCCGTAGAGTTCAACGCCTCATACAAAAAAAGAAAATTCGACGGTCCCAACGGAACAAAGGATATACAATCAAACCTTCGATTTTCCATAGGCTCGAATTATAACGAAGATTATTACTATTTTGCCTATGTTACACTTAAGGAAGACTTATATCCCGATGTTGAAATGCGAGTATACGACGGCAGATATGACTCCGCACAGGCTGCAATAAATGCAGGAAAGGCAGATCCTTCAAAGGATGTTACAGATGAGCTTGCAGCACCGGATATGAAAAAACTCGATGCAGGTCTTGGTAGCAGATATTCCGACGGAAGTAACAGAAGAATGCTTACAAGCGTATACGAAAAAGAAGGAGAAGTCATAGGGTATGACTATTTTTACCTTACTATAGACCCCAGAAATGATAGTGTGGATTTAAATGACTTCTATTTTATCGATGAGAAGGGTGCTGTTACAGGGGTAGATGCAGAATTAACGCAGTATAACGATAATAATGGAATAAATGTAGCTAAGTTCGAGTTTGCACCTACCGACTCTCCTAATAAAGAATACTATTTATCCTTCGATTTTTATGACGGAAACGAAAATAAATTTGATAATTCATTGGTTAAAAAAGCTGTAGAAGGACACTTTGCCTCCATACAAGCAGCTGAAAAACAACCGGATATAAAAGATAAGCTTTTCCCCGACAGAGAAAAAGAGGATTTTGACCCTGCACAACTTTACAAAGCAAATTTCAGCGGAGATGGGAAATTATTCACCATTTTCACAGGAAAAGACGGTCTTGATGTGTGGAGATATAAAATCCTTGCAGAGAATATAGTGGAAAAAGAAGAGGAATATGTTGAGCCTCCCAATGTTGACTCTGCCGACAAATATTTCGATGTAAGAAAAGTGTATAATAAGAAGGAAGCCCTTGATACCTATGTTGTACCATTCAACCAGGATAGTTACTACAGCATGGGATATCAAACACTTCTTGTAAATGATGAGGAAACAAATTTAAACAATGTGACTCCCTATGCCAAAATAGGCTATAATGCAAAGGTATACAGAGACGGAACACTTGAAAACCCCGATAAAAAGCTTAATTCGGATAATGCAAACACCACTCTTTTACCTGCGGATTTTACAAAAAAATCTGAAAACCCCAAAATTGAGCCCGATAACTCCGTTAAGTATACGGTATCGGCCGAAAACCACATAGACCACAAAAACTATTCCTTGACCTTAGCCCAAAAAGGCGAAGGTGGTAAGCTTTTTGTAAACGGACCCGATACAAGAGAAATATTTATAAACAACTACTATGGAAATATTCATGATATTTTCGTAGCAAATATAGGAAACGAAAAACTTACCGGTATAAATGTATCCTTGAACTCCTCCACGCTTGCCCTTGACGAATATTGGACAATAGGCGGAGAAGGAAATGATACTCTTGAACCCTTTGACAGCACAACAAAGCCTTCCGGTAACGCTGTAGGTGAACTTCCCAATGTGGGTAAAATAAGACTTATTGCCAAAACAGAAGGCGAGGTAAGTGGTGTACTTACAATAAGTGCAGACGGGCAACAACCAAGAGTCATAAATATTACAGGTAAGGCAGGCAACCCCGAGATAGACACCAAAACTCTCCATGAGGGCGTAAAATACGTGCGTTACTACTCTATTGTAACAACAAATAATATGCACGATTGGAACAGAGTAACCTTCTCTCTTGACGACGGTAAACTTCCCGACGGCTTGGAATTGTTAACAAGCGGAGAAATAACAGGTGTACCTAAGGAAATGGGAGAGTTTAAATTCCGTGTAAAGGCAAGCTTCAGCAGTAATAAGTTTGAACCCTCCTATGCAGACCTTACACTTAAAATATTGGAAAATACAGATGCAAATGTAGAAGCCCAAATAGATGAAGGCTGTGAGATTATAAGACGTATACCCGATATAACAGAAGATAATGATGAGCCACTTATATTCGAATATGCATATGATTATGCTGCACACAGTAACGAATTTGAAGGTGTATGGCTCAACGGTGAAAAGCTTGTGAAAGGAATAGACTACACCGTAGAACCCGGAAGTACAAAAAACACCCTTACCAAGCAAGGGTCGGCAAAAATACAAACCGGTAACAACACATTATCCTCTTCTTTCAGCAAAAAAAGCGGAGGTCCTCAAAAAGCTGCTCAAAACATAAAGAAAAACACAGCTCCCGCCTCCACAACAAAATCAAATACCGCAAGTAAATCAACTTCTTCCGCAAGCTCAAGCTCCGGCAGAAGCAGTAGCTCTAACAGAAGTAGCAGTTCCAACAAAAGTAGTAGCTCCGTAAGCTCCTATTCAAATGCTTCTTCATCCAAAAAGAGCACCTATGTTGCTCCTAAAATAGTTTACTATACCGTTGATTTCGATTCCAACGGCGGTGCGGAGGTAGAACAGGCAAGTGTTCGCCAAGGTAATTATGTATACCTGCCCACTCCCATAAAACCCGGATACAGACTTGAGGGATGGTATACCGACCAAGCACTTACAAGCAAGTATACCCCTGCCCCGGTAAACAGCAATATCAAACTTTATGCAAAATGGGAACAGGTCGAATGCAGAGTATGGTTTGACACTCACGGCGGAAAGCTTGTAGAGTCTGTAGTTGTTATGGGTGACACCACATTAAGGAAACTGCCCGAAGCTGAAAAAATAGGCTGTACCTTCGACGGTTGGTATACTTCAGAAGAGTATACGGAAAAATTCGAGCTGTCGGATAAGATTTATTTAAACACAGTACTGCATGCAAAATGGAATATTATACCCGAACCCGATGAAGCACCTAAATATGCCGCAGATTTTGTAGATGTAACAAAATCTCTGTGGTTCTATGAAGATGTAGACTGGGCTTATGAGAACGGACTTATAGATGCTTATAATAAAGCTGTATTCGGTCCTTTGGAACCTGCTACAATGGGTATGATAGTTAAAGCCACAGCCAAGTTATCCGGAGAAAAGATGGATGAATTCAAGAATGTTTACTATCCCGGTATAGCAGAAGGACAATGGTACACCGAATATGCCAAATGGGCTTACGAAAGAGTAATGAAGCCTCAAGAAATATTTGATCCCGATAAACTCCTTACGAGAGAGGAAGTTGCGGTTATACTTGCAAAATATCTTGCATATATGAATGCGGGCTATGGTGCACCTAAGGGATATGTAGAATTTGCAGATAGCGATGAAATATCTCCCGATGCTGTTGAGGCTGTACAGACCCTTTACAAGAACGGTATTTTAGTAGGAAAAGGCGATAATACCATAGGTCCTAAAGATATTATAACAAAAGCAGAACTTTCAGTACTTATACACAGGGTTAATTATTTTATATACAGAAAATAATACTTTTTCTGATATATTTAAAACACAAGATGTCTACAATCCTAAGTACCTTAAAATTCGGCAGTTTACATGTGATACATTTTAACTAATGTATACAACGACCTCACTGAAAACCACATAAGATTTCACAAAAAATGCCACCGGGTTGCTATTTTAAACAAAACCGGGTGGCATTTTTTTGTCTAAATTGACATATCATACATAAGCACAAGCTATTTTTCCAAACCTCACTCAAACTCAAACTTCATTCCCCACAGTTTTCTTATATCTTCAAGGCTTTGCATTATGCCTATGCTTTCTTGGTGGGGGTAGTTGGGGCTTTCTTGGAGGTGGGAGAGTATACATTTTTCCGCTTCTTCTATTTGGTATTCGAAGCCGTTTATTTCGAAGGGGGAGTTGTATTCTTTTTCGGTGCCGTCGTTGTATGTTATTTTCATGTACTCTGCTTTTTGGTAGTTGGGGAAGTATATTTTTCCCTTTGTGCCGTATATTACACCCTCCGTGGGCATTTTAATGCCTATGGCAGAGGTCAGGGCGGCAAATTTATTGTCGCCGTAGTCGGCAAGCAGGGTACCGAAGGAGTCTGTGCCGTATTCGTTTAATATGCGGTCTGTTTTTATGTTTACAGGGTCTTTGCGGTATATCATTTTGGCAAAAGCAAGGTTGTAAACGCCCACATCAAGAAGGGCACCTCCACCAAGGCTTGAGAGGAACTTTCTTTCTCTTCTTGCACCTTCTGCGGTAAAGCCGTAGTCCGCTCTTATGTAGTTTACATCACCTATTTCGCCCTTTGCCACCAACTCCGCCGCTTTTTTAAGCAGAGGCAGATGATATATCCAAAGAGCCTCCATTATAAATAAGCCCTTTTCTTCTGCTAAGGAGTAAAGCTCTTTTGCCTGCTGTGTATTCGTGGTAAAAGGCTTTTCGCAAAGCACGTGTTTGCCCGCTTCAAGAGCCTGTCTGCAATTTTCAAAGTGCATATTGTTGGGGGTGGATATGTATATGGCATCCACCTCTTTGCAATTACAAAGCTCTTCATAAGAGCCGAAGTATTTTACGTCTCCGTATTTAGAGGCGAAGGCCTCTGCCTTTTCCAAAGAGCGGGAAGCTACGGCGTACAATCTGCCCTCTCCCTTTTGTTGCAGTGTATAAGCAAATTTCTCGGCTATGGTACCCAAAGCCATAATACCCCATTTTATCATACTTCCTCCTCATAAAGCTTCGCAAAATCTTCTAAAAACTCTCTTATTTCTATATGTTGAGGGCAATTGTACTCACAGGCACCACAGCCTATGCACTCTTTTGCCTTGCCGTGAGCCATTGAAAACCTTTCGTAGTACATATTTGACTTTTTACCCGTAACGGCATGGAGATTTAAGAGGCCGAAGTAATCGGGTATATTTATATTTTTGGGACAGACTTCAAGACAGTATCTGCAACCCGTACAGGGTACTTTTATAGTGCTTTTAAGTATTTCGGTGATCCTATCCGTAAGTATTTTTTCCCCTTCCGTCAAAGGTTTAAAATCCACCATGTAGGAAGTGTTATCCTCAAGCTGGGCGAGGCTACTCATACCGCTTAGCACCGTTTGTACCCCCTCAAGGGAGGCTGCATACCTTACGGCAAGGGAGGCGGGGCTTGGTATAGATTGACCCTTGTCCTTGTAGTATTCTTTAAATATTTCCATAGCCTTTGGAGGCAGTTCTGCAAGAGTACCACCCTTTACGGGCTCCATAACTATCACACTTTTGCCGTGGCTCATAGCTACATTGTAACAGCGTTTTGACTGTGCCACAGCACCCTCCCAATCAAGGTAGTTTATCTGTAACTGCACCACATCTACCTCGGGATGTTCGCTTAATATATATTCAAGGGTGTCCGCATCATCATGGAAGGAAAAGCCTATGTTTTTAACAAGACCCTTTTCCTTCAAGCGGGATATAAATTCAAAACCACCGTATTTTTGGGTGTTTATGTACCTGTCCCTTCCCAAATTATGCAAAAGGTATATATCAAAGTAGTCTACTCCGCACCTTTTAAGCTGAGTATCAAAGTATTTTTGATAGTCCTCCGTAGCCTTTACTCTAAGGATAGGCATTTTGTCGGCTATTACAAGCTTTTCTCTCGGAAAACGGCGTACCACCGCCTCTTTAAGGGCTTCCTCCGACCTTTCTCCATGGTAGGGATAGGCGGTGTCAAAGTAACAAAAACCCCTGTCCATAAAGACATCCGCCATTTTTTTGTACTGCTCGATATCTATACTTTGCGGATCCTCCGGATCCAACCTCGGCAACCTCATAGTACCGAAGCCAAACTTAATATTCCCCATAAAAATCCCTCTTTTAAAGTATATCTACATGTTCATTGTTAAGCGCCTTGTTCATGCTCCTTACGGCACAGAACTTTCCGCACATAGAACAGGTGTCCTCATGCTCGGGTGCTCTGTCCGCTCTTATAGCCTTGGCTGTTTCGGGATCTAAAGCGCACTCCCATTGTTTTTCCCAATCAAGTGCCCTTCTTGCATCTGCCATGGCATTGTCCGCATCCATGGCATGAGGGATATGCTTTGCGATATCCGCCGCATGGGCTGCTATCTTGCTTGCCATGATACCCATTTTAACATCCTCAAGATTTGGAAGAGCAAGATGCTCTGCGGGGGTAACATAGCAAAGGAAGGCCGCTCCCGCTGCAGCTGCCGCAGTACCGCCTATAGCGGAGGTGATATGGTCATACCCGGGGGCTATGTCCGTTACTATAGGTCCCAAAACATAGAAGGGTGCACCCATACAAATGCTCTGCTGTATCTTCATATTTGCCTCTATTTGGTCGAAGGGTACATGCCCGGGACCCTCTACCATTACCTGTACATCCTTTTCCCAAGCTCTCTTTGTAAGCTCACCCAAGCGAACAAGCTCTTCTATCTGACAAACATCGCTTGCATCCGCAAGACAACCGGGACGGCAAGCATCACCTAAGGATATTGTCACATCGTACTCACGGCAAATGTCAAGTATCTCGTCGTAATATTCATAGAAGGGGTTCTCGTTGCCCGTCATGCACATCCAAGCAAATACAAGGGAGCCGCCTCTTGAAACGATGTTCATTTTTCTCTTATGTTTTTTGATCTGATCAATGGTCTTTCTCGTTATACCGCAGTGAAGGGTCACAAAGTCCACACCGTCCTCCGCATGGAGCCTTACAACATCTATAAAGTCCTTTGCGGTAAGGGTGTCAAGGTCTCTTCTGTAGTGTATAACACTGTCATACACGGGCACCGTGCCTATCATGGCAGGGCACTCCGATGTAAGCTTTCTTCTGAATACCGTTGTATCTCCGTGGGAGGAAAGGTCCATAATAGCCTCTGCCCCCATATTTACAGCCTGCATTACCTTCTGCATCTCCACATCGTAATCCTTAACATCTCGTGAGATACCCAAGTTTACATTTATTTTTGTTCTGAGCATAGAGCCTACACCGTTAGGGTCAAGGCACTTGTGGTTTTTGTTGGCACAAATAGCCACCTTACCCTCTGCACACATCTGCCTTATAAATTCGGGATCTCTGTACTCCTTTTCAGCTACTATTTTCATCTGGGGAGTTATTATCCCCTTTCTTGCCGCTTCCATCTGTGTTTTATATTCTGCCATATTTCCTCCTGTATACTTAAAAGGGAGCTTCCCTTCCATATTTTAACACCTAAATATAGGCTTTACCTTCTATGATAATAGCATAAAAGCAAGGTAGTGTCAATTAAAGCAAAACCTTTCTCCCCTTACATTTTGGTTATAGGCAAATTGTACAAAAATATATTTGTTTTAAACCTAAGATGACCCGCGTTGTATTAAATCTCCTACTGTTATTTCCCTAAAACATCCATCTTTCGCAAGTCTAAAATATTGCACAAAAATTACAGATATCTTTATAATACAAAAAAAATTTTTCGCCGAAAAAGATTGACAAAAAAAAAAACGATGTTAATATAATTACAGGGTGCTTCTGCGTGAAATACGCATTCCTCGTGACTTGCTAAGGAGTCTGCAGCTCCTTTTCGCCCTCGGGCAGACCCATGTAGCTATAGGTCTTAAGTCAAGGAAGTACCCCGATTTGCAAACCCGGGGGAGAGTCTTTCTCTCCTCCGTTTTAAAAAGCCTTGGCAAGGCTTAATAAAATATAGGAGGTATAAAACAAAATGAGAAGATCATTTTTAACAAAGGCTATTGTGGCTGTTGGAGTGATGGCGAGTGCGATGGTCTTGAGTAGTGTGGCTGTATTAGCGGGAACAGTTGTGTACGAATACGATTTAGTAAACGATAAGCAGTACATTGACGGAACATTAGATACTGATAATTCCTATTTTAATCACGCAACAGGAGATAATATAAAATTCTCTCTTAACAGCCCATTACAAATTGCAACAAAAAAAATCACTTTAAGTAACGGTTCAGAAGTTGAAGCAACAAAAGGTTTGAAACTTGAAGGATCTACAGACCTATACTTTACAACTAATAAAGCAGAAAATGCAAAAGTAACAATTATTTACGGCGGAAAAAGTTCATCAAAATCAAGTGATTATGAATCTAAGTATGCTAAGTTAGATAGTACAAATACAACCTCCACAGGTAGCGATGGCGGAGATGGAAATGGCAACTTAATCACTTATACTTCATCTGCAATTGCTAGTGGCGAACATCATATTAAGCAAGGATCTGGACAAGTAATAATTGCTTATGTTAAGGTCGAAGATGAGGGTTCTGATGATGCTTCTGCATCACTCACAGCTGAAGATAACCAATCTGAAATAGTAATTGGAAACACCTTGCAATTAACAGGCTCAACATCTAAATTTGAAGCAACAAGTGCAACCTATACTTCCGATGACAGTACTATTGCAAGTGTAGACAGTAACTCAGGTTTAGTAACCGGTGTTGGTGCCGGTACAACCACCATAACATATACTGCAACCGGTACAGGAACTATCAACGGTGAACCTGTAACAGAAGTAAGTGCAACTTACGATGTTACAGTACTTTCACCAAAGTATGCAAACTCTCTTACGATTTCACTTGGTTCCGATAGCATAACAGAAGCAAATGTATATGTCGGAAAAAATATTACTCTTTCCGCAACTCCCGATCCAAGCGATGCAACCGGTACTATTACTTGGTCATCGGCATCAACCTCAATCGCAACAGTTGAAGAAGCTACAGGTAAGATAACGGGTAAAGCAGAGGGCGATGCAGTTATAACCGCATCTATTCCCGTGCAAGAAGGTAATGTTACAAAGTCAGTAACCATACATGTTTTAGCCGCCCCTTCGATAACCGCCTCAACAACAGGCGGTTCTGCCTCAGATCTTAAGGCTGCTACAACAACAACCCTGTACGATTTGTGGGGGGATGCAAATGCCGCAGGATTAGAAGCCGGAGATAATGTTTTTATAAAGAATAACCTTTATTACTCCGATCAACTCTTTATATACGGCAATCCCTCAAAGCTTGAAAGTGGCAAATATTCTGAGGACTTTGACGGAACCATACATAACTATAGTTTAAAAGTAAAAAAGGGTACCGAACTGGCTGTAAAACTTTCTCCAGGCTCTACCGTTAAAACTATAATGCGTGGGGCAAACACAACCGAAGGTAACAGATATGGATATATATCCAAGAAAGCCGGAAGCGATGCAGAGGGTGATGTTGTAGCAAAGGTTGAATCTATGTTAAGCAATACCGGAAAAGAGTTATCTTACACAAATGACGAAACAAGCGACATTACGGTATACATAGCTGCATCCAGTGATTGCTTTATTTCCCAAATTAAAGTTGAAGTTCCTGCCTCAACTTTAATCTCGGATAAGTTAAAAGCTTCCACCATCACAAACAACATAGATGTTGGCGAAACAGGTATTGAAGTAACTCCCATGTATGCTACAGACGGAACAAACGGTTATCTTGTATTGCAATTTACGGATAATGAGGCTCTTCAAAATGCAACCTCTCTTACCTATGCAGGAGATACGTACACAAGCCTCTACTCATCAGTCGTATTTGATGCGGATACCAATGATAAACTTGAGGACGGATTGTTCCTCGGATTTATTGTTGAAAACGATCCAACAGCATACGAAACAATCGGTGGCAGTATTACTATCGAATAATGGAGGGAATTAAATGAAATCATATACAAAACCAATTATGACAATTACAACTCTCTCCAACGAGAGTATCATTACAATAAGTGGCGGAGCAGGAACACAGGAGTTTTCAGCTCTTAAGAAAAAAGATGCAACAGCTCTTGCTCTTGGCTTAAACAGCTAAAATAATAAAAATAAATCTGCAGATAACAAACCCCCGAGCAATAGTACTTGGGGGTTTGTTATATTCGGATTTTATGGTGTTTTTTTTAGATCAAAATAAAAATATATTGCATTTGTCGTAGTAAAAACGTATGATAAAATTAAGAGGGAACGGCGATAGGTATGTTTACAGAAAACCAACAGTTTTCGAAAGCTGAGGAAATCATAGAAGGACTTCGTCCTATAGATGATACACTTTTCAGAATTATGTTTTTAAAATCGCCCTTAAAACAAATTCCAATTTCCCCTCCCGTAAACAAAAAAACACTGTTATTTTTCACTCCACTGTGATAAAATAGGAAGGAAAAAATATCAAGGAGTGTCTGAATTGAGAGAAATAAATGTTGAAACCGTAAAAAACGAGATCGCAAGAATGTGCATAGAAGCCAATTACGATCTGAACCCCGATGTGTACAATGCCATAGAGGGTGCTTGTGCTTCGGAGCCTTCTCCCATAGGCAGGAATATACTTTCCCAGCTTGTTAAAAATGCGGATATTGCCAAAGCGAGCCGTAAGCCCATTTGTCAGGATACGGGTATGGCGGTGATATTTATGGAAGTGGGTCAAGATGTCCACTTTGTTGGGGGAGATATTACGGAGGCTGTAAATGAGGGTGTGAGAAAGGGATATACCGAAGGATATTTGAGAAAGTCCGTGGTATCCGACCCTATAGAAAGAGTAAACACCAAGGACAATACCCCTGCTGTAATACACTACAATATCGTACCCGGAGACAAGGTAAAAATAGATGTGGCGCCTAAGGGCTTTGGCAGCGAAAACATGAGCAAGGTCTATATGTTAAAACCCTCCGACGGTCTTGAAGGCGTGAAGGATGCAGTTATAGACTGCATCAAAAAGGCGGGCCCCAACCCCTGTCCTCCCATGGTGGTGGGCGTGGGTATAGGCGGAAATTTCGAGAAAGTAACGGAGCTTGCCAAAAGAGCCTTGTTAAGACCTATAGGCTCTCATTCTCCCATAGAGTATGTGAAGCAAACAGAGGAAGAGCTTCTTGAAAGAGCCAACGCCTTAGGCATAGGCCCTCAAGGTCTCGGTGGCAGGACCACTGTTTTGGGTATAAATATAGAGACCTATCCCACCCATATAGCAGGCCTTCCCTTGGCTGTCAACATAAGCTGCCATGTGACAAGGCACGCTTCTGCGATACTATGATGAAAATAAAAAATATAAAGGAATTTTTAAGAGAAAAGCCCAAGCTTTCCTCCTTTTTAACTATCCTCCTCTTTACGTTCTTGCTTTTGATGCTCTTTACCTTTACACTTATGCCAAAGAACTACCCCTCCAGGGTGTTTTCTTCGGATATGGTAAATCTTGACAAGGGCATATACCATGTGGAGGATAAAAACGACTACGGTATATTTACCTACGGTCCTTATATAAACCTTGAAAAAGGGAAGTATGAGGTAGTAATACACTACTCCTCCGACAGAGACAGACCTCTGCAGTTTACGGCAGACTACGGTGCAAGAATGATAGGAGATGTGTTGTTGCCAAAGGGTGAAAACACAAAAGCAAGCTTTGAGCTTGAAATAAAAAGTGCTGTTACCGACTCATCTTTTGAAATGCGTACCGTATACAACGGAAACGGCAGTTTATCCCTCTACGGAGCCTCCGTAAGGAACAAGAACATAAACTTCTTTTTCCTCTTCTACATTTTAAGCTTTGTGAGTGTGGCGGTATTTTCACTGTTTTTGTTTAAAGGACAGGCAAAGTTAAGGTATCTTTACCTGCTTTACACGGGGATATTGTATCTTTTGCTTTTCCCAAGCCTCGGAAGAACGGTTTACGGCACAGTCACCGTAGCTCTCCTTTTTGCGGTGGTGGCTTTTTCAATAAAACAAAAGCCTAAAGAGGCTACCGATACCATATTTTCAAAAGGCTTTTACAAGGAAGTACTTTGGGGTGTCTTTGCCTCTTATGTTACCGCCTGTACATGCACCCTTTTTACCGTAAAGGGCAGCATAAACACCATGGACTTTGTTACGGGTGTAGACCTTAACGGCGTTATACTCACCACCCTGCTCTTTTTCAACTTTATAATAATGTTGAGGGTGTTGGTGTTTAAAAAGCACTTTATATATATATGTGCCCAAGTCTCCGCCCTTGTATTTGCCCTTGTGCTTATATCAAGGCTCGAGCAAAATATATACCTTACAACAGGTATTTGCCTTATAACGTTTTTTATATCCTACAGCCTTTGTAAGCAAAATAAAACGGGTGTGGCAAACCTTAATATAAACCCCTATGTTTCAAAGGGCATAGTAATATTCTTTTACCTTCTTTTTGTATACCTTTTTACGGTAGCTACCGTAAGCAGGTACAGAAGCTTTGACTCTGCCAACTTTGATTTCGGTATATTTGCCCAAATGTATGAAAATATGGCTAAAACAGGTCTTCCCGTAACTACGGTGGAGAGAAATCGCCTTTTGAGCCACTTTTGTATACATTTTTCGCCTATATACTATGTTTTTCTGCCTGTATACGCCCTCTTTAGAAATCCCGAGGTGCTTTTGTTTTTACAGGCGGCTATCGTAGGTGCGGGGGTATTTCCCTTTTACGGCATTTGCTCCCTGTTTGAGGGGAAAGGAAATAAAAACTACACCCTCATAACCCTTGCAAGCCTTACCTATCTTGCTTTTCCCGCCATAGGGGCACCGCTTTTTTATGATTTTCATGAAAATGCCTTTTTGCCCTTTTGCATACTTTGGCTGTTATGGGCTGTGAACAAAAACAAGAAAATACTTTCTTATGTATTTTTGTTCCTTACCCTTTTTATAAAGGAAGATGCCGCCGTATACACCTGTGCTATCGCCCTTTATATCATATTTGCAAAGAAAAGATACAAACAAGGGTCCTTGTTTTTAATACTTTCACTAATGTATTTTTCGATAGTGATATATGTTATGAGCTACTTCGAAAGATCCCTTATGAACTCCCACTACGCCATGTACTACCTAAGCGGAGAAAAGGGAGTGATGACTATGTTTAAAAACATATTCATGAACCCCGGTTTTGTGTTTAAGGTATGCTTCACGCAAGAAAATATGACATTCATACTCTACACCTTAGGCCCTCTTGCCTTCCTGCCCCTGAGTATGAGAAAACCTCAAAGCCTTTGGCTCTTGCTGCCTATGGTGGTCATGAATCTTGCTACGGACTATGTGTATCAGCATGATGTGGGCTATCAATATGTGTGGGGCTCGGCACCCCTTTTACTCTATCTCTTTGTACAAAATATAAGAGAGAAAAAAACACATCTGCGTTACGCTCTTTCCATCACCTGTCTTGTGGCAAGCCTGTGTGCCTTCTACACCTACAAAGGCGATGTGAACTATTTTATAAACAAGTATAACAGCGAGCTCTCACTTATAAACGAGGACGATAAGCTCCTGAAAAGAATACCCGAAAATGCAGAGGTAACGGCTTCCACCTTCCTTGTACCCCACCTGTACAAGTGCTCAAAACTCTATGAGTTCGAGTCCTACAACGGCCCCAAAACGGAGTACTATGTACTTTCAAGCGAGTTGGCAAGCCCCGACACCTCCGATATAAGAAAAGAACTTTTGTCGTCGGGATATAAAATATCCGCCTATACCCAAAGAATATATGTTTTTAAAAAAGAGGACAAATAATATGAGCGATAAAACCATAAATATAACCACCCCCATTTCAAGAGAGACCGCAAGAAGCCTTAAAGCGGGGGACAGCGTAAGCATAAGCGGCGTTATTTACACCGCAAGAGATGCCGCCCACAAAAGGATGCTTGAAAACTTGGAAAAGGGCATCCCCCTTCCCGTGGAGCTTAAAGATCAAACCATATACTTTGCAGGTCCCTCCCCCGCAAAGCCCGGGGAGCCTATAGGCTCCGTAGGTCCTACCACAAGCTACAGAATGGATGCCTACTCTCCAAAGACCATAGAGCTTGGACTTACCTGTATGATAGGAAAGGGTGCCAGAAACAATGATGTTATAGAGGCTATGAAAATGTACGGTGCCGTATACATAGGTGCCGTGGGAGGTGCGGGTGCCCTTATAAGCGGCTGTGTAAAAAAGGCGGAGGTAGTAGCCTATCCCGACCTGGGCTCCGAGGCAATACACAGGCTGGAGGTGGAAAACTTCCCCGGTATAGTCATTATAGACTCGGAGGGCACGAACCTTTATGAAACAGAGCCTCCCAAATATATCCAAGCTTAAAGAAACCTCTGAAAAGTCATAAATCGTAAAATCGGCTAAGTTGCAAAGGTTGATCGTCAATGTCTCTCACCAATGCTCTGCATTGGTGAGAGCCGTTTTCCGCTCCTTGAACAAGAAGCTTAATTTTACTTTTCAGAGCTCCCCTTGACAAATCTCCTACCTTATAATATAATCTTTTTCGATTTTCAAGAGATCCAAAGGAGAAAATTTATAATGAACAGAAGAATATATGCCCTCTGTCTTGCCCTTGTTTGCCTTTTAAGCGGCTGTAAGGGGGTAAAGGAAGACAAAAAAGGTCTTGTGATATATACAAGCTTTTATGCTCCATACGATTTGACAAAAACCATTTGCGGCGATAAGGCAGAGGTTTACAATATGGTACCTGCAGGCACGGAACCCCACGACTGGGAGCCTACTTCAAAAGATATGCTCTCCCTTAACTCTGCGGATGTGGTTTTCTATAACGGTTTAGGTATGGAAGGCTGGATAGATAAAGCAAAGGAAAATACCAAAGCCGATTTTGTGTGTTTATCTTCCTTTATAGGAAAAGAAAAGGAGGATCCCCACATTTGGCTCTCCCCCGTAAATGCCGTTAAGATGTCTGAGATCATAACCGATACTCTCTCGGAAAAAGACAGTGAGAACGCCTCCTACTACAAGGAAAACTTTGAAAAATTCAAAACCGAAGCCTTGGCACTTACGGAGGAGTATAAACCTCTTATAGCTCAAAAGGAAAAGAAGCAGATAGTGGTCTCCCATGCAGCCTATTCCTATCTGTGCGACGATTTCGGCCTTGAACAGTTGGCTGTAGAGGGTATGAGTGCGGAAAGCGAACCCTCCCCTTCCAAAATGAAGGATATTATAAACTTTGTAAAAGAAAACGATGTAAAATACATATACTACGAAGAAAGTGTTTCTCCCAAAGTAGCGGAGGTACTTTCCGAAGAAGCGGGTACAGAGCTTTTACCCCTCAACAGCTTTGAAAACAGCGAAGAAGGCAAAAGCTACACCACCGTAATGAAAGAAAACCTTGAAAACGTACTAAAAGGATTATAACATGAGCATACTTTCGGTAAAGGATCTTTCCTTTGACTACCCCGACAAAAGCATATTGCACAGACTTACCTTCAGCATAGACAAGGGAGATTTTCTCTGTATAGCAGGTACCAACGGCACGGGAAAAAGCACCCTTTTAAAGCTTATACTAAACATTCTGCGCCCTCTTGAGGGCAGTATAAGCCTTTTGGGAAAGTCATCGGTAAACTTTTCGGAGTATGACAAAATAGCCTATGTTTCCCAAAAAGCCACTTCCTTTAACAGGGATTTCCCCGCAACGGTGGAGGAGATAGTATCTTTGGGGCTGTATAAGAAAAACTCTTTTTTCAAAAGAGAAAGCAAGAAAGAAAGAGAGCAAAAAATAGACGAGGTCCTGAAAAAAGTAGGACTTACGGAGTATAAGAAGAAGAAAGTGGGTCTTTTGTCGGGAGGACAACAACAGAGGGTATTTATAGCAAAAGCCCTTATATCCCAACCCGAGATCATATTTTTGGATGAGCCTACGGTAGGTATAGATGTAAGTGCGGTAGACTCTATATGTTGCCTTTTGGGCGATCTGAACAAAGCGGGTCTTACCATTGTGATGGTAACTCACGACATATCCTCGGTACTTTACCACTCCACCAAAATACTCATACTAAACGAAGCAGGCGGAGGCAAACTTATGGACAGCGAAAAATTCAACTCAAAGCCTATATTTGCCCACTTCTCTCACGGAGGTCACAATGCTTGAAATATTTACCATGCCCTTTATGCAAAGGGCTATTGTTGTGGCAATATGTATATCTGTTATAACACCCCTTATAGGTAACACTATAGTACTTAAAAGGCTTTCCGCCATAGGCGATGCCCTTTCTCACTCGGGTCTTGCGGGGGTAGCTATAGGTCTTTGCTTCGGTTTTAACCCCATTATGACCGCCGTGGTATTTTCCATAATATCCGCTCTTATAATAGAATATATACGAAGCCGTTTTTCAAACTACTCGGAAATGGCTACAGCTGTGGTGCTAAGCTTCGGTGTAGGCATAGCTGCGGTATTTTCGGGATTTATAAAAAATGCCGCCTCTTTCGGTTCCTTCCTCTTCGGCTCTATAGTAGCCATATCACAGACGGAGCTTATAACGGTGGTGATACTTGCAATATTCGTACTTGCCATACTTCTCTTCCTATACAGAGAGCTTTTATACACCGCCTTTGACGAGGAAAGTGCTCAACTTTCGGGGGTGCCCGTAAGGAGCGTGAACCTGATATTCACCATACTTACAGCCATAGTGGTTTCCATAGCCGCAAGAACGGTGGGAGCCTTGGTGATATCCTCCCTTATGGTCATACCCGTAGCCTGTGCCATGCTGGTATCCAAAAGCTACAAACAAAATATGATATTTTCCGTGGTGTTTGCCCTTTTGTTTACAATAAGCGGCTTGGGCGTTACCGCCTTCTACGACCTTAAACCCGGAGGCACCATAGTTCTTATAGGTATAGCAGTACTTATACTTTTGATATTTGTCAGAAAAAAGGAGTAAATATGAGTCCAGATATAAAAGAAATAGAAAAAAGAAGGATATTCGGTATAATATCCCACCCCGATGCAGGTAAGACCACCCTTACCGAAAAACTTCTCCTTCACGGAGGCGCCATACATCAGGCAGGTACCGTAAAGGCAAAAAAGGGTAACTATGCAAAATCCGACTGGATGGAAATAGAAAAGCAAAGAGGTATCTCCGTTACAAGCTCCGTAATGCAGTTTGAGTACGAGGGAAAGACCGTATCCATAATGGATACCCCGGGCCACAACGACTTTGGCGAGGACACCTACAGAATACTTACAAGCGTAGACTCTGCGGTGATGGTAATAGATGCCGCAAAGGGCGTGGAAGCACAGACGGAAAAGCTTTTTAAAGTATGCTCCATGAGGGGTATACCCATATTTACATTTATGAATAAGCTTGACAGAGATTCTATGGAGCCTCTATCCCTTCTCGAAGAGCTGGAAAGTGCCTTGGGACTTCCTTCCGTGGCAGTAACTTGGCCTATAGGTAACGGTGCCTATTTTGAGGGCGTATACGACAGACTTAAAAACAAGGTCTACCTCTACAAAGAAAAGAGGACTATAGACTTGGGAGAAGAGGGCGTATTCGGAGCCGAGCTTGAAGATGTTCTCTTCCCCGATAACCTTACGGCTCTGAGAGACGAAACCGAACTTCTTGACGGTGCGGGAAATGAATTTGACATTGACCTTATATCAAAAGGCAAACTTTCCCCCGTGTTTTTCGGTACCGCCTTGGGGGATTTCGGTGTAACGGAATTTCTTGAACACTTCCTTGAACTTTCCCCCTCCCCCGGCCCCAGAAAGACCTTAGACGGCTTTGTGGAGCCTACCGACCCCTTCTTCTCGGGCTTTATATTTAAAATACAAGCCAATATGAACCCCGCCCACAGAGACAGGTTGGCATTTTTAAGAATATGCTCGGGTACCTTTGAGAGAGGTATGAGCGTTACACTTTCAAGAACGGGAAAACAAATGAAACTCAATCAGTCCACACAGCTTATGGCAAATGAAAGAGAAACGGTGGACACCGCAGTAGCGGGAGATGTTATAGGTATATACGATACGGGAAACTACCAAATAGGCGATACATTAACAACAGCTCCCAAAAAGTTTTTCTTTGAACCTCTCCCCACCTTCCCTCCCGAACTTTTTATGAGGGTTCGCCCCGTAGATACCATGAGGGCAAAGCACTTTCAAAAGGGTGTGGAACAGTTGGCTCAGGAGGGTGCCATACAGGTGTATACCAACAAGTACAACGAAGTCGTGCTTGGAGCCGTGGGACAGCTGCAGTTTGAAGTTTTCGAATACAGACTTATGAATGAGTACAACTCCTCCGTAAGAATGGAAGAAATGAATTTTTCCGTTGCAAGATGGGTGAAAAACAGAAGCGAAGAGGAGCTTTTACCCTTTGAGTCCTCAAGATGCGCCCTTGTTTTTGACAGATTTAAAAGACCTATATTGCTCTTTACAAACAACTACGCCTTAAACACTTTCAAAGACAAGAACCCCGACATAGAACTTGTGGAAGCTCTTTCCGTAAACGAAAGCCTTGGAGAAGATAAATGAACGAAATAGTACAAAACCTTATAGCCTATTTTAACGGTGTCAACAAGGACCTTGTGGCATTCTTTATATCTATGCTTCCTCTACTGGAACTGCGTGGAGGCCTTATAGCAGCAAGCATACTCGATATACCCTACATAAAGGCTCTTTTGATATGTGTAGCTGGAAATATAATACCCATACCCTTCATACTCCTTTTTATCACAAAGATATTCGACATCCTAAAGAAAACCAAGCTTTTAAAGCCTATGGTGGAAAAGATGGAAAAGAAGGCTTTGGGTAAAAAAGACCAAATAGAAAAATACGAATTTTTGGGGCTTCTTCTTTTCGTAGGCATCCCCCTCCCCGGTACGGGTGCCTGGACAGGCTCCCTACTTGCCGCTCTTCTCGGCATCAAACTTAAAAAAAGCATCCCCGCAGTGCTTCTTGGCATCTGTCTTGCAGCTTTTATAATGAGTATAGTAAGCTATTTCATACCTATGCTTATAGGCATAAAATAAGATCTGACCCCCGATGTTGTTCGGGGGTTTTTACTTTGTAGAGAGTATGTTTTTTACGATGCATTCCGACATTATAAAAATTACATTCAAGAACAAGAAATTCTGTAATAGAAGAAGTAATTAGGTTGTTTTTTGATATATAAATATGCTATAATATATCTAACAGTCGTTTAAAATACCACAAAAAGCAACAGGAAGTCTAAAGGGCGCCTCTAAAAAGTCATAAATCGTAAAATTGGCTATCTTGCAAAGGTTAGTCGTCAATGTCTCTCACCAATGCTCTACATTGGCTTCGAGCCATTTCCCGGTCCTCGAACAAGCTATCTCAATTTTACTTCAATAGCACTTTTTAGAGGTACCCTAAAAAAGCTATGGTACAATTTGTAGGGAACGACCCGTGTGTCGTTCCGCTGTTTTTGACGGCAAAAATATAAAGGTTGTTATAGAGGTTAAATATAATATGGCAAAAATATATAAAGATGAAATTATAGAAATAAAAGATATAAAGTTTCCCAACAAGGGAGTAGGGGAGTTTAACGGGGAAAAGGTAGCCGTTAAAAACACCGTGCCCGGTCAAAAGGTAAGGGTAGATATAAAAAGAAAAAAGGGAAAGTACGAAGGCAGGCTTATAAACATAGAAGAAAAAGCCGATTATGAAATATCCTCCACTTGCCCCGGCTTTGGCGTATGCGGTGGCTGTACCTATAAAAATTTGGAGTACAAAAAAGAACTGGAATTTAAAGAAAAAGTAGTTTTAGACCTGCTTAAAAACGGGGGCATCACCGACTTTGAGTATGTGGGCATAAGACCCTCTCCCATACAAAAAGGCTACAGAAACAAAATGGAGTTTTCCTTCGGAGATAACGGTCTTGAGGGTGAGCTTTGTTTGGGTATGAAAAAGAGAAACAGCAATTATGAGGTTGTAAATGCCCATAAATGTGAGCTTATAAGCACAGACATACAGAAAATACTTTCCTGTGTGCTGGACTATTTTAAAGACAGCAATGAAAAATTTTACCACAAAATGCGACACACGGGCACACTGCGTAATCTCCTTATAAGAAGCGGATATTACAGCGGTGACATAAATGTAAATATAGTCACCACCTCCCTTTTGGAGACCCCTCTTGAACCTTTAAAGGATCTACTTCTTTCTCTTACATTAAAGGGACAGATCACGGGCATTTCCCACATTATAAACGACGGTGTGGCGGATGTGGTAAGAGCCGACACCGTTGACCTGCTTTACGGCAGTGAGTATGTAGATGAAAAATGCTTAGGCCTTGACTTTAAAATATCTACCTTCTCCTTCTTCCAAACAAACACCCCGGGGGCGGAAGTACTCTACTCCACAGTAAGGGATTTTGCGGGAAAAAGCGAAAACAAAATAATTTACGACCTTTACTGTGGCACGGGTACCATCACCCAACTTTTAAGCCCAAATGCCAAAAAGGTAGTGGGTATAGAAATAGTGGAAGAGGCTGTGGAGGCTGCAAAAATAAATGCAAAGCTAAATAATATCTCAAATTGCACCTTCCTCTGCGGAGATGTTCTTAAAACCATAGATGAACTTCAAGAAAAGGCAGACACCATAATACTCGACCCTCCGAGAGAAGGCGTACACCCCAAAGCCGTAGGCAAGATAGCCTCCTTCGGTGCCCAAAATATAGTATACGTAAGCTGCAAAGCCTCATCCCTAACAAAGGACCTTACCGCATTTGCGGAATACGGCTACAAAACCCAAAAGATATGCCTTGTAGATATGTTCCCCGGGACATATCATGTCGAGACGGTAGTTTTGATGTCACGGGTCAGGGATTAAAAAGTACATAAGATGCCTTAAAATCAAGGGATTCCGTGAATATTGCCATAAGCGGCAGCATTGCCGGAGTCCCTTCTTTATGCCCTATGACAACAGTTGCAAACACTGGTTTTTCGGGGTGTGTAACAAGAGAACTGCTTTTTGCCCTTGGCGTAACAAGGGAACTACTGTTTTTTGAAGGTTCGGAGGGTGTGTAACAAGGGAACTACTGTAACAATAGATATTCTTTTGAACGAACAAAACCATTGACTTTATTCGCTCAATGGTATAAAATAGATACAGTGACAACTTTGAATGTGAAAGAATAGGTGGACTATGGAATATTTAACTATACAAGAAGTCGCTGAAAAATGGGGTATCACAAGCCGGAGGATACAAGTGTTATGCTCCGAAGGAAGACTCCCTGGTGCAAAGAAGTTTGGGCGTCAATGGGCAATTCCTGCAGATTTGGAAAAGCCGGAAGATGCAAGAATTAAAAGCGGAAAATATGTGAAAGCGGGTAATCAGGATGGCGAACAGTAAATTTAAAATCTTTTCATTCTTTTCGGGTACGGGTTTTCTTGACCTTGGATTTGAAATGAATGGATTTGATATAGAGTTTGTTAATGAGTTTCACCCGGCATTTATGAATGCTTATAAATACTCAAGAGAGCAGATGGGACTTCGCAAACCAAAATACGGATATTTCAATGGCGATATTAACGATTTCTTATCGGACCGCAAGGAAGAGTTGAATGGGTGGATGAGCGATGCAAGAGCCGATGGAAGTCTCGTAGGATTCATCGGTGGTCCTCCCTGCCCGGATTTTTCCATAGCAGGAAAACAGAAAGGAAAAGATGGAGAAAATGGCAAACTGTCTCTAAGCTACATCAATTTAATAATATCTATGAAACCTGACTTCTTCCTGTTCGAGAATGTTAAGGGACTTTGGAGGACAAAAAGGCATCGTGAGTTTTTTGATGAACTTAAAAAGAAATTAAACGATGCTGGGTACATCACAACCGAAAGGCTCACCAATGCCTTAGAGTATGGCGCTCCTCAAGATAGAGATCGTATCCTTATGTTTGGGATTCATGAGGATGTGCTTACAAGTAGATACTCGGGGAAAACCATAAACGATTTCCCTTGGGGAAAATATCGGACTCACAACTTAGAAGAAATAAAAGAAATGCCTTGGCCAAAGGCGGAGCCGTATGAGGAAGGTAGTGAAACGGAGTGCCCTGATGGTATTCCAGAAAGTATGACGGTTGAATACTGG
This sequence comes from Bacillota bacterium, assembly GCA_017444985.1. Lineage (GTDB taxonomy): Bacteria > Bacillota > Clostridia > Lachnospirales > CAG-274 > UBA3680. The sequence goes on from JAFSVK010000003.1 coordinate 53,603, forward strand.
TTCCGTAAAAACGATGTGGAACATCATCCGAATGCAAATGATTATTTCACACCGAAAGCAGGCAAGGCAAAGATGGAAATAATCGCTGAAGGCGATGATAGTAAAAAATCCTATAAGCGGCTACACCGTTGGAGATATTCACCGACAGTGGCTTACGGGAATAATGAAGTCCATTTGCATCCTTACAAAACGAGACGCCTGTCAGCAGCGGAGGCGCTTTCGTTACAAACACTCCCGAAAGAATTTGTATTGCCACCTGAAATGACATTGACTGATAAGTTTAAGACTATAGGGAATGGAGTGCCCTTCATCCTTTCAAGCGGAATAGCAAAAACGATACATGATTTTTTGGAGGTTGACGAATGAAGAAGACATTTCAGGATGTCTTAAAGGACATCGAGAATAATTTGATAGGGAAAGAACTGAGTAGCATTTCCGGGAATGCCGCATTATTTTCAATCTCCGAAGTAGATTATGCTAATTCCAATGTCGTTTTGATGGTACAAGGGAAACGCAGAACTTGGACTTTTGAGCGTTTGGAGAAGGTTTGGAATGAGATGTACTATCGTCCCGCAGCAAATGTGGAGATTGTTTTTGGCGGGTCTGGTTCCAGCCGTAATCAGGTAGAAACAATATATGCAAGTATGGCATACGTAGAATGGTTGTATGTAAACAGTAAAAAATGCGTTGCTTATGTTGGCGAAGATACACATGAATATGGCACATTAAAGCATATGGATGAGGATAAGGAGAAGCATTATCAAGAGTTGATGGACGTTGCCGATCCCCGAAACCCTCTGCTTGATCCAGATGAAGCTCCTGATGGTTCGATTGAGGAACTGAGAAATGAATATCAGTTAGCAGCTGAGACTCTTAAAGACTATGTACTCGAAGAGGGATTTGATATCCCGACAACAACAGAGGAAATTGAAACTGCGCTGAAGGAGTTTAAGAAAGCATACGCTCCGGAGGTTTTAGAGGCGTTGGGTGATGACGCTGTCCTTTCAACCATATTTTACACCGCTGGGGATAACACGAATGCTCTCTGCTGCTGGTTAGAGATGAACAGGGAGTGTCGGTCTTATTTTGGCAGCATTGCCGGAGGGTCTGCATATAAGTTTGGACTTTTCCAGAGAAAAGAGACCGGGGTATGGACTACAGGAAGTCCACAGAAACCGCAAGAATTATCTGAGGAAGAAGCGCTTACACTTGGAAAGGATATCCGTGATGCGCTTGTAAAAGGAGCCAGAATAATCCAAGAAGCAACTTTAGATTCACTGGAAGCATATGAAAAGCTGGACGATACCCTTAAAGAGGAAGTCGGTAGCCAGTATTATAATTGGGGCTGGTTTCACAAATATTATTCAATTATCTGTAATGATAAGCTTTGTGGATTCCATTCAACTGATTGGCAAGTTCATGTTCTCCGTGCGCTTAGAATCAGACCGAGTGAGAAGTATTATGCTCGAAGCGGTCAGATTGCTATGGTTCAGAACTATGCCGAATGGTATTATAGACAGTTTTTTGATGTATTTGCTGAACGGTTCGGTGAACCAAAACAGTTTATAAGATTAGGCTCATCTGACGGAGATAAAAACTATGCAGCTGAATGGGCAAAACGTAGCGTCGTTGGCATAGGCTGGGCAGACCTCGGCGAATTATCCGAGTATGTTAAAGGTGAAAGTATTGAGCGGAAAGAAGTACAGGATAAGCTATGTGAAATATACTATCCTTCTGATGAGCGTTCAGCATCCAGAAAAGCCGGGGAAATTGTACGGTTTTATAAGTGCGATAAGAATACCGTTTTTGTCATTATGGATGGACAACGGCTTATTGCCGCTGCAGATAATGTCGGGGACTATTTCTTCGATTCATCTTCCCCAATGGCGCATCAGCGGACAGCGACATGGAAATTCATCTTTGAAACAGGCTCAAAAATGCCGGAGCAGTCAGAAGGTAAATTAACGTCTTGCTATCAGCTCAGCAATGAGGACAATCTTCTTTTCCTGTACGACAGATATTATTATGGCGAGGATTTTGGAAATAATCTGACTGAAGATCCAGTAGCTGTTGATGATCAAACAGTAAAACTTATGCCCATTACTTTCCGCACAGGGTATCACTCTGACTTTGAAAGGAATCGGATTCTGTTTGGCGCTCCGGGAACCGGTAAAAGCTACACCATAAATCAAGAAGCAAAGCTTTTACTTGGCGCGGATAACGAAACAGACTATGAGCGTGTGACGTTCCACCCTGACTATTCCTATGCCAATTTTGTTGGAACCTATAAGCCTGTGCCGATTAAGGATAATCACGGTAACGACTCAATTACATATGCTTATGTTCCTGGGCCGTTTATGAGAGTATATGTTCAGGCTCTGAAAAACAGTCGTACTGACGGTATCCGTCCGTTCCTGTTGATTATCGAAGAAATCAACCGAGCAAATGTTGCCGCTGTTTTCGGAGATATATTCCAGCTTCTTGATCGTGGCGATGACGAGGTAAGTGAATATCCGATTCAGGCATCTGAGGATATCAAAGCATATCTCGCTAAAGAACTGGGCGGTAACCCAGAGGATTATGCCAAGATTCGTATTCCGGACAATATGTTCATCTGGGCTACCATGAACAGTGCTGACCAAGGCGTGTTCCCGATGGACACGGCTTTTAAGCGCCGCTGGGACTTCACCTACCTCGGTATTGACGACAGTGATGAAAAAAATCCGTGGCAAGTATGTGTACCTTGCTGATGATAAATCGCAGAAGGTCGAATGGAACAAGCTGCGGAAAGCCATCAATCATTTCCTGGCAAAGGAGAAAATCAACGAGGATAAGCAGCTTGGTCCTTATTTCATTGCCAGAGGTATTGTAGTACCCACCGATGGTGATGAGATAGACCGCGACCACTTTATCCGCGTCTTTAAGAATAAGGTGATCATGTATCTGTTCGAGGATGCAGCAAAGCAGAAACGGGCTAAACTGTTTGAGGGCTGTTTCCAGGACAGTACTCGTTACTCAGAAATCTGCAGGGAATTTGATGCCAAGGGTATCGGTATTTTTAATCACGAAATCCAGCTTGAAACCGAGCCGGAGGAGCCGCAGTGGGCACCGACTGAAGGCGAAAACTAAGGAGGTCGTAGCTTATGATCTCTGAGTTCGTAAGAGAGCAAAAGAGATATACACAGAAGGATTTGTGTAAAATACTCAGATGCTCTGAAGAAAAAGCAATCCCGCTGATACGGAAATTAAAAGAGTTCGGTGTTCTGAAAGCGGTCAAGGCATCTGATCTCCAACGGGATATGTCTGACCTTATGGATGAGGATATCGAGGTCGCAGACGTTGAGATCGGCGAAGAAGAATATTTGTATGTCTTTACCTTCGTGGGTGTTATTGTCGTTGCCGGGCGTGTTCTGAAGTGCTATCCGAAGTACCTGCTTAATGCTGATCGTCCAAAGAATGAACTGCGGCAGGTGCTAAAAGTTCTGGAGAAATACAACACAAAGGAACAGATTGTTCGGATGTTCAATGACAGCAGTGAGAGCAGCGCCTTTAATCTGCTTGCTGTGCTTCTGTTCCTCATGCAGGATTATTATGAGAACGGTGTGTATAGCAACACGGAGGACATCATCGAGAGCAATGGTTCTGGTGAGATTCTTTGGGACAAAACAATTAACGAGACCTTCACTCTTTTGTCGAATAACAGACCGTACTATATCGATCTCCAGACAAAGAAGCGTGTGACGGACGATTATGATTATTTTAAGCGGCTGCACGAGTGTATTCTGACAAAGGCGTCGGAGGAACTGAAGGAGGCAGAACTGCTCGATCTCTTTGAAATCACGGGAGTGGATCTGACCGATGAAGTCCTCGATGATTTCGGTGAAGAGGAGTACATCCTCTATCGTATAGAGAAAGAACTGAATACTCAGTTCAATACCAGGAAGCAGCTTCTGCTGAAAACTATCTATGCCTATATTGCACACAGCGGCAGCCTTTATGATACTGATTGCCTGTCACTCTTCGGTACAAACAGCTTTAACCTTGTTTGGGAAGGCATCTGTGCTGATATCATGGACAATCAGCTTGATGTCAGACTGGGTGCTTTGCAGTTGCCGACACCGCTTAAGCCGGAATATGACCGAAAGAAAAAACTGATTGATTTGATAGAGAAGCCTATGTGGTCGGTGACCGGGAAAACGGCATCGGATACGCTTATCCCTGATCTGGTAAGCATAACAGGGAATAAGTTCATTATATTTGACGCAAAGTATTATAACGCAGTACTTGAATCTGGACAGCCGCCGAAGGCGCAGCCGGGAATAGAGTCTGTTACAAAGCAGTATCTGTATCAGTTAGCATACCAGAAGTTCATCGCTGATCATGCCTTTGAAGGTGTCGAGAATTGTTTTCTGATGCCGACAGAGGCAAAGAATATAATACATAAGGGCGAGGCGTCTATGCAGATGCTTTCTGCTCTCGGGTTACAGAATATCAAGGTGCGTTTCCTGCCCGCTGATATGGTATATGAGCATTATCTGTCAGGCCGGAAGATGGAAATCAGTATGCTTGAGTTATAGGAGGGAATGCGTATGGCAACAGGCCGTTCGTTCGCTGAGTTTGTAAAAGATAAATGCTATAACGGCTTGTACCAGACGGCTGAAGACTACGTCAACGAAAACTGGGAGTCGATGGATCTTTATACCCGGAACGTTCATCGTGTTGGACATGCGGAGATGATCGATGCCACCATCGAAAGAGTGTATGTCCGGGACCTTCCGGAAATGCGTGTCGCCTTTGAGGTCGGTATGCAGCTGGAGATCGATGTCAAAGAAGGCGATTACCACTATGACGAAAGTGATCAGTGCTATCCCTGGATTCGTATTTATTGCGAAGGTGACCTTTCCTGCGGACTTGATGACTGGGAGATCATCCGGGTTGAACCGTACAGTAAGAAGAGCGCACCTCCCAATTCCCTGTCTGACGCACTTGTTCCGTTTATCCCCTATGATCAGCTTGATAAGGTCGCAACGGAGTTTCTAAAGGAACACTATCCCACAGCATTGAAGGTTACGCCATACGGGCAGCCGCCTGTAAGCGTTGACCCGCTTGCCCTGGCAGACAGCCTGGGACTGGCGGTAAAGCAACAGCGCATCCGTGAGGACGCTTCCGTCTTTGGGCAGATTTATTTCGTTGAGACTGATGCGGAGATGTATGATGCCAACGAGGGTAAAACGGTCACGATGACCATCCCCGGAAAGACCATCATATTTGACCCGCAAATGTATCTGCTGCGGAACCTCGGTTCCGTCAACAATACGATCATTCACGAGTGCGTCCACTGGGTAAAGCATAGAAAGGTCTTTGAACTGGAGAAACTGTATAACGCAGAGGCCTCCAATATCAGCTGTGAAGTGGTCGGTGGCGCCGCGTCTGCCGTTGCCCGCAGCGCAACGGAGCAGATGGAGAAACAGGCCAATCAGCTGACGCCAAGAATCCAGATGCCGGCCGAGCCTTTCAAGGTCAAGGCGAAAGAATACATTGCCCGTTTTATGCGGGAATCGAATGCCCGGCATGAGAACGAGGTCATGGAGCAGGTCATCACTGCACTGGAGACGGCGTTCGGCGTTTCAAAGCAGGCGGCAAAAATCCGTCTTGTAGAATTAGGCTTTGATGCTGCCATCGGCACCTATACATACCTTGACGGTCACTATGTCAAACCTCATACTTTCCGTAAAGGCGCGCTGAAGGTCAACCAGACATTTTCTATTTCTGCGCAGGACGCGGCTGTCGAGCGGTTTATTAATCAGGATCTCCGCAAGCTGACCGAGAGCGGCGATTATCTGTTCATCGACAACCATTATGTCTATAACGCTCCTCTGTATGTTCAGCACGATGAAGACGGTCGGCTTGACCTGACGGACTATGCCCGTTCACATATGGACGAGTGCTGCCTGGTCTTCGATATGAAGATCACCAGTAAGGTCGGTGAGGAATACCACACAGCCTGTTTTCTGAACCGTGAAGACAGCAATATAACCTTTGAACTGAAGTTCCACAACGGCTATCAGAATGCTCCGCAGGAACGCCAGGTAGCTATGCGGAAGAAACAGCAGGAAGAGGATCTCGCCATCCGTAAGCAGATGACCGATGATCCGGAACAGTGCATGGATTTGCTTCTCAAATGGCGTGGAATGAAATACACGGATCTCGGCGACGCGATCGACCGTGACCCTAAGACGATAAGCAGGACGGTAAAGGGAGAAACGACACCGAAAGTGGAGACGGCGGCACTTATCTGTTTCGGCATGCATCTTCCTCCCTGTATCAGCTTCAAACTCATGGAGGTTCTGCGCTGTCCATTGAGTCCGGTCAATCCGGCACACCAATGGATCAGTGAGGCTTTGTACATAAAATACCCGGAGCCAATCTGGGCAATTAGAGAGTACCTTGCTCCTTATGGAGTGGAGATATAAAAATTTCAAAAAATTTTCGGCAAAAACGGACATGGCATGTCCGCTCACGGCGCCCATCACAGTGTGGTGGGCGTTTTTTTGTCCGTCTGTTAACAATCGAAAATATTTAATTGCGATTGTTGACAAACAAGAAGGAAGGTGCTATATTGTTATCAAGAGGTAAATAGAATCAACGAATGTTAACAATATTTCTGCAAGAACGGAGGAACATAAAGTGATAACAAGAGAAGATGAACTGAATATCGACTTTGGCCTAAACACCATATTTGACGGTAGTAAGTACAGATTGGTTATGGCTCAAAGCGATGATGAATATCCTATCGGCGGTCTTATCTGTGAGTATATGCGATTGACCCCTATGGATATTAAGGCAGTAATCATGTCCTGTGACGGACTCGAAAAGAAAGGCTCAACAGACAATTATCTGGATGCCTTCCTACAGTTTCATGAGAAGGTTAACAAGGAGTTCCCGCCTGTGATCAGTACAATGATAGCGCTGGAATTTATGAATAGTGCTGATGATTGGTTCAGGGCTGTCAGAGAGAATCGTATCGAGGAGTACTTAGGTCTTTTTGATAAGTCTTATGACAGTGTGAAAAAGTATATTTTTGAGGATACAGGGTGTGATAAGGTGGGCGGCGATACCGTTCTGCAAATTCTTCTAACCTCTTACTGCGCTTTTGCCGACAAGTACATTGTCACGAAGGCTATGTTCAATCAGATTATGGAAAGCAACGAATCTGATGATGAGAGTCATACCAGAGGGGTTGAGACGTTCGCGGCTATGTATGGCAGTCACATGGATATGCAGCACATCGATTATCGTTTAATCCTGACGGAAAACGGCTTTGAATCACTGTACACAATAAAATCTTCATTCTCCTTGCTCATCTTTGATATGGCACATGCCATTAACACGGAAGCGAATATCGTGAAGTGCAAGAACTGTGGGCATTACTTCGTTCCGGAAGGCCGTTCTGATGCGATTTACTGCTCATATCCACTTCGGGAGAACAAGGATAAGAGTTGCAAAGATGTTGGTGCCCAGGTGACAAGAACTAACAAGGAAAAGAATGATGCAGCAACTAAGGAGTATCGCAGAGTATATATGCGATACAAGATGATGACAAACAGACATCCGGAGGATGCTGTTGCCGCTGAGAAGTTTGAAAGGCTTACAAGCGAGGTTAGGGAATGGAGAAATAAGATGGCACATGGGTTAGCATCGACAGATGAATTCCTGACATGGCTGACACAGTTTTAGGAGGTGACAGCTATTGAGACAGGCAATCCGTAATCTGAACAGCGACAAGCCTACACCTCCCCGTTTCTGCGATGTCATCATAGACGGAGACGATGTCCAGCTTGAGGTTAAGACCGATAAAAACAAATACGAGACGATCTCCTGGGAAGATATGCAGTACCAGGTGAACGCCGCAATTAAAAAAGCAGCAAACAAATAAACAGAAGCTACCGCAAGTAGTCCCGTAACCAATCGAGGAACTGACCGCCGGAGTTATCTATTTAAGCCAACAGGCTAAGTAGGTAACTCCGGCTTTTTTGCGTTTTAAGGGGATTTTTGACCGGACATGTCGTGTCCGTTTTCAAAAAAAATCTCATGGTATAACGACAGTAGGTTAGCTGAAAAGCGACCGGAACAAGCATCTTCTGAGGGGGTTGAATTATTCGCCTTGTAGTAGGGAGATGCACTAACCAAGGTATCAGGCGCTCCGGCGCTTATACAAAAATATAAATCTCATTTAGTCCGAGATGGCCATTAGGGCGATGGGATGCATAGAGAGTTTAGGCAGCTGTGATAAAGACCGCTCCGGAAACGAAGATGCACCCACCGTTAGATTCCTGCGCCTATTTTCGGATTGTCGGAGTCTGTGGACATCTTCACCACAGGCTCTTTTGCATCCCACCGTACCTGACCACGGACGGAAAGGATGCAAAGATGAAACTGAAGATTCGTTATGAGAACGAGTACCAAACGATCATGCTTGACGCAGAGGCAACGGAGGAATTGTGGGTATCCCTATCCCTCGAGGGTGAAGGTCTCACGCAGGAAGAACGGGAGAGACTCATCCAGGAGACATGGGAGGAGCGTTACAACAGACCAGACTACAACAACTGGCACAAGCACAATCGTCACACCCGGCGATCCAAGGCGCAGTCGGAAAATAAAGATGGCGAAGAGGGTGCCGATACCTCCGAGCCGCTGATGAGCGAGGTGGCGGACGACCGCATTTTCCGCAGGGACGAGCTTGCCCGTGAAGAGAAGGAATCTTATGAGGCTATTTGCCAGTGGGTACGGCAGACACTGATCAAGAAACCGAAGTGGGCGGATGCCTTTATTGCTGTAAGAATAGATAAGATACCAATCCGAGAGTATGCTGCCGCTATTGCAAATCCAGGGGAAGATATCGCAAAAGTTGAGAACAATCTGACACAAAAGCTGAAAAGGGCAACATCGGCATTGGCAAAGGCTTATCCGGGCAAAGATTTTTGAACAAATCAGAGCTTATGATGGATTTCGGGATTGCTGAAAATGCAGTCCCGAAAATTTTCTGAAAAACATGTAATAATACCATTGACAAGTTAGAATCGAATCGTTATAATGAACATGTAATCGCGAAGATTACAAGATAGCAACCAGAATTCACAAGGAGGATTTCATCATGAAGATTGCAGTTGTAGCGGCAAACGGACGTGTTGCACAGAAGGTTGTAAAAGAAGCCCTGGACCGTGGTTTCGAGGTAAAGGCGTTCGGGCGTGGCGCAGAGAACAAGACAGCGGCTTCCGATTATGTACAGAAGGACATCATGGATCTGACAAAGGAAGAACTGGCGGGGTTTGACGCAGTGGTAGACGGTTTTGGAGCATGGACAGACGCAGAACAGCCGATGCATGTAAAGACGTCTCAGCACCTCTGCGACATTCTCAGCGGTACAGATACCCGTCTTTTGGTTGTCGGCGGAGCAGGGAGCCTCTTTGTGAACCCGGAGCATACAGTTCAGGTGAAGGATGGCGCGGACTTCCCGGCCATGTTCCTTCCGCTTGCAAATGCCCAGGGACAGGAACTTGATGAGCTTCGCAAGAGAAATGATGTAAAGTGGACATTTATCAGCCCTGCCGGCGACTTCCAGGCTGATGGCGAACGCAGCGGGAAGTACATTCTTGCCGGAGAGGAATTGACACTGAACAGCAAGGGTGAAAGCATTATCAGCTATGCCGACTATGCAATCGCAATGGTCGATGAGATTGAGAAAGGCAATCATATCCAGCAGAGGATCAGCGTTGTAAGAGAGTGAGTATCAATAGCTTGTAATATCTGCATTGACAAGCATCCTGTAATGGCGTATATTACAAGCAGGAGGACAAAACAATGCAGATTACAAGCAAGTTTACAATAGCAGTTCATATTATTACTGCAATAGATTACTTCAAGGATAGTGAGAAAGTAACGAGCACTTTCCTGGCGGGCAGTGTAGGAGCGAATCCTGTCATTGTTCGGAATGTTATGGGAAATCTCAAGGAAGCGGGCATCATCGATATCAGTCAGGGGAAAAGCGGTATTGCGCTTGCAAAGGAACTTGATGAAATCACCTTCTTTGATATTTATAAAGCGGTTGACTGTGTGGGTGATGAAGGGCTGTTTCATTTCCACGAAAACCCGAACACAGATTGTCCCGTAGGCAGAAACATCCATAAAGCGCTGGACGAACAGCTTCTCAGTGTGCAGGAAGCGATGGAAGTTCAAATGAAGAATATCACGCTTGCAGACATTGTGAAGAACACACGTCAGGCAATACTGAAAGAAGCAATTTAAGAAAGGAGCATTCACATGAAGAAAGTACTTATTATCAATGCAAGCAAGAGAAGGAACGGTAATTCCTATGCTCTTTCAAAGAGATTTGCAGAGCAGCTGGAGGG
>JAFSVK010000212.1 GCA_017444985.1 Bacillota bacterium
AAGGGCGTTCCCGCCGCCCTGTTCCCTTCTTCTACATCATCATCAAGGGTATAGGCTTCTTCCTCGGTCTCCTCCTCGGAAACTTCTGCCTCTTCCGCTGTTTCTTCCTCTACATCATCCTCCGCTTCTTCAAGTCTTTCTATTTCATTTAAGACCTGCTCCACTTGGGAGTCTATTTTGATGTCCTTTTCATCTTTCTTTTTAAACCAACTGAATATACTCATATTTTTCCTTTCCTATCATGTATTTTCTTCAAAATTAACAGATACAAGGGTGGATACTCCTTGTTCCTGCATGGTAACACCGTAAAGGGTGTCGGCACATTCCATTGTACCCTTTCTGTGGGTAACTATTATAAACTGTGTATCCTGTGTAAAGTTTTCAAGATAATGGGCGTAAAGACTTACATTTGCAGGGTCTAAAGGTGCATCTATCTCATCAAGTATACAGAAGGGTGAGGGTCTCATCTTAAGTATGGCAAACAAGAGAGATATAGCCGTAAGCGCCCTTTCTCCACCGGATAAAAGTGTCATAGACTGCAGTGCCTTGCCCGGGGGTTGAGCGGATATATCTATACCGCTTCCCAAAACATCATTCTCATCCGACAGTTCTATAAGGGCATTTCCTCCCATAAACATTTCTTTGAACACTATCTTGAAGTTCTCGTTTATAACAGAGAGCTGTTCTTTAAACTGTACCTCCATAAGCTGTGTAAGATGAGTTATGATCTGTTTAAGCTTTTCTTCCGCCTCTTCTATATCGGCTTTATTTGTTTTAAGAAACTCATACTTTTCGCTTACGCTTCTGTACTCTTCTATGGAATCGTAGTTTATATTTCCAAGGCTTCTTATTTGAGATTTAAGCTCTCGCTCCTTTGCGCTGAGCTCATAGTCGCTGAGTTCAAGCCTTTCATACTCTCTTGCGGAAGCGTAGGTTATTTCATACTCATCCCACATCCTGTTGTAAAGATCCGAGCTTTTTTGTTCTATGTTTTCCTTCTTTGCCTCCAGAGAAGATATTTTCTTTTCCGCCGCACTCTTTCTTTCAAAGCAGGCTCTTATATCTTCTTCTATAGCGGAAAGTTTTTCCTTCAAGACCTTTTTATATTCGTTTATATCCGCAAGTTCCTTTAAAAGCTTTTCGTGTTCCGCCTCTATCTTTTCTATATTTGAGAGAGCTTCTTCATTTTTTTGTTTCAGCTCTTCTATACTTGCGTTTATGGCGACGATCTCCTTTTGTCTTACAAGTATGTCCTTTTCCAAGGCTTCTTGCTCGCTTTTAAGGCGCTCGATATCGCTTTTCTTTACCTTTGCCGCATTTTCCTTCTCTGCTATCTCAAACCTGAGATCCGTTATTTTTTGGTTCTTCTTTTCTATATCAAGGCTTTCGGACTGCATTTTTTCTTTAAAAGCATCTATTTCCGTTTTATTGCCTTCAAGCTCTTTATTTAAACTTGCAAGAAGGTCTCTGTCCGCTTTAAGCTGCAGATCGTTTTGTCTTGTAAGTTCTTCAAGCCTGTCTATTTCTTCTTCGGCACTTTTCTGTCTTGCTTCCACATCTTCGTAAGAAGAAAGTATATTTTTTATCTCAAGCTCCGTTTCCGTCTTTTTAATTTCAAGAGCATGCCTTTCATCTTCGTACTTTTTCATTTTTTCGGATATCTCATTTAAAGCCTTATCCGCATTGTTGTACTCAAGTGTAAGCTCCTTTTTGTTTTGCTCATTTGTTCTTATCTTTTCTTCAAGTTCGGAAAGTTCCCTGTTTCTTGAGAATATACCGCTGCTTTTTTTGGAAGTACTACCACCTGTGATACTTCCTCCCGCATTAAAGACCTCTCCCGTTAAAGTAACTATTTTGTACTTGTATGCGGTAGCTTTTGAAAGAGCTACGGCATTGTCCATAGTATCGACTATGATAACTCTTTCAAGGAGATTTGAAAATATGTTTTCGTACTTAGCATCGTATCTTATAAGGCTTTTGGCACTGCCTATAACGCCATTACCCGATACTTCCACACTTTCCCTGCCCTTTATGGCTGTCATGGGTAAAAATGTGGCTCTGCCCTTCCCTTGGCGTTTTAAAAGGTTTATGGCATTTTTTACCGTTCCTTCATTGTCTGCCACAATGTTTTGTACCGCTGAACCTAAGGCTACATCTATGGCGGTCTCATACTTTTCATCCGTTTCCAAAAGTTCGCCTACAGCCCCGTGTATACCCTTTAATTCAGGCATATCACGCTGAGAAAGCACTGCCTTTACACCCTCATAAAAACCCGAATAGCTTTTTTTAAGTTCGGAGAGAGCGTTATATCGGGAGTTTATACTGTGGCTCAAGGATATAGCCTCATTAAGCTTTTTGCTTTTCTCCTCTTTTTCAGTCCTGAGCCTTGTTTTCTCTTCGGCACAGTGGGAAAGGCTGTTCCAAATGTTATTTATATCGGCATTTATGTTTTCAAGCTTTTTTTCAGTAGCAGCCTTTGAGACCTCCAGTTGTCTTTTTTTACCGTCAAGAACGTTGAAATTGTTCTGCGCCTGATTTTCTCTTTCCCCAAGCTGTTGGGTCATAGTAGCATTCTTTTCAAGCCTTGCATTTACCGCAGAGACCTCGTTCATTTTTTCAAGCAAGGTACTGTTATAGTTTTCAAGCTTTTCCCTTGCCTGCTGTATATATTCGTTTAGTCTCTCATACTCTTCACTCTCGGATTTGAAAAGCCTGTTTAAGTTTTCGGTCTCCAAAAGCAAAGCGGATACGGAGGCTTCCGTTTCTTTTATTTCCCCATCCTTTTTTTCTATATCGGTCTTATTTTTATCTATACCCTCTTCTTCGGAGGCTCTTTTTTCTCCCAAGTGCTTTATTTCGCCTTCCGTAAGCTTTATCTCGGATCTTGCCTCTTCCTTTTCTCTGTTTTTATCTATAATAAGGGTATTGTAATTTTCTATGTTTTTTTCTATATCAAGGGTATCTCTTTTGTTGTTTTCCGCCTTCTGTCTTGCGGCAGACTCCTTTTTTTCCTCGGTCTGTATCTCGTGACCGAGTTCGGTTATATTTTCTTCAAGTTCCTTTTTGTCTTCTTCGTATTTTTCGGCAAGGGTCACAAACTTACTTACTTCAACTGTTTTTAATTCTTCCGTAAGTTTTCTTGCCTTTTTAGCCTTTTCCGACTGTATCCTTAAAGGTTCTACCTTTTGTTCAAGTTCATATAAAACTTCGTTTACTCTTTCAAGATTTTCTCTTTCTTTTTCAAGCTTGGACTGTGCCTCGTTACACCTTGCCCTGTATTTAGCAATACCGGCAGCCTCTTCAAATATACTTCTTCTGTCCTCGGATTTTGTGGAAAGTATTTCGTCTATCCTACCCTGTCCTATAATAGAGTAGCCTTCCTTACCTACACCCGTATCCAAAAAAAGCTCCGTAATGTCCTTTGCACGACATTTTGTGCCGTTTATAAGGTAATCGCTCTCACCCGTGCGATACATTCTTCTTGTAACGGTGATCTCACTGTAATCCAAGTTAAGCTTTCTGTCTGTGTTATCCATTACAAGGGACACTTCCGCTATACCCAAGGGCTTTCTGTTGGCGGTACCGTTAAATATAACGTCCTCCATTTTGGCACCTCTTAAGTTTTTGGCACTCTTTTCGCCCAAGACCCATCTTACGGCATCGCCGATGTTACTTTTACCGCTTCCGTTAGGACCTACAACACCCGTTATTCCTTTGTCAAAATCAAGTCTTATTTTATCGGGGAAGGACTTAAACCCCTGCATTTCAACTCTTTTTAAGTACATATTTCACTCCGAAGTGTGTTTACAAAAATTTAATATGATTTTACCGATTATTAAATAAATATCTATAATTTGTTCACAATATTGTGTTAATATATATTTACTGAATGATAGACACGATTTGATATGAAAGTTTGCTCCTTATGGGGAGCTCTAAAAAGTGCTATTGAAGTAAAATTGAGATAGCTTGTTCGAGGACCTGGAAATGGCTCGAAGCCAATGTAGAGCATTGGTAAGAGACATTGACGACTAACCTTTGCAAGATAGCCAATTTTACGATTTATGACTTTTTAGAGGTTCCCTTATGTTATCGGTATCCGATAGCTTGCGAGATACACTCTCCTTCGGTTATCTCGCACTCTCCCAAACGAACCCTTCCCCAAGGTTCGTTTTTTTATTTTTAAAAGGCTGTGAAAATACAGAAACGTGTTTTTCACAGCCCTTGTTTGTATAATTTATGGGGAGCTCTAAAAAGTGCTATTGAAGTAAAATTGAGATATCTTGTTCGAGGACCGGGAAATGGCTCGAAGCCAATGTAGAGCATTGGTGAGAGACATTGACGACTAACCTTTGCAAGATAGCCAATTTTACGATTTATGGCTTTTTA
>JAFSVK010000213.1 GCA_017444985.1 Bacillota bacterium
AAACTCATAAATCGTAAAATTGGCTATCTTGCCCGAGTACGTCGTCAATGTCTCTCACCAATGCTCTACATTGGCTTCGAGCCATTTCCTAGTCCTCGAACAAGCTATCTCAATTTTACTTCAATAGCACTTTTTAGAGGTCCCCTATAAAAGGAGGAAAAGAAATGAGTAAAGTTCTGGTAAGTTATTTTTCTGCAAGCGGTGTAACAGCTAAACTGGCAGAGGGGTTGGCAAATAAAATAGGTGCCGATATATACGAAATAAAACCTAAGGTTCCCTATACAAAAGAGGATTTGGATTGGATGAATAAAAATTCCAGATCTTCGGTGGAAATGAAGGATAAATCCTCAAGACCCGAGCTTTCCGATAAGGATGCCAATATAGAAAATTATGACATTATCTATGTGGGATTTCCTATATGGTGGTATGTGGCTCCCACTATAATAAATACTTTTCTTGAAAGTTATGATTTTACATCCAAAACCGTTGTTTTGTTTGCAACATCGGGAAGCAGCGGATTTGGAGATACTATTTCGGGACTCGAAAACAGTTGTCCCGAGGCAAAGATAGTAACAACAAAGGTAAACGGAAGTGTTGATGAATTAGCAGCTTTTACTTTTTAAAAGGGGGGTAGTTTTATGTTTTGTCCAAAATGCGGAAGTGAAGTTGAAGCAGGCAAGAATTTTTGCGGTAAATGCGGCAGTCCTATAAATGGAAACCAATCGGGAATTGCACCCAATACACCACAAATAAATAATCAGCAGGGATTTGTACCTCAGCCTTTTATGAATATGCCACAAACTATTCAAAAGCAAAAAAATATTCCCGCAGCCGTAAGCGGAGCAGTGTTTGCCTTGGGCTCGTTTTTGCCCTTCATATCCGCCTCTGTTTTGGGTTTCTCACAGTCCATAACCCTTATGAAGGGAGGGGATGGTATAATATCCCTGATACTTGGAGGCTTGGCAATATTGTTTGCCTTACTCGGGAAAAATGTGGCAGTAACTGTAGTAGGAGCTTTTTCGGCTGTGTTCTCTCTTTTTGAGATCGGTAATGTGGGAAACGCAGTTAGCAGCGAATACGGAGCTATTGTAAAAAAAGAGATAGGTTACTGGTGTATTGTATTAGGCGGCCTTGCAATATTGGCATGCGGAATTTATGGTATAATATCAAATAAAAAGAAACAAGTTAACCAATAGAGTGTCTTTTACAATAAACAAAAAGCATCATTTCACATAAATTGCAGTACCTGCTTTATAACAAGAATTTCATTTTTTAGGGGTGTGAATTAATCACACCCCTAAAAATTTTTACAAATATTTTTACACAGAGTCATTGCAAGAAACACTCATTTTACTTCAAAAAACAATTTTCGGAAAACCTCTAATTTCTTTTTATACATATATGTAAGTTATCCTCTTCGTCTTCATACAGGTACAAAGCAATATTATCCTTTACATATATATCATAGCCTAAAGAATTGGTATCATGTTTTACAAAATCTGCATTTACCGTAAGAACATCTTCATAGTATCCTATAACTCCTCTTAAATAGCCCGAGTTTGCAAGGGAGCTTTTGGTTTGAGCAAGGGAGTCTCTTGTGTATATGTATTCTGTTACATTTCCCGAGTACTTAGTGTTGGAAGCTTTAACATTCAAATAATAATCAAAGTCGGGAACTGTAGAGAATTCAGGGAAAGACTTAAATTTGTTCTCTTCGCTTTTTTTTATATCATACTCATTTTGCTTGGCTTTAAGGTCTGTCCATATGGTATTTAAAGCAGAGGTATCAAGTTCTCTGTCATTGAACTTATCCATGGCTTCCTTTATGAGTTTTTCCGCTTTATCATATTCGTTTTCAGCCAAATACTTATTTACGGTCTCGCTTATATATTTTTCATATCCTTCTTTACACTTTGTTATAAGAGTTTCCTTCTCCGAGTATCTTAGATCAAAATCTTCTATTTTGGTAAAAAAATCTATAGCCGTTATATAGTCATAGTTTTCAAGAGCGGCATTGCCTTTATTGTATGAATCTTTTGAATTATAAAGGTGGTCAAGTTGTACCTTTTTGTTTGTTATATAATCAGAGGCAAAAGCAGAGTCTTGCAAAATAGCGTACCAATCCGAAAGAGCCTCATAGGTAGTTGTTCCCGAGTTGTATTTATCATACCCCGCATCTATCTTTTTTTCTACAAATGTCTTGTCGTTATTATAAAAAGGCTCTAAAAAAGACAAAAACTCATGTAAATTGTATTTAGGAAAGTTTCCGTTAAGGAAATCCGTCATAAGAGTATTGAACTTATCTTCAAAAAAAACTTTATCACTGTTTAAGATCTCGGGAGATTCGGGAGATGATACAATGTTTAATTTTATTTTTGATAAATTTTCTATATTTTGCTGTGCATACATGGAAGAATAAATGTTTTGATAGGAGCCTGTCGCCTCGTCTTTCGCGGCTTGAGTAATACTCTCTCCCTTTTCTAAATTCTCCTTTATTTTATCCATTTCTTCATAAACGGTATCTTCTTTATCTGTGGTAAATATTATATTATAAGACTCTTTTATGGGATCTGCCTGTGCCTGTTGGTTAGTCCCTGCGGGGACAGAATACAATTCTTTTGGTTTATCTTCGTTTTTTTTGCATGAAACAAAAGATAAACACATAAATATAGCTGTAAGATATATTATTTTCTTCATGGCAGCTCCCTCCTTATCATTGGCTCAGTTCATTTAATTTATGCAGTAATCTTGAGTTGTTTTCACTGTCAAGTATGCAAAATCTTATATATTTGTTGTTTAAATACGGAAAATTTGATGCGTTCCTTATGAGCATTTTTTCTTTTATACACTCTTCAAATACAATATCGGATGTAAGATCTTCTTTTAGTATCTTCACCAAAAAAAAATTAGCTTGTGACTTAAAAACATATAAATTTTTAAGTTCCTTCAAATAATCTTTTATTTTTTCTCTTTCGGAGGATATAAAGGAAATCGTTTTTTCTATAAATTCCGTATCTTTAAACATTACTTCTCCGCTTATTTGAGCAAGAATATTAACAGACCAAGGATCCTTATTATCTTTTATATAATCAAGTATTCTACTGTCGGAACAAGCACCGTAGCCTAATCTTAGCCCCGGACAAGAGAAAAATTTAGATGTTCCCCTTATTATACATAAATTGTTATATTTTTCTATAAGGGGCATGGCACTTACCTGTCTTTCTCTGTCGGCAAACTCCACATAGGTCTCGTCAAACATAACATATATATTGTATTCAAGACATTTATCAAGTATTTGTTTTGCTTGATCATTATCCACATAGGTTCCCGTGGGATTGTTGGGATTACATATAACAACCATATCTATACTTTCATTTAAGGAAGAGAGTAGGGCATCTGTGTTTAATATAAAGTTTTCTTCCTCTTTTAAAGGAAACAACTCTATTTTACCGCCAACAAGTTCTATCTCTTTTTGGTACTCCGAATAGGCGGGAGAAACTATAACCGCCTTTTTTGGAGAAACAGCCTTTATAAAGAGAGAAATAAGCTCTGTAGAACCGTTTCCCACCACAATATGATCCTTGTCTATATTTGTATACGAACTTATGGACTCCCTGAGTGAAAGATAGGCTACATCGGGATACTCCGTAAGCATATACAAGTTTTTTTCTATAGATCGCGGTATGGAGTTAGGAAGCCCTAAAGGGTTAACATTACCGCTGAAATTTATTATCTCATTCTTGTTTATATTGTACATTCTTGATATTATATCAAGATCTCCACCGTGTAAAGTAGTATTTATCATCATTGACCTCATTTATTGTTTTCAAAGTATTTATTTATAAGTGCCTCCGAGCATTTCAATCCATCCACAGCGGCACTCATTATACCACCTGCATACCCACATCCCTCGGCACAAGGATATAGTCCTTTCGTGTTTAAAGATTCAAAATTATCATCCCTGAGTATTCTTACAGGAGAGGAGGAACGAGTTTCTACCGCTGTCATTACAGCTGCGTCACAGGCAAAACCTTTTATTTTTTTATCAAAAACATTCAAACCTTTTTGGAGAGATGTATATATATATTCGGGAAAAATATCTTTAAAAGAGACCCCTTTTGTTCCTATTGGGTAGGTAGGAATTATATCGCCAAAGCTTTTTGTGGGTCGGGAGTTTAAAAAATCACCCACTGTTTGTATGGGAGCATTATAATTACTTCCGCCCTGTATAAAAGCTTTTCTTTCCAAATCTCTTTGGAAATACATTCCTGCCAGAACATTTTCCGAACCAAAATCCAAGGGTTTAACATCTACAAGAAGAGCGGCATTGGCATTCCTGCCGTCTCTTGAATAGTAACTCATACCGTTTGTAACCACAGAATTTTCTTCACTGGCTGCCGCTATCACACTACCACCCGGACACATACAAAAAGAGTACACATTTCTTCCCTCGGGTAGGTGGGTATACAATTTATAGTCTGCGGCAGGTAAATATTCACTGAACTTTCCGTATTGAGCTCTATTTATAAATTCCTGTTTATGCTCTATCCTTACACCTACCGAAAAGGGCTTTTGCTCCATTATAATACCCTTTTTTTGTAAAAGCTCGAAGGTATCTCTTGCAGAATGTCCTATGGCAAGGATCACATTTTCACAGAGTATTTGTGTTGTTTTTCCGTCCTTCAGTACGCTTATGTATTCAACACTTTTATTTTTAACTCCAATATCGGTCATACAGCAGTTAAAATATATTTTTCCCCCAAGTCGAATAATTTCATCCCTTATATTTTTAACTATTTTCTTTAAATTATCCGTTCCTATATGGGGTTTGGCATCATATAGTATTTCCTTGGGAGCACCGAAGTTTACAAATTCCTCAAGCACATATTTACATCTGTGATTGTTTATATTGGTATTTAATTTACCGTCGGAAAAAGTTCCCGCACCGCCTTCTCCAAACTGAACATTCGTGTTTTTATTTAAAATACCGAACTTAAAAAACTTCTCTATTTCCTTTTCCCTTGCTTCAACACTTTCGCCTCTTTCTATAACTATAGGCTTTGCACCGCTTCTTGCAAGGTTTAATGCGGCAAACATCCCCCCGGGACCAAATCCTACCACAACGGGGGATGAGCTGCCTTTAAAAGCAGGCACCGTATAGGCTATGTCTTCCACCTTTGTAACATTTTTTTTGTGTAAGACACTTTTTTCGTTCTTAACTTGCCCATCTACGGATATTATAAATCTTACATCTTCTTTGTTGCGTGCATCTATGGATTTTTTTGAAATTTCAAAAGATTTTAAATCAATATTATACTTTTTCTTTATTTTTCTTTCGATAAGCTCATGTGTAATATCTTCGCTTGCCGAAAAGCTTATATTTGATATTCTGATCATTTTTTTGCTCCAAAAGACATTGCACAGCTTTTTCCCGCAACAAAGCCACTGCTCCATGCCCACTGCAGATTAAAGCCACCGCAATCTCCGTATATATCCAAGACTTCACCGCAGGCATAAAGACCTTTTACTTTTTTGGACTCCAGTGTTTGTTGGCAAAACTCCTCCACACTTGCGCCTCCTGCTGTGACCTGAGCATTTTTTAAACCGTTGTTTCCTATTATCTTAAAATCAAGATTTTTTAGCTTCTCGGCAATATTCCAAAGCTTTTTTTTATCCATATCTTTTATTTTAAAAGAAAGCTTTTCAATACCGCTTTTTCTCAGTATAATATTACCTATACGCTTATTTATAAATCCCGTAAAAAAGTCCTCGGCAGTCATATCATTCCGCAAAGATATTAGATTTTCTTTTCTTTCACGCAGTATTTCAAATATATCCTTTACGTTATGTAAGGGCATTATATCTAAAAATATATATAAATTCTTTTTGTTTGGTGTCAGAGCAGACAGCTGAAATACGGGAGGACCCGACAGTCCATAGGCTGTAAATAATATTTCACCCTCATCCTCAGCCAGAAAATCATCATTTACATATAATTTTGCTTTGGCATTTATTTTTATACCATTTAAGCCTTTTACATCTTCTGTTTGTGTTTTAAGCTGAACAAGAGCCGCCTCGGGAGTATATATTTTGTGTCCCAACTCCTTTAATATTTCAAAAGCGGAACCGTTAGAGCCAAGGGTAGGGGAAGCGCAGCCTCCTCCCGCCATAATAACTTTTTTACACAAAATATAATCATCTGTCTTGGAAATTATTTTAAAACCACCTTCAACGTGCTTTATTTTTTTAACATCAAAATCCGTTATAATATCTATTTTTTTTGATAAGAGTGCACTTCTCAAACAATCAAGTACAGAGGAGGCTTGTCCGCTGTAGGGAAAAAGTTTACCTTTTGCCTCCTGCCTTTCAAATATACCTATACTATTAAAAAAGCTTACCGTATCATCTACGGTAAACTTTTCAAATATATCTTTTGCGAATAAAGTATTATGCCCATGGTATCTGCTTATATCCACACCCGTATTTGAAAAATTACACCTACCGTTACCCGTTGCAAGTATTTTTTTTCCTATACGGTCCATTCTTTCAAGTATTGTGATCTTAAGCTCAGGCTCAATGATTGCGGCAGACAAGGCAGATAATATTCCCGAAGCTCCGCCACCAATAACAGCAATATCCATTATAATATTCCTTTAAAAAACTCCCGACAATATTCCGAATTGACGGGAGTCTTAATTCCTCTTAATTTGTTGCTATAAACTCACCCATACCTATTATTATAACAATATCATAATCCTTCGCCATCTCGGGATCTGTTATAATTTCGGCATCGGAGAAGTAATCTTTAATATCTTGACCCATACCGTCTTCTTTAACATAAATTCTGGTCTTCTGGGCTTTATTACCTGTCCATGTATCTATGCTTGCTATATTGAAGCCCTGGGTATTGAGTATCTGCTGGAACTTGCTTGCCATACCGTCGGTATAACCGCCGTTTAAAACTTGTATTACAAGCTTAGTATCGTCAAACTGTCCTTCCTTGGATTCTGCCTCTGCGATCTCTTGCTTATCTTTAAGTATTTGATCATCGGGCTTTTTAAATATATCATATCCAAGCTGTGTGGTGTCCTCGGGATAGTACACATAAGCACCTCTAAAACCAAAGCCATCACCAACATCACCGGGTAGGGTATATGTAGTAAGGTTATCCGATGTGAATTCCTTAAGTAAAGTCATATACTTAAGAAGATCGGCTATTTTAGCATCGGATTCAACATACTTAAAGGCTGCGGTAAGGTAGCTTTTGGTATTTGAAAGCACAGTCTCACTGTTTAAAAGCTTTTTCATTAATATTTTAATGAAATTTTGCTGTGTTTCTATTCTTCCCAAATCGGCATTTGAATATCCCGATCTAAATCTTACAAGCCATTCCGCCTGTTCTCCGTTTAATGTCTGTAAACCCGGATTAAGGTGTATTGCAAGGTTTTGCGTAGGATCCTCATAGTGCATGGGTATGGGAACATTATATTCAACACCACCTATGGAATCTACAAGGTAGTCAAAAGCTTCGAAGCTTACCTTTACATAGAAGTCTATCTTGCAATCAAACATCTTTTCAAGCTGAGCTTCAAGGAAACTCATGCCATATTTATCTCCGCCGTAATGGTGAAGGGCATTTATTTTCATACCCTTTTGTCCGGGCTCGGGATACTCTTCATTCATTTTTGCAAAGGTCTCATCGTCAACTTCAACCAATGTATCTCTCGGAATGGATATCATATCCAAAGCGTGTATATTCTTGTTGTAACAACAAAGCATTATGGTATCGGTCCTTGTTCCGTCTTCATCCGTACCCACTATAAGGAAAGTAGTTCTGTCCGGTAAGGATTGGTAAGAATCTTCCACAGTATTTTTTGCAGCCTCATCGATAATTTGGGATATGGGGTCAAGCTTTTCATCTTCACTGACATTGCCCGTAGCATTTTTAAAATATCTGTATGCAAACCAAGCACCAAATATTACCGAGAGTACCAATAATGTTACAATGAATGTTATTACAAAAACCGCAACGGCACTTCTGCCTTTTTTCTTGCTTTTGGGTTTACTTTTTTTACTGCTGTTTTCGGAGACTTTCACATTTTTTTTGTTGTTTTTTTTACGACTATGAGTTATTTCCGCATTATAATCGTCATATATATCATATCTGTCGTTGTCCATGTTTATCCTCCGATTTTATTTATTATTTTTAAAGGAACTTTTCAGAGAAACTATTCTGTTAAATACCGGAGCACCTTCTTTACTGTGTTTGCTGTCTGCAACAAAATATCCGTTTCTCATAAACTGGAATCTATCCCCCGCAACAGCTTCTATAAGCTTAGGCTCCACAAAAGCTTCTATTGTCTTAAGAGACTCGGGGTTTAAAGAATATCCCGTTTCCGAATTTTCATCGGGGATAACAAGATTTTCATATAAGTTTACTTTAACACTCTTTGCGGTATTTGCATCTACCCAATGTATGGTACCCTTCACCTTTCTTTCGGTAAAGTTCAAGCCGTTTTTGGTCTTAGGGTCGTAGGTAGCGTATACGGTTGTTACTTTTCCGTTTTCATCGGTATCGTAACCTGTACATGTAACAAAATACGCGCCCTTAAGCCTTACTTCATTACCTACAAAAAGTCTGAAATACTTCTTGGGAGGCTCTATCATAAAATCAGAAGCCTCTATATAAAGCTCTCTTGAAAATGTAACTTTTCTCTCTCCCATTTCTCCCGAAGGATGGTTGTCTATGGGAAGCTCTTCACTTTGATTTTCGGGATAGTTTGTTATCACAAGCTTTATAGGCTCCAATACCGCATGCATAACGGGAACCTTAGGCTGGAGATCCTCTCTTATGCAATATTCAAGCTGTGCAATATCAACAACTGAATTTGCTTTAGACACACCTACCATAGCACAAAAGTTTCTTATGGATTCGGGAGTGTAGCCTCTTCTTCTTATACCCGATATGGTACACAATCTCGGATCGTCCCAACCGTCTACAAGGTTGTTTTCCACAAGATTTCTAAGGTATCTTTTACCCATAATGGTATCCGTAAGATTTAATTTTGCAAACTCTATCTGTCTGGGCTTTGCCTTAAGTCTTACATGTTCTACCACCCAATCATACAAAGGTCTGTGGTCTTCAAACTCCATAGTACATATTGAGTGAGTTATTTCTTCCAAGGCATCTTCTACGGGGTGAGCATAGTCATACATAGGGTATATGCACCATTTATCTCCCGTAGAGTGGTGAGATTTATGAGATATTCTGTATATTACGGGATCTCTCATATTTATATTGGGAGAGCTCATATCTATCTTAGCTCTTAAAGTTTTCTCTCCATCCGCAAACTCGCCTTTTCTCATTCTTCGAAAGAGATCTAAGTTTTCTTCAATACTGCGGTTTCGGTAAGGGCTTTCTTTGCCGGGCTCTTTCAAGGAACCTCTTGAAAGCTTTATTTCCTCTGCACTCATATCACATACAAAGGCATAGCCGTCTTCTATCAAGCCTTCTGCCAACTCATACATACGTTCAAAATAGTCAGAAGCGTAAAATAAACGGTCTTCCCAATCAAAACCAAGCCACTTTATATCCTCTTGTATGGAGTTGACATACTCCACATCTTCTTTGGCGGGATTGGTATCGTCAAAGCGAAGGTTACACTTTCCCTTGTAATACTGTGCCAAGCCAAAATTAAGACACACGCTTTTGGCATGACCTATATGTAAATATCCGTTTGGTTCGGGAGGAAAACGAGTGATTATATTTTCGGTATGAGAACCCAGATCCTCCTTTATAGCCTCATGAATAAAATTCCCGGTTTCTCCCAAATTGTTTATTGTTTCGCTCATTACATCCTCCTAAAATTAGCCGATATTTTTACTGTTTAAAAATATTCTTTCGATTTATAGTCTTTTTTATAAAAACACTTATTACAAACATCACATATTCCGAACTTTATAATTTCATCCGTAACATAGTAACTGAGAGTATAGTCAAGCATAACCTTTTTATTATGGTTACCACACATATGATATTCGTAATAGTAATTTTTGGTTTCGATATATTCGGTAATATCCTTTTGTTTCTTAAGCAATTCTATCATACGACTAAAGTCCTAATATTAAATATCAATTAGCTTATTATAATATAATATCCTATTTTAATCAACAAAATATATATTACAATTATATAAAAATGCATCTAAAACAGACTCTTTTTTAATAAATGTCTATTATATTTCCTCGATTTAACATAAATTTACATATTTTAGGGTTTTATAATATACATATTTATGTTATAATAACATTATTAACCTGAAAATAAAGGAGTGGTTTGTATGGAAAATACGGATAACACAGCAAATTTAACACTACTTGGTAATAAAAACACCAAATATGCCTTTGAATACGATCCCGAGATATTAGAGACCTTTGAAAACAAACATAAAGACAACGACTATTTCGTAAAATTTAATTGTCCCGAATTTACAAGTCTTTGTCCCATTACGGGGCAACCCGATTTTGCTACAATATATATAAACTATATACCCGATATTAAAATGATAGAAAGCAAGTCCTTAAAGCTGTATCTTTTCAGCTTCAGAAACCATGGAGATTTTCATGAAGATTGCGTGAATATAATAATGAAGGACATTATTAAAAAAGCGGATCCCAAATATATTGAGGTATGGGGTAAATTCTTGCCTCGTGGCGGAATATCCATAGATCCTTATTGTAACTACGGCAGAAAAGATACAAAGTGGGAGGATTTTGCCTATGAAAGACTAAAAAATCACGATATGTATCCCGAAAAAGTTGATAACAGATAGGAGAATATTATGAAATATATCAATATGAACACAGGAAACACCATTCCCATGCTTGGCTTCGGTGTATTTAAAATGTTGGATAAAGATGAGTGTAAAAACTCCGTTTTATATGCCATTAAAAACGGCTACAGGCTTATAGATACCGCAGCTGTATATACCAATGAAGATGCAGTGGGCGAGGCTGTAAAAGAGGCGATAGAAGAGGGCATTTGTACCAGAGACGAGCTTTTTATAACATCTAAATTGTGGGCAAATGATATGAAAAACGAAGATACCGCAAAAGCAGCTATAGAGAAAACCATGAAAAAGATAGGTCTTGACTATCTTGACCTTTTCCTTGTGCATCAGGCTTTAGGAGACTATTTTTCAGGCTACAGAGCTATGACGGAGGGTTATAAAGCGGGAATATTTAAAGCCATAGGCGTATCAAACTTTTATCCCAACATACTCACAAATTTCTGCGAGACCGTGGAGATAATACCTGCTGTAAACCAAATAGAATTGCACCCTTATTTTGTACAAAACGATGCTCTTGAAACTATGAAGTATTACAATATCGTTCCCGAGGCTTGGGCACCTTTGGGCGGAGGCAGATACGATGCCTTTAACGAACCTATACTTACGGAAACAGCAAAAAAATACAACAAAACAGTAGGGCAGGTAATGCTACGCTGGAACGTGCAAAGAGGTGTTGTTGTAATCCCCAAATCCACCCATGAGAACAGAATAAAAGAAAATTTCGATATATGGGATTTTGAACTTACAGAGGATGAAATGAACAAAATATCCTCCCTTGATATGGGCTACGGAGACACCAGAACAAAGCACTTCAATCCCGAATTTGTAAGAATGTGCTTGAATAACGTAGAAAAAATAAATAAACCATAAACACAAGGGTACCTCTAAAAAGTGCTATTGAAGTAAAATTGAGATAGTTTGTTCGAGGACTAGGAAATGGCTCGAAGCCAATGTAGAGCATTGGTGAGAGACATTGACGACGTACTCGGGCAAGATAGCCAATTTTACGATTTATGAGTTTTTAGAGGTGCCCACAAAAAAGAGTCTGTGAAAAATCACGTTTTCACAGACTCTTTTGCTCGTTATTCACACATTCTAAATATATTTACGATATCTTCTTTATTAAGGGGTACAAAAGCTTTATCAAGGCTGTTATTTCTAACAGCAGCCTCAGCCATTATCTCATACTTTGAAGAGTCGATATTAACTTCCTTCATTGTCATGGGTATTCCACATTCTTTAAAGAAGTTTTCTGTTTTGTCAATGGCTGATTCGGCACATTTTTTATCGTCGCTTTCTCTTATATCCCATACATTTCTGCCGTATTGTGCAAACTTTGATACATTACTGTCATTTAGTATATATCTCATCCATCTCGGAGTTATTATTGCGAGACCTATACCGTGGGTTATATCGTAGTAAGCACTCATTTCATGTTCTATAGGGTGACAACTCCAGGCTCCTTCCTTTCCACAGGATATAAGGGAATTAAGAGCAAGGGAGGATGCCCACATAAGATTTGCTCTGGCTTCGTAATTTTTAGGCTCATCTATGGCTACCTTGCAGTATTCTATACAAGTTTTAAGAAGAGCTTCCGCAATATGATCGGACACCGTAGCGCCCGTATCTTTACGGAAATACTGCTCAAAAATATGGCTCATAATGTCCGCTGTTCCCGCAGCTGTCTGTATAGAGGGTAGGGAATAGAGATATTCGGGATCGCATATAGCTGCCTTAGGTATAAAATCAAGGGAGCTTGTGCCAAGCTTGATATTTCTTGTTTTATCGGATATTACCGCATTTTTATTCATCTCCGAACCTGTGGCTGATATTGTAAGAACAGCTATTATAGGCAATACTTTGCCTATCTTTGAACCATCTTCCACCAAATCCCAAGGGTCTGAGTCATAATAAGCACCTGCACCTATACATTTAGCTGTGTCTATAACACTGCCACCACCCACAGCTACTATACAGTCTATATTTTTCTCTTTGCAGATCTTTGCGCCTTCTCTTACTTTGCTTATATCGGGGTTTGGCTCTATACCGCTTAATTCACAGACATTGCAGTCCTTCAAAACACTTACAACATCGTCATATATACCGTTTTTCTTGATACTTCCGCCACCGTAAACTATAAGTATATTTTTACCGCCATATAATTCTACAACTTCTTTAAGCTGTAATATACTCCTTTTACCGAAACGAACATCAGTTACAACATTATATCTGAAATTATTCATATATATCTCTCCTTAAATATTATCGGGGATAGGTATACTTCTGGGTTCTACAGGGGTGGAAAATACGATTTGTGTACTGGTTCTGCCAAATTTCTGGAGTCTTCCGATAAAATCATCAAGATCTACGGTATTTGGAAATGTGACCTTAAGTAACATACTGTATTCACCTGTTACACAGTTACATTCAAGAACATTTGGTTCATTTCTTACAAAGGGATAAAATTCTTTTTTTTGTGTAGGTTGCATTTCAAGATTTATAAATGCAGTAATATGATATCCTAATTTTTCTCTGTCTACATCAATGTGGTAGTTTTGTATAATACCCGATTTTTCAAGATGATCTATTCTGGAAGATATTGCAGGGGAAGATAGAGAAACCTTTTCAGCAATATTTTTTAAAGGAATTCGAGCATTTTCTTGTAAGAGTTCAAGTATTTGTTTATCTATTTTATCCATTTTAAATTTACCTTTATATTAATATCGGTTTTGCCCATATAAACGAGCCGTACCGTTAAATAGGGGATAGGAACACATATACTCAACTATTCGCAAAATGTCGGTTTAACGAATAGTTGGGTGTAATTTTTAGTTTCATACCCCCATTTGATTATTTAATTATATTTTTGTATTTGAACTTTCAATTAGAGACCTCTTCTTGCTATTTATGAGTTTTTAGAGGTATCCAATAATATAACGGACTAAACAGCATACAGTTTAGTCCGTCAATAATATGTTTTACTTGTTATTCTTTTCGGATATTGCAGCCTGTGCAGCGGCAAGTCTTGCTATGGGAACTCTGTAAGGTGAACAACTTACGTATGTCAATCCTACCTTGTGACAGAACTCAACAGAGCTTGGATCTCCGCCATGCTCACCACAAATACCCAAGGTTATGTCGGGTCTTGTGCTTTTACCTAATTCAGCTGCCATTTTAATAAGCTTGCCAACACCTTTTTGGTCTATCTTTGCAAAAGGATCTGCTTCATATATTTTCTGCTTGTAATATGAATCAAGGAACTTTCCTGCATCATCTCTTGAAAATCCGAATGTCATCTGTGTAAGATCGTTTGTTCCGAAGGAGAAGAATTCCGCTTCCTTAGCGATCTCATCAGCTGTTATAGCGGCACGAGGGATCTCGATCATAGTTCCTACTTTGTACTTCATATCAACTCCTGCCTTTGCGATAATATCATCGGCTGTTGACTTAACTACATTTTTAACAAATGCAAGCTCTTTAACTTCACCCACAAGAGGTATCATAATTTCGGGAACAATATTCCAATCGGGGTGCTTTTTGTTTACATTTATAGCTGCTTTTATAACAGCAGAAGTCTGCATAACAGCTATTTCGGGATATGTAACGGCAAGTCGACATCCTCTGTGTCCCAACATAGGGTTAAACTCATGGAGAGATGATATAACATTCTTGATATATTCTACGCTCTTTCCCTGTGTTTTTGCAAGTGCCTCTATATCAGCCTCATCTGTGGGAACAAATTCATGAAGCGGAGGATCCAAAAATCTTATATTTACACTCTTGCCCTGCATAGCCTCGTAAAGAGCCTCAAAGTCTCCTTGCTGCATAGGTTCAAGTTTATCAAGAGCAGCTTTTCTCTGCTCGGGAGTTTCCGAACAGATCATTTCTCTTATGGACGAAATTCTGTCGGGCTCAAAGAACATATGCTCCGTTCTGCAAAGACCTATACCCTCTGCCCCGAGTTCAAATGCTTTCTTAGCATCTACGGGAGTATCTGCATTTGTTCTTACTTTCAATTTTCTGTATTTATCGGCCCATGACATTATTCTTTCGAATTCGCCCGATATAGTTGCATCTACTGTAGGTATTATACCCTCGTAAATATTACCGGTAGTACCGTCTATGGATATAAAATCTCCCTCTTTGTATTCCTTACCGCCAAGAGTGAATTTTTTATTTTCTTCATCCATAATTATGTCGCCACAGCCCGATACACAGCACTCGCCCATACCTCTTGCAACAACCGCCGCATGAGAAGTCATACCGCCTCTTACGGTAAGTATACCCTCGGCACTCTTCATACCGTTGATATCCTCGGGAGAAGTTTCAAGTCTTACAAGAACGACCTTTTCTCCGTTAGCAGCCCAAACTACAGCATCTTCCGCCGTAAATACCACTTTTCCGCAAGCAGCACCGGGAGATGCTCCCAAGCCCTTACCTATTGGCATGGTCTCTTTCAGAGCTTTGGTGTCAAATTGAGGATGAAGGAGTGTATCCAAGTTTCTGGGATCTATCATAAGAACAGCCTCTTCCTCTGTTCTCATACCCTCGTCCACAAGATCGCAAGCTATTTTCATAGCTGCCTGAGCCGTTCTTTTACCGTTTCTTGTTTGTAACATATAAAGCTTGCCGTTTTCAACGGTAAACTCCATATCCTGCATATCTCTGTAATGCTCTTCAAGTATCTTGCAAACATCTTTGAACTGTTTAAAAGCCTCGGGAAATTTGTTTTCCATTTCCACTATCTTCATAGGTGTTCTTACACCTGCAACAACGTCCTCACCCTGAGCGTTAGTAAGGAACTCACCGAAAAGACCCTTTTCTCCCGTTGCGGGATCTCTCGTAAATGCAACACCCGTACCGCAATCATCGCCCATGTTACCAAATGCCATAGATTGAACATTTACAGCTGTACCCCAAGAATAAGGTATATCGTTATCTCTTCTGTATACATTTGCCCTTTCGTTATCCCAAGAACGGAATACAGCCTTAATAGCACCCATAAGCTGTTCTTTGGGATCGTCGGGGAAATCCTTGCCTATTTGCTTTTTATATTCCGATTTAAACTGATTGGCAAGATTTTTAAGATCGTTTGCATCCAACTCAACATCGAGTTTAACGCCCTTCTCTTCTTTCATCTTGTCTATAAGCTTCTCAAAATATTTCTTTCCGACTTCCATAACAACATCTGAATACATTTGTATAAATCTTCTGTAACAGTCCCAAGCCCAACGAGGATTTCCCGATTTCTGAGCTATAACGTTTACAACTGTTTCATTAAGGCCCAAATTAAGTATTGTATCCATCATACCGGGCATAGATGCTCTTGCTCCGGAACGAACCGATACAAGGAGAGGATTTTCAGTATCACCGAACTTCTTGCCTGTTATTTCCTCCATTTTTACGATATACTCGTTTATTTGCTCTTGTATCTCGGCATTTATCTCTCCGCCGTCTTCATAATACTTGGTACAAGCTTCCGTAGTAATGGTAAAACCCTGAGGAACAGGTAAACCGATATTTGTCATCTCTGCAAGATTTGCACCTTTACCTCCGAGTAACTCTCTCATATTTGCGTTACCCTCGGAAAATAAATACGTGTATTTTTTCTTTTCCAATTTAACATCCTCCTATATAGTATTTTCGTTTATTTGTTAATATTATACCACAATAATATAATTTTTCAATATATTTTTTGTAAATTTTTTAGGAATATGTATAACGTCTTCTCTAAATTTTCCCTTTTCCTTTTATACAGCTGGTGCGGCGTGTTTCGGCAAACTTGCCGTAGCGGGAGTTATAATTTGTCTATGTACTCTGGTTTCATACATATTTCGAATATCTTTAAAACAAAAAAATAACTTTGGATACATCATCGGCTGTGCCTGCGGTATAATAATGGCATTGCAATGTATAAGTAATATACTGATAGTGTTTGGCATTTTGCCCTATACAGATGCACCCCTGCCTCTGATCTCAAACGGGACCTCTGCATGTATCGTAAATTATACACTACTTGGATTGATACTCTCGATATATCGATATAAAGATATACGAACTGAAAACTCGGCTGTAAATTTAGGAAAAGCGGAGTAAAATATTAAAAATTTATTCTTCCCTACAAAAAACCTCCGAATTGTTTTTCGGAGGTTTTTACAGTGATATCTTTATTTCTTTTTGGAATTTTTAACAAAGAAACAGCAGAAAAGCATTGCTATAATATATAGTATTATTGTAAAATACAATACATTTTGATAACCTATAGGGTTAACGGAATGCCCTTCTATATCTATATTAGAACCTGTGTGCCCTACTATCCATGTGGCTATTTGGTTTCCCGTAAGTCCCGCAAAAGCCCAAGCCGAAAGGGTTATACCGTGTATAGCGCTTATACTTTCCATACCGTAGTGATCGGATAAAAGTGTGGGAACATTTGAAAATCCACCACCGTATCCCGCATTTACAATAAATATAAGTGCCAATACCAATATTATAAAAAGTACATTACCCGAACCGTTTTTTATAGCTCCCGTCAACATAACAAGAAGAGTAGAGACTATAGAAAGTATGAATATAATTTTATATATAGTGTTTCTGTCTTTAAGTTTATCTGCCCAAGCCGAGAAACCAAGTCTGCCACCTGCATTAAATATAGCGGAAACAGTGGATATTATACCTGCGGAAGCGGCAAGACCTATACATTTAACTATAGATTTTTCCTGAGAAATAAGTGCAAGACCACAGGTTATATTTATGTAGAACATAAGCCAGATACCAACATAATTTGTAATAGGCTTTGTTTTTATGACCTCCATAATGGAGGGTTTCTTTTCACCCTTTGCGGGCTCGTGCCAACCTTCGGGCTTTTTCAAAAGAAGATGTCCCACAAACATCATCACAAAATAAACCACCGCAAGTATGAGGAACATCTTGTATATTCCCGTTTCTCCAAAACCGGAGAGCATTTTTTGCATCAAAGGGCTTGCAATAGCTTTAGCCGCACCGAAACCCGCTACGGCAAGACCCGTGGCAAGACCCTTCTTGTCGGGGAACCATAACATCAATGTTTTAACGGGAGATAAATATCCCGTTCCAAGTCCTATACCCATTATAAAACCGTAGCTTATATATATACCTATAAGGGCAAGCAAGCTTCCTTTATGCCCTCCTCCGTAGAATATAAAAAATCCCGTACCTGCCATTCCCAAAGCAAAGCATACAGCGGCAATCAGCGAAGATTTATGTATATCTTTTTCAACAACATTGCCTAAAAAAGCTGCCGACATACCGAGAAAAAATATAGCAAAGCTAAAAGCCCACTCAACTGCGGACTTGTTAAACCCTATATATTCCGATATCTCCTGACTGAATATAGACCAACAATATACCGTACCTACACTGCAATGTAAGAGTAAAGCCGGTATCACTGCTCTGATCCATCTGTTTTCTCTCAATCCTTTAGTAGGATTTTGACTACTGCTACTCATTTTTGCCTCCTGAAAAATATAAAAAATAAAAAACTTTTGCTATTATTTCACAATTTTTATATTCTGTCAAGTATTTATTTACTATTTTAGGCTTATTATGTGTTTTTATTTATCATTTTAAGCCCTACAGTATTTCCTTTTCAATATCGGTTATAACGGCATCCGTATTGTTTTCAAAAAAGGCTATAACATTTTCAGTAATATCATCCAAATGAGACTTTGAGTTTGAAACAGCGGAAAACCCAATAACTATGACCTGATGCACATCCTGCATATCCACCTCTGCTACGGAAATGTTGAACTTATTCCTTGATTTTGCTATAAGGCTTTTTACTATCATTCTCTTCTCTTTAAGAGATGCTACCCATTCCGCTCTAAATGTTACAATACAACTTCCTATAAACATGGTATTCCTTTCTCAAAAAATCTCCCTCGCTTTAAGCGAAGGAGATCGTATAATTACATTATGCTCTTTAAAAATTCGGCAATTTCGTTGTTTTTACAATCTTTAAAGAAAAGTTCTGAGAATTTAGCGCCACTTACAGCACCCTTTAAAAGCTCTCTGTCGATATTCTTTAAAACATACATAATATCCTGATGTGTTACCTTTTTAACCTCATCAAGTATTTTTTTGTTTCTCTGTTCGGGAACAACTCTTTCCTTTGGATATCCCTGTCCGCTTTCTCCGGAGAAAAGCTTTTCAAAGGTGTACTCAAGGTTAAGTTCCGCACCCCAGCCAAAGCCTTTTGCGAAAGGGAATGCCACACAGTTTCCGTCATTTATCTGTGCAAACATATATCCGTCCGAAGGGTCTACAATGTGTCCGCATAATACCCCGGGAAATGCGTTACAAGCAAGCATAGCGCCCTCCCCTGTACCGCAACCCGTTACAACATAGTCTGCGGCACCGCTGTTTAAAAGTATGGAGGCAAGTATACCACACTGCACATAGGTAAGCTGTGCTTCATCTTCCTGAGTGTACATACCGTAGTTAACTACCTCATGACCCTTAGGCTCAACTACTTTTTTAAGAGTATTGTATATCAGTTCATTCTTAGCCGCCTGGCTGTTTTCGTTGATTAAAGCTATTTTCATTTTTTCTCCTCTTTCTGTATATGTATTTCAAATAAATTATAAACTAAATACAAACTCTTGTCAAGGTGTTGTTACATACAAAAGCACCCCCATATCAGGGGGTGCTGTGATCGCTAATTTACTTTTGAAGATTTGGCATAATCTACAGCCCTTGATTCTCTTATAAGGCTGACTTTTATGCTTCCCGGATATTCAAGTTCGTTTTCGATCTTATTTGCTATATCTCTTGCCAATATAACAAGTTCATCATCGGAAACCTTTTCGGGAACTATCATAACTCGCAACTCTCGTCCTGCTTGAATTGCGAACGATTTTTCAACTCCATCATATGTATCTGCAATAGACTCAAGAGCCTGTAAGCGTTTAATATATGTTTCTAAAGTCTCTTTCCTTGCTCCGGGTCTTGCAGCTGAAATAGCATCTGCAGCCTGAACAAGAACAGCAATTATACTTTGAGGTTCAACATCTCCGTGATGAGCCTCTACCGCATTTATCACTATAGGCGATTCATGATATTTTTTACAAAGCTGAACGCCCAATTCAATGTGTGTACCTTCTATGTCATGGTCAATGGACTTTCCGATATCATGGAGAAGACCCGCTCTCTTTGCCAAGGTAACATCTTCACCTATTTCCGCAGCCATAATACCGCATAAGTAAGCTACCTCTACCGAATGTTGAAGCACATTCTGTCCATAACTTGTTCTGAATTTCATCTTACCGAGCAATCTTATAAGCTCAGGATGTAATCCGTGTACACCTGTTTCGAAAGATGCCGATTCTCCATCTTCTCTAATGGAATTTTCAACTTCTTTTCTTGCCTTTTCAACCATTTCTTCAATTCTGGCAGGATGGACTCTTCCGTCAATAATAAGTTTCTCCAAGGCTATTCTTGCAATTTCTCTCTTCATTGCATCAAAGCCCGAAAGTATAACAGCCTCGGGAGTATCGTCAATTATAAAGTTTATTCCCGTAAGTTGTTCGAGTGTACGGATATTTCTTCCCTCTCTACCGATTATTCTTCCCTTCATTTCGTCATTGGGAAGGTTAACTACCGAAACAGTAGTTTCGGCAACATGGTCTGCAGCACATCTTTGAATTGCACTTGATATGATCTCTTTTGCCTTTTTGTCGGCGGTGCGTTTTGCCTCTGCCTCTGCTTCTTTTATTATAAGAGCAGTTTCGTGAGTAACATCACTTCTGACACTTTCAAGAATATACTCTTTTGCTTGATCTGTTGTAAGACCCGATATTCTCTCAAGTTCTTCGAGCTGCTTATCCTTTATCTGCTGAGCTTCTTTTCTGATATCTTCTATGCTCTCAAGCTTAGCATTAAGCTGCTCTTCCTTTTTTTCAAGGGTAGCGGATTTTTTGTTGAGGGTCTCCTCTCTTTTATCAAGAGCATCGTCCTTTTGAGCTATTCTTTTCTCAAGACGCTGTACCTCGTTTTTACGCTCCTTGCAATCTTTTTCAGCTTCGTTTTTTATTTTTAAAGCCTCTTCTTTAGCGTTGATACTCGCTTCTTTTTTAATAACTTCGGCATTTTTCTTTGCCTCAAGTCTGATACTCTCTGCCTCTCTTTCAGCAGAGCCTATCTCACCCTCGGCAAATCTTTTTCTTAAATAAACACCTAAGCAAAAGGAGATAATCGCAATCAGTAAGACTACTAAGATCTTGATTACTGTTGTTAATAACAGCCTTAACACCTCCTTATATAAAACAATTACGTCCTTTCCCCATAGGAACGCAGCGAATGAACCTTGTGGGGAAAAGAAACATAACTGCTGCCTGGTGGAAGTCTATCTATGCACAAATACACTCCCACTCTTATACATCATTATCATATAACTTTTTTTGAATGTTGTCAAGTATTATTATAAAGGTTGACAAGGCTCTTTTTTTTGATTATAATATATATAGCTTTGAAAGAAGCCTATATTTTGGGGATGCAACGGTCTCGACGGGGATCTTGCAATCTGCATAAGCCATTGGAAATGGGTAATTCCTTAAAAACCCAAAACTTTTAAAAATAAACGACGAAAATAATTTCGCAATGGCTGCCTAATCGGCGCCCATCGGCATAAGCTTTCCCGCAGGCTTGTTAACCGGTGTCATTTTTAGCGGGGCACTTTCATCTCAAAGCTTTGAGAGATAAAAAGAAACTATGAAGCTACCCGATTTTTGAACCTGTTGTTCGGTGCTTAAGGAAGGGAATTTTAAAAGAGCAACTGTAATGGAAGAAAGTGCGGACGAAGGGTTTTCGGACGTGGGTTCGACTCCCACCATCTCCATCAACAAAGGGCTGTGAAAAACGCATAAGTTTTGATATGACCCCAAAAAGTTAGACTTTTATTGCGTAACAGATTTTGATCTGTTACGCATTTTTTTGCAGCCGAAAAGCTAAGCCTGTATTGCACAGGACTCATCCATCCTAATTTCTCTTTGATTCTTTGTCCGTTGTAATATTTTATATAACGTTCAATTGCTGACTTTAATTCCTAAAAACTAATTCCCATATGAAATAACCGAAAATTTAATCGAAGTAAAATCGACCATACCGGAAATCCAAAGGGATTTAACTATAGACCGCAATAATCCTATAAGTGATATAATTTAAATATTTTAAAACAGGCGATTTATATCGTCTTATTGTCATGCAAATTTTTAGGTGACATACTCTCTACTTTGAGATTTTAGGGTACCTCTAAAAAGTGCTATTGAAGTAAAATTGAGATAGCTTGTTCGAGGACTAGGAAATGGCTCGAAGCCAATGTAGAGCATTGGTGAGAGACATTGACGACGTACTCGGGCAAGATAGCCAATTTTACGAT
>JAFSVK010000214.1 GCA_017444985.1 Bacillota bacterium
AAACTCATAAATCGTAAAATTGGCTATCTTGCAAAGGTTAGTCGTCAATGTCTCTCACCAATGCTCTACATTGGCTTCGAGCCATTTCCCAGTCCTCGAACAAGCTATCTCAATTTTACTTCAATAGCACTTTTTAGAGGTCCCCTAAAATCTAAAGTTTTCTACGTCAAATCAATATAAGATCACAATATAACAGCAAGTCTGGTGGTTGCCACTTCTTTTCTCGGAAATGAAAGTGTTTCCCCTTCCTGCGTTTTAATGACTACATTGTTTTCTTCATCAAGGCCTTCAAGGGTACCCGAAAACTCCTTTGTCCCCTCTCTTGCCTTAAAAAGCTTTACCTCTACCTCTCTTCCCTTGTACTTTTGGTACTCGTGCTCCCTTTTAAGTACACGGTCAAGACCGGGTGAGCTTACCTCGAAGGTATATGCAAGCTCCGTAATATCGTCGCCTAATTTTTCATCTACCAAGCGGCTTATCATAACACACTCGTCGATACCGACAGAACCTTCCTTGTCGATTATAAGCCTTAACACGTGGGATGCTCCTTCTTTTACAAACTCCGCATCCACAAATTCAAGCCCCTTTTCCTCAAGTATAGGCACAGCAATATCTTCAAGGAGCTTAACAATATCCTTTGCCTGCATTGAACCATCCTTTCCTTTACACAAAACGAGAGTGGGCTGTACCCACTCTCGTCAACATTTTCCTATCAACACCGAACATTATAACATTATCAAAATGTAAAGTCAACCGAAAATTTCAAAAAAAATCAAATTTACAGGGTCTAATCTTGACAAAGGAAAAATTTCCCTTTATAATGACTTTTACATTTCATAGGAGGATAAAAAATGAATACACAAAATGAAAATAAAATGGCTACCATGCCTATAAACAAGCTCTTGCTATCCATGGCTTTGCCTATGGTCATATCCATGCTTGTACAAGCACTGTACAATATAGTAGACAGTATATTTGTAGCCATGATAAATCAAAATGCCCTTACCTCGGTATCTCTGGCATTCCCCTTGCAGACATTTATGATATCCATGGGTATGGGTATAGGTGTAGGTATGAACGCCCTGCTTTCAAGGTGTCTCGGGGCAAATGATAAAAAAGGCGTTAAGGATTCCGCTTTAAACGGTATCTTTATAATGATATTCGTATATATTATATTCCTTATAATAGGTATTTTTTCGGTAGAACCCTTTATGCGCTCCCAAACCGAAAACGAAGATATAGTTTTGGGTGGTGTTAAATATTTAAAAGTTATTTGTATCTGTTCCTTCGGTCTTTTTACACAGGTGACCTTCGAAAGACTTCTGCAATCCACAGGAAAGACCATATTTACAATGATAACCCAAAGTACGGGTGCCGTTATAAATATAATATTGGATCCCATATTTATATTCGGTCTCGGTCCCATTCCCAAAATGGGTATTACGGGTGCGGCTGTGGCTACAGTAATAGGTCAGTGTATTGCAGGTTGTATAGCAGTGTTCTTCAACTTAAAGAAAAATCACGAAATAGATTTTAGTTTTAAAGGCTTTAAGCCCTGTCCCACTACCATTAAAAATATACTTGCAGTGGGTATACCTTCTATCATAATGGCATCCGTGGGCTCTGTTATGACCTATGGTATGAATAAGATACTTCTTTCCTTTGAAAATATAGGGGAGGATGCGGCAACGGTATTCGGCATATATTTCAAGTTGCAAAGCTTTATATTCATGCCCGTATTCGGTTTGAACAACGGTATGGTGCCTATCGTAGCTTTCAGCTACGGTGCCAAAAACAGCAAGAGGCTTTTAAGTGTTGTGAAACTGAGTATGCTCTATGCCGTAGCTATGATGATAACGGGCTGTATAGTAATGCAACTTATACCCGCTCAACTTCTCGGCATATTTAAAGCCTCCGACAGCCTTATAAAAATAGGCGTACCCGCCTTAAGGACCATAAGTATACACTTTGTGGTAGCGGGTGTATGTATAATATGTTTGTCGGTATTTCAGGCATTGGGACACGGTATTATAAGTATGATAGTATCTCTTACAAGACAGATAGTATTCCTCTTACCCTCTGCCTACCTTCTTTCCCTTACGGGAAATGTAAATAACGTATGGTTTGCCTTCCTTATAGCGGAGGTAGCCTCCCTGACACTTTCCCTTGTATTTTTTGCAAGGATACACAAATCAGTTATATCAAAGCTATGATTTTTACAAAAGACCAGCAAAACATTATAGACTCACGAAACAAAAATCTCCTTGTAAGTGCAGGGGCGGGTTCGGGTAAGACCGCCACCCTTGTGGAGCATATCATAAATCTTATAGTAAAGGACGGGGTGAAGATAGACGAGATACTCACCCTTACCTTTACAAATGCCGCAGCGGCGGAGATGAAACAAAAAATCACCCTTGCCCTTTTAAAAGAAGTGGAAAAAGACAGGGAAAATTTGTTTTTAAGAGCACAGCTTAACAATATAGCAAAAGCTTACATCTGCACCACGGATTCCTTCTGTAGGGCGGTGGTAAGCGAAAACTTTCATAAAACCGACCTTGACCCGGGCTACAGCATTATAAACAGTGGTGTAGCCCTTGAACTGCGTAAAAGATCCCTTGAAGAAGTTTTGGAGGAAGGCTTTGCCACCGAAGACGAGGATATTTTGTTTTTAAACAAGGTGTTCAAAACAGAAGAATATATGGCGGAGGCTATAGAAAAGCTCTATTTCTACTCTCGTTCCGTACCCTTCCCCGATAAGTGGTTTGAGGATATCGTAGCAAACTACGATGATACCATGTTGAAACTAAGCGAGAAAGAAAAAGAAGACTTCTTGAAAACACTTGATGATACCCTTTCTCTTCTTAAAAGCTTAAAAAAGGATTTTAAGGAGCTCTGCGGTATAGGCTCTCTTTCTCCCGAGGAAGAAAAGGTAGGATTTACAGGCCTTGTAAACTCGGATATAGACTCACTTTTGTATACTCAAAAAAATATGTGTCTTCCCGTCTTTGAAAGTGCCAATTCCTACAGAAAAGAAATATTTGAGGTGGATAAAGAGAAGCGTAAAAACTTTGTATCCGCAAGAAAGGATATTACGGATAAATTTTTAAAAGCAGCAGGTAAGTATTCCTTTTTTTCACAAGGCTCTTCCGTAGATGAGATACATAAAAAAGCTGTACTTGCCCTTATAAAATACACCCGTCTTTTTGCAAAGCGTTTTAAAGAGTATAAGGATTACTCCCAGTTTGCGGAGTTCAGTGACATTGCTCACAATACTTTAAAAATACTCTATAACGAGGATATGACCTTTTCCGAAGAGGCAAAAGAACAGCAAAACAGATTTAAAAAAATATTTATAGACGAATATCAAGATACTAACTACATACAAGAGTGGATATACAGAGCTGTTTCGGGAAACGAAAACCTCTTTATGGTAGGAGATATAAAGCAGTCTATATATAAGTTCAGACAGGCGGAGCCCGAAATATTCGCACAAAAGTACGCTTCATTTTCGGAAGTTCCCGAGGCTGATGACAGGCTTATAATACTGTCCGAAAACTTTCGCTCCCGCCCCGAGGTGTTAGAAAGCACAAACTGTATATTTCATCGTATAATGTCAAAAGCTACCGCAGACTGTGACTATAACGAAAAAATAGAGTTAAAACCCTCTGCAAGTTTTCCCTGCTTTGAACAACAGGATAACCGTACCGAAATAAATATAATATACCGAAGCGGAACGGACGAAGAAAACCACGATATGTCCACAGAGGAAAAAGAAAGCGTTGTTATGGGAGAGTATATAAAAACTCTTATATCAAGCGGCTTTAAAATAAAGGATGAAAAGGAGCCCGAAGGGTACAGACCTCTTCGTTACGGTGATATAGCCATACTTTTACGCTCTCCTTCAAGCTATGTCAATAATATTATAGACACTTTGTCAAATATGGGTATACCCTGTACTTCCTCTGCAGACTCCCTTCTTTCCCTTTGTACAGAGGTACAGATAGTGTCAAATTTTATAAGGATACTTGACAATCCCCTTTTGGAAACGGAGCTTGTAAGCGTTCTGCATTCACAGCTCTACGGCTTTGACGAAAACGAGCTGGCTTTGATAAAAATAAAGGGGTATAAAGAAAGCAAGTATCGTTATTATGACCATATCGTAAAGTATTCTCTTGGGGGGGAGAACGAAAAGCTTAGAGAAAGGATATGTGCCTTTTTGAAAGATGTGGAGGATATGCGCTCCCTCGCAGAAAAAAAAGGTATTTTCAGCCTTTTGAACAAGATATACTACGATATGGACTATATGAATATAGTCAAGTTTTTCCCGGGTGGGGATGTTAGGTGCAAAAACCTTCGTATATTTTCAAAGCTTGCCATAGATTTCGACCACAGATCCCCGGGAGACCTTTCCAAGTTTGTAAACTATATGGATGCCGCCCTTAACGACAACAAACTTACCCGTGCCACCATGGACTCAAAAGACGGACAAAGTGTAAAGATAATGACTATACACGCCTCTAAAGGTTTGGAATATCCCGTGGTCATATATGCCATGTTAGGTAAAAACATAAACTTTTCCGACAGCACGGAAAAACTTCTTATAAACAGAACTCTTGGCATAAACCTTTCCATGGATATGCCTCTTAGCCTTATAAAGAAAAGAGAAAACACCAACATACCCGATTTCCTCGTTAAAAAGACACCCAAATACAGAAAAGTTTTCTCCGATGACATAAAAAGAGATGCCATAGCGGAGGAAATGCGTCTTATATATGTGGCAATGACAAGAGCCAAGGAAAAGCTTATAATGATAGGCACCACAAAAGATACGGATCTTCTTGTAAAACAAGAGGCTTTCTCCGATGCCATGGTCTTTGATGCCACCTCACCTCTTGAACTGGTGGCTTTGGGCTTAAAATATATTTACGATGAAAAGTATAAAAAGTATTTCTTTACAAAAGAAATATTATCGGAAAATATACTTCCCCCGAAAAAAGTTAAAGTAGAGGTGGGAGGGAAGCTTGAACATACTCCCCTTCCCCCCGAAAGGCTTGAAAGTATCAAAGAGGATATACACAAAAGAGTTACCTACAATATTGCAGGCTTTAATGAATACATCCCCTCCGTAATTTCGGTAACGCAAATAAAAGGTATCAAAGAGGCTATAGCGGCAGGAAAAGTACCGGGAGAAAGTAAGCACTTTCACCTTCCCTCTTTAGAGAAAGATGAAAATAACACCGCTGTATCATCTGCGGAAATAGGTACAGCCTACCATACCATACTTGAACATATCACAAAAGAAAAGGATATTGAGAGCCTTAAAGAACTTACGGAAAAATTAACAGCTAAAAAACTTCTTAAAAAAGAGGCTGCTTCCGCTGTAGATCTTAACTCCGTACTTGCCTTTCTTAACTCTCCTCTCTATGAGCGGATAAAATCATCCCCTTCCGTACATAAGGAAACACCTTTTACAATGTATGTAGACCCCGCGGAAATATACGGAGAAAAAGCAAAAAGAGAGAAAACCACCACCATTATAGGTATAATAGACCTTTATTTTGAAGAAGATGGAGAGCTTGTTATAGTAGACTACAAAAGCGACAAAGTGAAGGATGACGCCTTCTTTGTACAAGAGTACCTTACACAACTTTCCTACTACAAAAGAGCTTTGGAGGCAGCAACGGGGAAAAAAGTTAAACAGACCCTTATATATTCTCTCTACACCCAAAGAGAAATAACAATCATTGACTAAATCCGATATAAATACAGATTTTGTGAAAAATACTCAAAAAAAATCCGTAAAATTGTTTAATTCTAATATTTTATTTTTATTACAATTGTGTTACAATGTTTCGTGGAAGTTTATTTTACGAAAGGAGGGTAACAAGTTGTATAAAATCGGAGACAGGGTCGTTTACCCTATGTACGGTGCAGGTATAATAGAAGATATCCAGCTTAAAGAAATAGACGGTGCATCCGTAGAGTACTATGTAATGAGGATACCCGTAGGTGATCTGAAGATCACCGTATCTACTGCAAAAGCCGAACAATCCGGTTTCAGAAACGTATATCCCGCAGAAACCGTGGAAAATATAGTTAAGAATGCGGAGACCGTAGAAATGTCCAACAATTGGAATTTGAGATACAAAGAAAATCTCGCCACCATAAAAACAGGGGATCTTTCCAAGATCGTGGGCATATTTAAAACACTTATATTTAAAGAAAGAAGCAAAGCCCTCTCAAGTATAGAAAAAAAGCTGATGGGTACTGCCAAACAAATAATACTGAGCGAGATCATAGTAGCTCGCAATACCGATAAAGATGATGCGGAAGAGTTGCTTACAAGCGGTATAGCTCTTCCGGTGTGATACTTAAGGGTACCTCTAAAAAGTGCTATTGAAGTAAAATTGAGATAGCTTGTTCGAGGACTAGGAAATGGCTCGAAGCCAATGTAGAGCATTGGTGAGAGACATTGACGACGTACTCGGGCAAGATAGCCAATTTTACGATTT
>JAFSVK010000215.1 GCA_017444985.1 Bacillota bacterium
AAACTCATAAATCGTAAAATTGGCTATCTTGCAAAGGTTAGTCGTCAATGTCTCTCACCAATGCTCTACATTGGCTTCGAGCCATTTCCCAGTCCTCGAACAAGCTATCTCAATTTTACTTCAATAGCACTTTTTAGAGGTACCCTTAATTTTAAAGTTATGTTTCAAGGGGAAAGTTTTTTTATGTAAAACCCTTATTTATCAACTTTATACTGTGTTTTTGGTTTCAAAATATTATTTGACATTTGTATTGTGCTGGGGTATAATCGATTTGGAAGTGTATAGTATAGCAGGTATACTGCAAACGGGGATTACATTTTTCGATGACGGTGAGGGATAGTAATGACAGAGATAGTTTGTGAGAATTGTCAAAGTAGATTAGCCGTTCGGTCGGGAAAAATAGTATGTGAAAATTGCGGAAGGCAATACACTATGGCCGAGGTAAACAATTTACTTGAAAAGGCAGATTTTGATATTATTACATCGGGTAAGTCAAAGGCAGAGATAGCACTTCTTGAATCCAACAGAGCCAGAGCTAATTTGGAGAGGATAATATTTCAAAGAGAAAAGAAGGAAGACAAAAAGCCTTCTTTCAAAAAAGATGATGTTTCGAAACAAGAAGGCGAGCCTAAAAAGAATTTACCCGAAAACAAATCGGAAGAT
Source organism: Bacillota bacterium (assembly GCA_017444985.1). GTDB lineage: Bacteria > Bacillota > Clostridia > Lachnospirales > CAG-274 > UBA3680. Next base: position 664 of record JAFSVK010000215.1, read on the forward strand.
AATAACCAATATAAAAATACTCGTAATAGACCCGACAGAATTAAAATAGAGGCAATGTCCCCGGGCACTGTTATAAAAGACTTGGAGTGTGAGGAGTGCGGAGGCAGTCTTGAGGTGAGGTACAATTATGTGCGTTGCAGAAATTGTGCCAAAAAGTACAGCTTCGGCAGAGTGGAACACCTAAGAGAAGAAAAACTTGAAATAAATATGAGTGTATATGGCAGAGAGGAAGCCACATCTAAAGAGCCCTTAAAAAAGGTGGGGGAAAGTATAGAGATAGTGGGAGAGCCTCTTAAGCCTTTACCAAAGATAGATATTATAACAGAAGAACCCTTGGATATTAAGGTCACGGAAACAGAGCCTACCGAAACACCCGAAAAAGAACGGATTTCTTCCGCGGAAGAAAAGAAGGAAAGCATCGATACCACAGAAGAGGGTGCAGAGGGTCTGGGCTTTGAAGATACACTCTTTACATTGGAAGAGAGTGAGGGAGAGCAGGAGTATGCAAATGTAGGTTGGATCTCCAACAAATACGACAAGGCAGATGAGCCTTTTAGGGGAAATAAGGAGGAAAATTCCATAATGGAAGATGAAAAAGATACAGATGCAGTGAGAGGTCGTGCCCATGTATCGGATTGGCGAGGCGGAAATATATCCGGGGGGGAAACATTGTTTTCCTATGCATCCGCAAAGCCTATAAGAAGGCAGGAGAAGAAAGATACACAGGAGGAAGTTAAAAATACACTTCCCGAGGTCAAGTGTGAATTTTGTGGAGAGATCGTAGCGGCAAACCTACATTCACAATTTTCATCATGTTTGGGTTGCGGAAAGAAATATTCAAAAGAAAAGATACTTGAAATGTTGCAAAATGTTGGCTATGAGCTTTCGGAAGATGACAAAAAGTATCTTGAAAAGCACAACGAAGAGTTGGAAAAGAATCTTGAAGCCGCTCAAAAGGAAGATGAAACAAAACAGGAAAAGAGTGCTCAAAAGGATATAAAAGAAGACACCAAGGAAGAAGAAAAAGAGTTCTCTTTCGATATAGAAGAAGAAAAAGAAGAAAAAGTTCCCGAGCCTCAAGAGAAGGCAAAAGATATTGACAGAGAGGAATTTGATAAGAAATACGCTCTTGCTCTTTCCGCTATGAAAAACGGTGAGTACGGAAGACTTGCAAGCCTTTCCGAAGACCTTGTTCTTTTGAATGAAAAGTGTGCAAAAGCCTATCTTTTTGGTGCCTATGCCATGGCAAACCTTCCCGGTAAAAACATAGAAGGGGAGAAGATATGCAGAAGGATACAAAAGGCAACAGAGCTTTCTTCCGCAGATGAAAAAGAGTATATAACTCAAATGTCAAAGGTGGTTATATGCAAGGCTCTTAACGAAAGCTTAGGGGCAAAGGGCTCTGACTTTGAGAAAAACTGTCGCATAAACAAAAACAAGCTTTGTAACGAGGCTCTTGCCTATATAACCTACTCAAGGGAATTGTTCGGAAAAGATCGACTGTTTATGGAGATGTTCAATAAAAGGGTATCTTCTATGGTACACTCCTATGTAGGCAGGGTACAGGAAAAGGCTTACAGGAGTTACGATGAAAATAAGTCCGATAAGAATGCCTATGAAGAACTTTTATCTTCTACCGAGGCTTGCTCGGAGGTACTTGAAAAAGTGTCAAAAGCACATGAGAGCTTTTTGGGGAAAGAGGCTCTTTATTATCAAGGTCTTGCAGACCTGCAAAGAAGTATCGTTAAATATATACGCGGGTGATATACTTGAAATACGTTGTTTATAAAGGCAAAACAGGATACTATTGCTACGAATATGTTGATGATATGGAACGTGTGGTTCAAAGAGGCTTTGCGGACATAATCACAAAAGAAGATCTTCCCGTTGTAATTGACGACAAGGGCGGTTTTTACAAATTTATGCCCGATGAAGCGGATTTTGTAAAGTTTTTGGACTCGGATGAAAAATATCCTCTGCCTATAGAGCAGATGTATTTTAAAAATGAGGATGATTTTACATTAGGTTGGATGTCTCCCGAGGGAGATACCTATTCCTGTGACTACACAAACCACACCAAATGTGCGCAAGTTCTTGCGGAGGTGTTATACGGTGCCACAAAGCTTCCCGAAAGGACTTTGGGAATGGCGGGCTGGCTTAAGATAATAGACTCTTGGGACGGTGTTGCCAGAGAACATGGGCAGTATGTATATTCCTTAAGCGGTAAAATAACCAAAAAACAGGCAGATAAGCTTTTCGATCTGGGCTTGTACGAAAACGAACAAGTACAAGCTCTCATAAAAGAATGTGAAGATTACTGGTAAGTAAAAAAGCCTCGAAGGACAGCTTCGGGGTTTTTGTGCAATAAATACAAAATACAAAAGCGATGACGAATAAAAGTTAGCTAATGCTAACTAAGAAAAACTTTGTTAATTACTTTTTTATAAAAATAATAACTAAAAATTTTTAAATATTATTAAAAAAATATGTTGAATATTTTGTAAAATTAGAGTATTATATTATTAGAACACTATATTTTGTTCGGGGGAAAACCCTTTAAATAAGGAGGATTTTAGATGGCTGATACGAAGTTTATAAAGACGGTCACCTACGGTGGCTATGAGAAGGAAGGTGTCAGGGAGAAACTGAATGCCTTGTATAGAGAGAATGCCCGCTTGACTGCCGACAATGAGGCGAAAACGACTCTTTACGAGAGTGTAAAGGCGGGTAAAGACATAAATACCGCAGCCGAAGAACTTGTGGAAAAGCATAAAGAAGAGGTTGTTAAGCTTACCGCTGATAATGAAGAGTACAGAGTTTTATTGGACAGCCTTGAAGAAGAGAATGCAGGGTACAAGAAAAGGATATCGGAACTTGAAGCTTCGGTCACGGAGCTGGGAAAAGCTCTTGCCGATACAAAAGGAAAGCTTGATGCGGCATCCGGCGGAGATGCGGCAGCCGCTTTGGGTGCCGTATTTATAGAGGCGCAAAAATCCGCTAACAGCCTTAAAGAAGAAGCTCAGAAACAGGCAGATAAAATACAGGCGGATGCTAAAGCCCTTGCGGAGGATATCGTCACAGAGGCAAACAACGATGCCGCAAATATAGTGTATGAGGCAGAAAAGCAGGCTATACAAACTACCGCAGAAGCTAAAAATTCCACTGAAGAACTCAGAGTTGCCTCCAACAACCTTAAGTCTGTTATCATAGGTGATGTTGAACTTATAGCAGGAGAAATTGCGGGATTAAAGGCCATACTTAAGAGCGTTGCGGAAACGGGTATGGTAAATGTAAGCAAGGCAGAAGATATACTTGAAAATACCAAGAAGACCCTTACAGAGGGTGGTATACCCAAGTTTATAGATCCCAAGATATATGTACCCGAACTTCCCGAGGCGCCTACACTCCAAAAGAGTAACAGCCAGAAAGCCGAGGAGCAAAAGGAAAAGACCAACGAGGCTCTTGAAAAGCTTAAAAACATGGCAGGTAACCTTGCCTCGGATGAAAAGAAAGACGAAAGCAAAGAAGAGCCTAAAAAAGGCGGTGTAGATCTTGCTTCTCTTGCCCAACAGGCGGCAGCCTTAGGCGGTGAGAAAAAGGAAGAGCCTAAAAAAAGTAGTATAGACCTTGCTTCTCTTGCCCAACAGGCGGCAGCCTTAGGCGGTGAGAAAAAAGAAGAGCCTAAAAAGAGCGGTGTAGACCTTGCGGCTCTTGCTCAGCAGGCAGAGGCACTGAATAAGGATAATAAGAACAACAACAATAACAACAGAAATCACGGGAATAATCCTTCAAAAAAGAAAAATAACAGAAAGTAACAGAGGGCGAAAAGTATGACGGAAATTATTAAAGTAAATACCGATAACTGTGTCGGATGTAATGCTTGTGTGCGTAACTGCCCCGCTCCCGAGGCCAATATCACAAAACAACTTGAAGACGGAAGATTTGTAACAAGTGTTAACCCCGATAAATGTATTACCTGTGGTGAGTGTGTAAGAACTTGTAACCACAATGCAAGAGATTATGAGGATGACACCGAAAGTGCCATGATAAGAATGCAGAAGGATAAGCTTATAATTATGGCTACTCCTTCCATAAAGTCCGTATTTCCCACAAAGTGGAAGGGTATACTTGATTGGTTCAGACGCCAGGGCTGTCTTATATACGATGTTTCCTTCGGTGCCGATATATGTACTTGGGCACACGTAAGAGCTATAGAGTCTCAAAAGGTGGGAAATGTTATAACACAACCTTGTGCGGCTATCGTTAAATATATAGAAATATATCAGCCTAAGCTTTTAAACAATCTTTCTCCTATACACAGCCCCATTTCTTGTGGTGCCATATACATAAGAAGATATCTTAAAAAGACAAATCCCATTGCCGTACTTACTCCTTGTATAGCTAAGAAAACGGAGTTTATGGAAACAGGGCTTGTGGATTTTAACATAACATTCAAGCACCTTGACGAATATTTCAATAAAAACGGTATAAGAATAGCCAACTCCCCTCAGGGAAGCTATGAATACAACTTTGACGATCAGCAAGGACAGGTGGGTGCGGTATATCCTCGTCCCGGTGGATTGAGAGATAATATTTGGCTCCACGATCCCGATATAAATATAACCACCTCCGAGGGTGTGCATAAGGTTTATCCCGAGCTTGATATGTATGCTATGATGCCTGAGTTCAAGCACCCCGAAGTATTCGACGTTCTTTCGTGTGAGTTTGGTTGTAACGTAGGACCTGCCTCGGGTACCGAGCAGACGGTTTTCGATGTTATGGCTACAATGAGAGAGGTTGAAAAGGAGTCAAAGAAAAAGCGTAAAACAGGCCTTTTCCGTGCGGGTGAGGATAAACTCTTCAAGAAATTTGACGAAGAGTTAAGACTTAGCGACTTCCAAAGAAACTATATGCGCGGAGAACCTACTCCCGTTCCCACAGACGAACAGCTGGATCCCGTTTTCGAAAGAATGGGCAAGCATACCGTTGCCGACAGGAATTTCAACTGTCATGCCTGTGGATACAAGTCATGTCGAGATATGGCTACAGCTATATACAGAGGTCTCAATACTCCTTCAAACTGTATAGTTCATGCAAAGACCATACTTCTTGCAAGACACAGCCAACTTGTGGAACAGCACGAAAAATTGGCGGGTATCACCTCCGATTGTCTTGAACTTTCCAATAAGCTTAGAGCAGATCTTGCAAGCATAAATGAGAGTATGTCCACTATAGGCGACTCCACCACAAAGACCAGTGAGAGAGCAGGCGTTGTTAACGACTTGCTTAAAAACATCGTTGTCTTCTGTAACGAGAATTCCACAATGGACGCTTCCACGGTAAAGCAGCTTGTAAGCATACTTGAAACCACTATTTCCGCTTTCGGTGCTCTTGATGATAATGTTAACAGCACAAACGAAAGCTCGGCGATTATAAACAAGTCCATTTCGGAAATCTCTACGCTTGTTGATGATATAAACAATACACTTCAAAAAACGGTAGAAGAAATTTGATCTTAACGACTCCATGGCATGCCATGGAGTCGAATTGCAGAATATGGAAAATAAAGAAAGAATGATAGACGAGCTTGCTTTAAATTTATTGAAGCAAGCTCGCTCTGTGGTATTGCTTAATATGGGCTTTACGATAAAGGCCATAGGGGCTCTGGATATTTTTAAGACGGATATAAGCTTGGGCAGTGACGGTAGATTTTTATACTATGAGCCAAAACATATCTTAAGGCTTTACAAAAAGGGTGATAAAGAGTTGATACACTCTTATATGCACACCCTTTTTCACTGCATTTTCAGGCATTGGAGCTTCGGTAGTGGCTTAAACCTAAGGCTGTGGTCCATAGCTTGCGATATAGCCTGTGAATCCCTTCTTTTTGATATGGAGTTTGCCTTTACGAAAGACGATATGCTTAAAGAAAGGCTCAGTATCATAGGAGAGCTTGAAAATAAAATATCCCTTCTCACAGCCGAAAAAATATATAGCTATCTCAAAAACGAAAATATAAGCGAAGTTCACCTTAAAAGATATGAAGAGGCTTTCCGTTTCGACGACCACAGTATGTGGAAAAAAAAGGGGAAATACGAGGATGAGGAAAAGCAGGATACCTTACATATCCCCTCAAAGGAGGGCAAGAAAAACTACGACGACAGAGGCAAGGTAGAACAGGGACAAACGGGGGAAAACAAAGAGGGAAAGACCCCGAAGGAAGAAAAAAATCCGAAGGAAGAGAAAGGCGACAAGGGTGAAAGGGAAGAAAAAAGTGCGGAGGATGTTTTAAATTTTCTATCCGATGAAGAAAAGGAAAATTTTTGGAGAGAAATAGCAAAGAATATTAAAAAGGAGCTGGACATATCGGGAAAGGGCAACTCGAAATTATCTCTTGTAAGAAAGTTTGAGAGTATAACGGAGCCGAAGTACGATTATGCCGCCTTCCTTGAAAAGTTTGCTGTAAGCAAGGAAAATATGGGTATAGACCCCGATACTATGGACTACGGTTTTTACCGATACGGTATGGAGTTGTATGGCAATGTGGCTCTTGTTGAGCCTTTGGAGTACAAGCAGGTAAAAAAGATAAAAGACTTTGTTATAGCTATAGATACCTCGGGTTCTGTAAGTACAAAGATGATAGAAAGATTTTTGACTAAGACCTACGGTATATTAAAAAATAAAACGAGTTTTTTCGCAAAGACAAATATATATATTTTGCAATGCGATAACCGTATAAGAGATATGGAAATTATAGAAGATGTAAAGGATATAGATACATATATTAAGAATATGAGTGTAAAAGGCCTTGGAGGAACGGACTTTCGACCTGTGTTTGAGTATGTGGATGAAAATGTAAAACAAGGTATTTTTAATGACCTTAAGGGTCTTATATACTTTACGGACGGTCTCGGGGTCTTTCCCGAAAAAAAGCCTTGCTATGAGTCTGTATTTATATTCCTGAAAGAAAACTACCGTGCCTTCGTGAAGGAAAATAACAAACTGCCCTCTTGGGCTATGAAACTGGTATTGGATGAGGAAGATATATGAGTTTTGATATAAAAGATAACATTCTTGAAAAATACAATGAAGAGCCCGAAAAAACGGTGGTGGAAATACCTGCGGGGGTGAAAGTCATAGGAGAATATTCCTTTGCGGGCTGTGAGAGCATAGAACGTATAGTGATACCCGAGGGAGTTACGGAAATAGGTCAGTACGCCTTTTTAAAGTGCGAATATTTAAAAGAGGTGTTTTTTCCTAAAAGCCTTAAAAAAATATGTCGCTTTGCCTTTTGGGAGTGTACCTGTCTTAAAAGCATAGAGTTGTTTGAGGGTGTGGAGGTGTTGGAAAATGCCGCTTTCAGAGCCTGTGAAATGCTTGAAAGCGTAAAGCTTCCTTCTACTTTAAAACACATGGGTAACAGCCTTTTCTCAAACTGTTACAGCCTTGAAAGCATAGATATACCAAACGGGGTGGAGGTCATAAGCCAAAGGATGTTTGCCTCCTGTCAAGAACTTAAAAAGGCAGTACTTCCTTCCACTCTGACAAGTATAGAGGAGTATGCCTTTGAAAGCTGTGTAAACCTTGAGAGTATAGAATTTCCCGAAAGTTTAGACTATATAGGTCGCCATGCCTTTCAATCTTGTTACAGGCTTAAAGAGGCAAACTTCTCATCGGATATATCTTACATAGGAAGCTCCGCCTTTATAAAAACGGAACTTATTGAAAACTACGATGGGGACTTTTTGGTTTTGGGAAAGGGACTTCTTGTGCACTACAAAGGTGAAAATAAAAACATTGTCCTTCCCGAAAATATAAAAGCCATAGGAGAAAGAGCCTTTGCCTACAGGGAGGAGATAGAAAGCATAAAACTTCCCGAGGGCATTGAAAATATAATGGATTACGCTTTTGAGGGTTGTACTTCTCTAAAAGACGTACAGCTTCCCAACACCTTAAAATATATAGGTGCCCATGCTTTTTCTTCCTGTAAAGAGCTTAAAGTCTCGGATATACCTCAAGATATTCAAAATATAGGCCCCGAGGCTTTTTACGATACACCTGTTTTGGATAAAGAAGAGGTGATATTGGGAAAGTGCCTTATATCCTACAAAGGCAGAGAACAAAACTACACAGTACCCGAAAATGTAAGCACTATCTGTGGAGGTGCTTTTAAAAACTCCCACACTCTTAAAAATATCACAATAGGTAAAAGTGTGAAAAAAATAGGAGAAAGAGCATTTGAGTGGTGCGAAATGCTTAAAAAGGTCTCCATAGAAGGAAATATAGAGTATTTCGGAGAAAACTGCTTCGACCACTGTGAGAATACGGAGATCGATTTTAAACCCATTCCCGATTTTTACATGGGAGAAAATGCCTTGCCTCCCAATAATACTATTAATTCCCATATTTACGGTAAAAAACTTAAAGTATTTTTGGAAGGTGAACTGCCACCCATAAAGTCAAGGCTTGAATACGGCAAAAAAGAAGGGGACTTATACCGATATTTGAGAGGTGAAGAACAGGTCTTTGAGGAAATGGAGGAGGGTAGTTACAAAGATATTATAGCCCTTACATTTTATGAAAGAAGTTCCATGTACTCAAAATATGTAGAGGAAAAAGCTTTATCTATAATGAAAAGGTTTATAGACAGAAGGGATATCGTAAATGCGGAGCTCTTTTTAAGCCTTAAACTTCTGAGCGAAAAACAGAGGCAGGAGTGCTTTGATTATGCTTTGGAACAAAATGATCTGGACCTTCGTACCCTTCTCCTGCAACAAAAGTTTGAAACCGAAGACAGCGATAATGTCGACAACAGATTGGGAGAAAAATTTAAGTTTTAGATATGAACATACTACAAGCCAAAGAACAGATAAAAAACAGCGTGAAAGCATACCTTATGAAGGATGAATACGAAAGATACATTATACCTCAGGCAAAGCAAAGACCCATACTTCTTATGGGACCTCCGGGTATAGGTAAAACGGAGATAGTGCATCAGGTGGCGGAGGAAATGGGTATAGGTCTTTTGTCCTACGCTATGACACACCACACAAGGCAAAGTGCTTTGGGTCTTCCCATTATAAAAAACAAGGTCTTTAAAGGTGAAGAAAAAGATGTGTCGGAGTATACCGTAAGCGAGATAATAGCGGATGTATATTCCCTTACGGAGGAAACGGGTATTGAAAACGGCATACTTTTTCTTGATGAGATAAACTGCGTGTCGGAAACACTTATGCCTGTAATATTGCAGTTTTTACAGTATAAGGTATTCGGTTCCCACAAACTCCCGGAGGGGTGGATAGTGGTAGCTGCAGGCAATCCCCCCGAGTATAACTTTTCTGCAAGAGAGTTTGATGTGGCTGTACTTGACAGGCTTAAAGTCATAAATGTTAAGGAAAGCTTCGGTGTTTGGAAAGAGTATGCGGGAAAAATAGGCATACACAGAAGTATACTTACCTATCTTGAACTTAATACCAAAAACTTTTACTTAATAGAAAGAGGTAGTGAGGGTGTAAGGTATGTAACGGCAAGAGGCTGGGAGGATCTGTCAAGAATGTTGAAGGTCTGCGAGGAGGCAAATATAGTCTGCGATGAGACCCTTGTATCTCAATACATTGGAAATGATGAGATAGCCTCCGACTTTTACATACACTACGACCTTTACAACAAGTACAAGAAGAAATATGCCGTAGATGATATTTTGGAGGGAAGGGCAAGTGCCTTTATAAAAGAAACAGCCTTAAAAGCAGGCTTTAATGAAAGATATTCCCTCCTCGGTATGTTGACGGATACCATTAAAAGCGAGAGTAAGGCGGTACTATCAAAAGAAGATAATTATACCGAGATATTAAATATTATAAAAACCGTAAAAGAGGGAGAGGTACAAAAGACCCTGTCGGAAAAAACAGCCGACATAAAAGAAAGAAAGCAAAGACTTAAAAGAGCGGAAGCCCTGTCCTACGAAGAGGAGAGAAGGCTGGATTTTATACGAGAAAAACTGACAGGCTATATTTTAAAAACGGCTGAAGGGGATATAGAGGAGCTTAAAAAGGTATTTGCCAAGGATATTGAAGAGCTGAAAGATGATATAAAGCTGTTAAAACATAAATACAGCAATATGTTTACATTCTGTACCGATATATATGATGTGGGAAACGAAGCCCTCGTACTTGTCACAGAACTTACAGCAGACCCCTATTGTGCCAAGTTTCTTTCCTACTACGGTTGTGATGAATACAAGCAAATATCCGAAAAGCTTATGCTCAAAGAAAGAAGAACGGAAACGATCAAAAAAATAGACTCCCTTTTGGATAACTATGAGGGATAAAAAAGAGCCACAGGGTAGTGTACCTTGTGGCTTATTGAATAATATTATTTTGGTCGATAAAATATTATTTGGGGTCCAACATTACCTTTATGGCACCGGAAAGAAACCTCTCAGTCGGCTAATGCCGACAGCTCCCCTTTCAAGGGAGCCTACCGTGTGGGGGTTTTCTTTCTTCGAATTACACACCGCATCCATACGGTAACATAAATTGCAGTTTCCGATAATGTATGAATAGTAAATCCCCTTACAAAAACCACAACTGTGACAAAGCCTCCCCTGAAAGGGGAGGTGGCAGCTTTAGCTGACGGAGAGGTTCCGCCATAAAGATATATTTGTAATTACCAAAACCAATGTCGGAAAAATCAATTTTTACGCTTTAGCTAAAAATTGATTTGGGTGGATAAATTTTGCTCAACAAATTAGTATTTATGGAGGTACGCTGCCTTTGCGGTCTTGAACGGTACGAATTGGTCTGTGAGCATAGGTGTCGGTTGCTCCATCGTCAGCCCTATGGGCTTCCTTCCCCTCCCGGGGTGGGTACCTCTCCGTCACAGCTCCGCTGTGCCACCTCCCCTTTCATGGGAGGCTTTTCCGCTGTGCCTCGGGTTTTATTTTGATTTCTTACCTTGTTGTCATTTCAAAATATATCGCCATAACTTCCCATGTTGCCACATCGACACCTAAGCCTCGCCTGAAAGGGGAGGTGGCAGCTTTAGCTGACGGAGAGGTCCCG
>JAFSVK010000216.1 GCA_017444985.1 Bacillota bacterium
GTGCTATTGAAGTAAAATTTAGATATTTGTTCGAGGACCGGGAAATGGCTCGAAGCCAATGTAGAGCATTGGTGAGAGACATTGACGACTAACCTTTGCAAGATAGCCAATTTTACGATTTATGAGTTTTTAGAGGTGCCCATAAGGTAAAAATATGAGTTTAAAAGAATTTATTCGCAAATATCCCTATCATATAGCCGCCATTGTAACGGTGGTGTTGGTACTGTCTGTGTTTTTATCCGTGGCTTTTGCCCCCTACAGAAAAATAATGCACAGCCTCAACGCCGAAAAATACAGCGAGGCACTTCAAATATACAAGTCCTCCTACAAAAACGGCAAAGGCGATAAAAACCTTAACAAAAACCTTTTGGCTCAAGCCGAAAAATACAAGTCTCAATATATCGAAACAGGAAACGAAAGCCTTATAACGGGTATAGAGACTATAAGGGATATGGGCGTAAACGATATAAAAAATGACATAGAAACCATATACCGCGATATGCTAAAGGTCAAAAACGATAAGGACTCCATAGCACAGGTTTATGAGTATGAGAAAAAGGCGGATTTTAAAAAGGCGGTATCCGCTTGCAAAAACATAGCGGAAGACTCCCCCTACTATGAAGAAGCCCTTAATATGATAACAAAAATAAACGGCGAGGCTGTGGATAAGTACATAAGCGATGATAATTACTACGACCTGCTTTCCTATGTTAAGGCAAACGCTCTTGAAGATAAGGAAATATTGAATAAGGTCTACGACTATCTTTCCAAAAAGGCTGAAAACTTTTCCAAAAACGGAGAGAGCCAAAAAGCTCTTAATACCGTGAAGGATGCGGTAAGCTATTTGGGACCTGTAGATGAAAGATATTCGGAGCTTGTGGAAAAATACGGTGAGAAATAAATTTTTGTCCGTGTTGCGGTGTGGGTGATATTTTCGCACCGCTTAAGACTGAAAATCTATAGGGTACCTCTAAAAAGTGCTATTGAAGTAAAATTGAGATAGCTTGTTCGAGGACCGGGAAATGGCTCGAAGCCAATGTAGAGCATTGGTGAGAGACATTGACGACATACTCGGGCAAGATAGCCAATTTTACGATTTATGAGTTTTTAGAGGTGCCCTTTTGTTAGATCTAAAAATTATAATGAAATGGTATGGAACCTCTTCGTCCTTTTGTTGGCAGAGCTTTTGGTTCCGCCCGGAACCTCTCCGTCAGCTAAAGCTGACACCTCCCCTTTCAGGGGAGGCTTGGGTGTCGGTGGGTGTTGGACGGTCGTTTAGGCGAATTTGTTGGCGTTGCTTTTGCCTCCCCTAACTCATATCTTCAAATACTACATGCAAGTTACTGTATCTTTTAAGGGAGTTGCAGCGGCTGAATATGAATGCCCAGGAGCCTATATATCCTTGATTTACGGCTACGGACTCATTTCTTATGAAAGTTAAAAAGCCCTCGGGGTCTCTACTGTATCTATCGGAAAAATCGTATGCAAGGCGACACTTCGTTCTGTTTTGCACAATATCGTCTCTGTTGTGAAGCACGTGTTCGAGATTTCTTGAAAAATAGTATATGCCGTAGGGTATACCCTCAATATCCTCTGTTTTTACAAGAGTTTTTACAAATTCGGTTTTTGAGGCATTTCTTCTTACTATCTGTTCGGGATTGGGGGCAAGTATGCGGTTGCTTAAATATTTTACATGGCCCTGTGAGCCTCTTTCCACCTTTTCGGCAGGTATGAAAGCACCGTCGGTATCTATGATATGTACTATTCTCAGTATGTTTTCTTTTTGCAGGTAGTAGAGTTTCATAAAACTTTCTACCATATTTCTGATACCCTGTACTATATTTTTATCGCTTCCCGCTATAAGTTGCAGATCCCCCCGTATTATCTCAAATTCCACGGTGCTGTTTGAAAATATATTTTCAAATACACCTTCAAGACTTATCATATCCGTTTCGCCCTCTACTATAACAAGAAGGATCTTTTTCACTTTTTATCATCTCCCGCTCTGAACAGTGCCCGTCTTATATCGCTCTTCACGGTACCGCTGTAAAGTTTTTCTTCCTCTCCTCCAAGCTTTATGGCTCTTATATAGTGTTCTCTGAGGTTTAAGTTTTCGTCGGTCTCGTTTATGCGCACATATCTCTTATCGGGATTGGCTGTTGTGAATATTATGGATCTCTCCCCCAGCATTTCCAAGGGACGCAGGTTGTGGGAGGTAAAAAGCAACTGCCCTCTTCCCGTTTCGTCTATAACTTTTAAAAGCTCTCCCAAAAGATATTCGAACACTCCCGCATCAAGCTCATCTATAGCCACAAATACCGATGGTTCGTTGTACATAAGAGCTAAGATATTAAGCATGGATACTATCTTTTTGATACCCTCCGATTCGTACCTTAAAGGGAAGTTCACACCGCCCCTTGAAGAGAGAAGCTCAAATCTTATGCCGTCTTTTCCGTCTTTTGTGGTTTGGGGACCGTACTGCTTTACAAAAAGTTTCATACCGGGTATGAGAGTACCCGCCACATCGTTTACGGTATTTATGATACCTTCAAAGGTGGAAAACTTTTCTTTTTCCATTACGGAGGGTTCACTTAAGGAGACATACACCTGTCCCATATCTATTCTTTCCGTTTCTCCCGTTATGGAAAAAGGCATGGCAAAGTCAAGGGATATTATACCGCTGTGCCCCTGATTTATAACAAAAACATTTTTTGTTATGTAGTCTTTAAGTATGGGTATAAGCCCCCACATAACATTTTTTTCGCAGGCTTTGTACCAAAAAGGCGCCATATCGTTGGAAAATATAAAGCTTTTAAATTCCTTTGCAGCCACCCTTTTTATAACAGTGATGTCTATCACCTTATCGGGGTCCGCTCCCGTAGCCTCATCCACGCCCGCAGCGGGAAGGAAGGGAGTTTTGGCATCGGCTCTTGCATCTATGAGAAGAGTAAGAGGGCTGTCAAGACCTACGGAGTAGGAAAGCTTTTCCTGTACCACTACAGGTACCTCCTCCCGTTCTCCCCTTTCGTTTATCCTTATGTCCCTGCCTATGGTGTAGGCATACTTTACTATATATTCCCTATCGGTAAACATAAAGAAAAGTATCTCTATAAGAGCGGTGTCAAAATTGCCCTGTATATAATTCATGGCATCTTTTGGAAGGGGTTTTGAGGCTGCCAAGTCCTTCATAAACTCAAGCGCCTCTATCACCGCCGTTTTACCCGAACCGTTCTGACCGTAAATGCCAAGTATCTCGGAGCCTTCATTGTAAATACCGCCCTCTGCGTAGTCGGGCATATTTACGGTACCTCTGCCCACATTTTTAAGATTGTGAAGTTTTACGGACAATATCCTTATAATATCGCTCATTTCATCCCTCCGTAGCTTCCTTAAGCTCCGTTAAATATACCCATCTTTCCGTTTTAAAGTTAAGTTCCTTTTCAAGAGCTTCCCTCTTTTCCGAAAGTTCTTGAAGAAGGGTGTAGGAGTCGGGATTTTCAGCCATTTGTTTTTCTACATCTTCTATATCCTGTTCTATGGAGGCTATATCATCTTCTATGGTCTCAAATTCCTTTTCCTCTTTGTAGGTCATTTTAAGTTTCTTTTCCCTTACGGGTCTTTGACCTTTTTTATTTTCGGAAGGCTCCTCTTGTTTTTCCGTTTCCGCATTTTCCAAGGCTTGAGAGTAGCCTCCCTCATACTGCCTTATACTGCCACTGCCCTCAAAAGAGAATATCCTGTCTGTTACCCTGTCAAGGAAATATCTGTCGTGGGATACTGTTATCACCGCACCCTCAAAGCCGTCAAGATAGTCTTCAAGTATTTGAAGTGTGGTTATATCAAGGTCGTTTGTAGGCTCATCAAGTAAAAGTATGTTAGGTGCCGACATAAGCACCTTCAAAAGGCTCAGCCTTCTTCTTTCGCCTCCCGATAGTTTTGATACGGGACAGTACTGCATATCCGAGGTAAAAAGGAACCTTTCAAGAAGCCTTGAAGCGGATATTTTTCCCTTTTTGGTGGGAAGGTATTCCGCCACGTCTTTTATAATATCTATGGCTCTTTCATTTGAGAGTGCCAGATCGTCATCCTGTGTAAAATAGCCTATCTTTACGGTCTCTCCCCATTCCGCGGTACCCGAATCAGCCTGTAATTTACCCGATATTATATTTAAAAGTGTGGTTTTTCCGCAACCGTTTTTACCTATAACTCCTATCCTGTCATTTTTAAGTATAGTATAGGAAAAATTTTTGATAATATACTCATCCCCGTACTTTTTGGAGATATTATCAAGTATTACCGTCTTTTTCCCAAGTCTTGATGACAGACCCGTAAACTCTATATTTTCCTCTTTTTGAGGTGCTTTTATAGCCTGTATGCTCTCAAAACGAGAAAGTCTTGCTTTCTGCTTTGTGGTCCTTGCCTTTGCCCCTCTTTTTACCCATTCAAGCTCGGTCCTTAAAAAATTTTGTCTTTTTCTTTCCTCCGCACTTTCCAAGGCAAGCCTTGCTGCCTTAAGTGACAAAAACTCGGTGTAATTGCCGCTGTAGGTGTACATCTTGCCCTTGTCAAGCTCTATGGTCTTATTGGCTACCCTGTCAAGAAAATATCTGTCGTGGGTCACCATAACAAGTGCCTTTGTGGTTTTTTTAAGGTTTTCTTCTATCCATGCAACGGTCCTTGCATCTATATGGTTTGTAGGCTCATCAAGAAGAAGCACGTTTACGGGGGATATCATAGCGGCGGCTATTGCCACCCTCTTTTTTTGTCCTCCCGAAAGAGATGAGGTGTCTTTATAGTAATCGAATATACCTATACGGGTAAGTACGGTCTTTGCCTTTGTAACATCATCTTCGTTTTCAAGGTGGCAGCAGCGTACCATATAGTCCATGACCGTCTCCCCCTCGGGGAAAAAGGGTGTTTGAGGAAGGTAGCCTATTTCAAGGTCTCTCATTTTTGTTACCGTACCCTCATCTTGTTCCTCCACCCCTGCTATCACCTTTAAAAGTGTGGATTTACCCGTACCGTTTACACCTATAACACCTATTTTGTCCCCCTCGTCTATGCCGAAGGTTATATTTTCAAATATGGTCTTTTCACCGTAGTATTTTGAAAGTCCCTCAAGGGAAATATAATTCATTGATAGGTTCCCACTTCTATGCCCGTTATTGTTACATCCTCAAGGGGTCTGTGATTTTCGTCGGTCTCCAAGCTGTCTATGGCATCCACCACTTCTATACCCTCGTAAACCTGACCGAATACGGTATATTTCATATCAAGAGAAGGATATCCGCCTAAATTGCCGTAGGCTTTTACCACTTCATCGGAGAAGAATTCTCCGTTTGTAAGGGGCTTGCCGTCTTTACCTATGACCACATTGTCACCGTAGAGCACCGCCTTATTGTTATCCCCCTGTACTTGGTTTGCCAACTCATTTCCCACTTCCTTATTGGATGCCTGCACGATATAGAATTGGCTGTTGTTGGTGGGATTTAAGTAGTCGCTGTTTGCCATACACAAAGCGCCTCTGAAATTTCTCAAATTGGGTGTAACCTCATTTTCAAAGCTTTCTCCCCAAATACTTTCACCACCGCCGCCTTCGCCTGTGGGATCTCCCGATTGTATCATCATATCCTTTATAACTCTGTGGAAGGTAACACCGTTATAGTATCCCTCTTTGGCATGTGTGGTAAAGTTCTCTACAGCCTTGGGAGCATACTCCGGGAAGAACCATACTTTTATATCTCCCTTTGAGGTGTGTATGGTAGCTATGGTATCGCCTTTTTTAACACCTTCAAGCTGAGGAAGTTCCTGTACCGGCTCATAGTTACCGGGGATAGGCTCCTCTACTTTAGCCTCCTCTTGAACAGCGGAGCTTCTTACCTCATTTACCTGTGGCTTTGTGCAACCCGCAAATAAAAGAAGGGTCGCCATACATAATGCAGTGAATTTTCTTTTCATATTATTATACTCTCTTTCTTATATAAATTTGTATTTTGATTATCCTTTGAAAATATTTTTTTGTCAATATTTTTGGAGATTTTTAAAGGTTTTGTAATATTTCTTTTTAGCTTCGGTTTTGTTTCCACCTTAAAGCTTTTCCCTCATATAAAAAAATCCTTAAATAAATATTAAAAAAAATATTGACAAAAAAAAAATTTTGTGGTAGTATTCAATAGTTAAAAATAGGGGCGTAGTTCATCGGTAGAATAAGAGTCTCCAAAACTCCAGAGGAGGGTTCGATTCCTTCCGCCCCTGTCATATGTTTATATTAAATGGCATTTGATATAACATATAAAAAAGATATAAATGTAACACTATACGAAAGGGGTGTCTTTAGTGAAAAGCAACTTATACGTTCAAGTTGGCGGCAGGGACTTTGATACAAATAAAATTCTTGATGATGCAAAGGAAATGTGGAAGGCAAACGGAAACAAAGTAAAGGATCTCAAGAGTGTTGATTTATACTTAAAGCCCGAGGAAAGCAAGTGCTACTGTGTATTCAACGGCGAAGCTTCCGAAAACAGCTACTTTGAAGTTTAATATAACCTACTTTATAAATCCCGAAATACTTCGGGATTTTTTTTATAAATTATGAATAAAAAATTATTATACACCCTGCCCTTCATAGGCTTACTTGTGCAGGCTTTAAGAAGGGATACGGCAATAAGAAAATATATTTTAAAAGACAAAAGAATACAGAAAAACTTTAGAGCCCTGCTTTTAAGCGACTTTCACAGTTCTTTTTACGGTGATGGGCAAAAAAAGCTGACATCTCTTATAGACCGTTTAAACCCCGAGATACTTTTTTTTGCGGGAGATATTTTCGATGACAAAAAAGCCCACAAAAACAGTTGGATACTCTTTGAAAAACTTTCACAAAAGTACAGGTGTTTTTTTGTAACGGGTAACCACGAATATTGGTCTATGGACTGCCCTTATATACTAAAGCGTTTAAAGGATATGGGGGTGGAGGTTTTGGAAAACGAATACAAAGACTATAAAGGTGTGCGTATTTTCGGTATAAACGACCCTGCAGCCTACAGTGAGGATATAAACACCACCGACACTTGGAGGCAAATACTCTCCGACTTAAATAAGGATTGTGATGAAGCCCACTATAACCTGCTTCTTACCCACAGACCCGAAAACATAAAGGAATATTCCGAGACAAATATGGATACGGTGCTCAGCGGTCATGCCCACGGCGGTCAACTTATATTCCCCTTTATAAACAGAAGCCTTTGGGCTCCCAATCAGGGGTGGTTTCCGAAGTACACCTCGGGAATTTTCCGTTTTAAAAATTTTAAGCTTATTATAAGCAGGGGACTTTGCAGAAATATATTCCCCAGAATATTCAACAGACCCGAAATAATAGTATTGGATTTTAAAAAAGATGAGATATAAACTTATAGCCACCGACTGCGACGGTACCCTTCTAAACTCCGAGGGCTTTATAACAAAAAACACCATAGATGTTTTCAGAAAAATACACTCCCTTGGTGTAAAAGTGATACTTGCCACGGGAAGAAGCGACATACTTGCAAAAGAATATGCTTTGGAGCTTGGAGTAGACAGCCCCGTTATAGGCTGTAACGGTGCCACCATGGCAAACTTTTTTCACGAAGAAAACAAGAGAGATTTTATACTCCCCATATCAAGACAAAGTCTTTCTAAAATGCAAGAAATCGTTAAAAGCCACGGCCTTAGTATGAAGGTGTTTACCCCCGAAAAATGCTACAGCGACAACAGGACACTTGTAGAGGGTGGTATGGGTCTGGTAGTGGTAAAATACAAAAGACAGTTAAAAATATCGGTACCCCATTTATACAGGGAAGATATACTCTCTGCCACCGAAAACGAAAAGGCTATAAAGGCAGTGGTTATAGAAAAAGATATAAATAAGCTTACCTCCGTTAAAGAAGACATAAGAAAAAATATTAAAGATGTAAGTGCCATGCAATCAAATTGGAACTGTATAGATATTGTAAACTCTTCCGCTTCAAAGGGAAATGCGGTGTTGGAGTACGCCAAAAAGCTGGGCATAAAAAAAGAAGAGATAATAGCCTTCGGCGACAGCGAAAACGACATTTCTCTTATGGAAAACTGCGGTCTCGGAGTGGCTGTGGGAAATGCAGACCCCCACTTAAAAGCCTTTGCCAACGCTATAACAAAAACAAACGATGAAGACGGCGTAGCGGAATTTCTCAAAAACGAATTTTTGTAGCATAAGGGAACCTCTAAAAAGTCATAAATCGTAAAATTGGCTATCTTGCCCGAGTACGTCGTCAATGTCTCTTACCAATGCTCTACATTGGCTTCGAGCCATTTCCCAGTCCTCGAACAAATATCTAAATTTTACTTCAATAGCACTTTTTAGAGCTCCCCATAAGGAAAAAATAATACACTTTTGGGAGTTTCCTATTGTTTTAACTTTAATTTTGTGATATAATATTTTTATCAGGAGGACAGAATGTTAGAAAAACTCGCCGATATTAAAAAAAGATACGAAGAACTTTCGGATATTATAAACGACCCTCAAGCCGTTGCCGACAACAAAAGCAGAGCCGCTCTTATGAAGGAGTTTAGCGAGCTGGGCATAATAGTAGCGAAATACGAGGAATACGAAAGTATAATTTCCGACATTGAAGAGGCAAAGGAGATATTGGAAGAGGAAAGCGATGATGAGGAAATGCGCTCTCTTGCAAAGGCACAGCTTGCTGAAAGCACTCCCCTTGCCGAAAAAGCGGAATACGAGCTTAAACTTCTTCTCATACCCAAAGATCCCAATGACGAGAAAAACGTTATTATGGAGATAAGAGGCGGTGCGGGAGGAGATGAGGCGAATATATTCGCAGGAGATCTTTTCAGAATGTACTCCAGATATGCCGAGAGCAGAAACTGGAATATAGACATAATATCGGGAAATGAAAGCGAAAGCGGTGGCTACAGTCAAATATGCTTTATGATAAACGGAAACGGTGTCTATTCCCGTATGAAGTTTGAAAGCGGTGTCCACCGTGTACAAAGGATACCCGCCACAGAATCCGGAGGCAGGATACACACCTCCACCGTTACAGTAGCGGTACTTCCCGAGGTGGAAGAAAGGGACGTAAAGCTTGACCCTAAGGACTATCACTTTGATGTGTTCAGAGCCTCGGGCAACGGCGGACAGTGTGTAAACACTACGGATTCCGCAGTAAGACTTACCCACTACCCCACAGGCATAGTAATAAGCTGTCAGGACGAAAAAAGTCAGCTGAAAAACAAAGAGAAGGCTTTAAAGGTACTTATGAGCAGGCTCTACGATATGGAACAACAGCGCAGACACGACGAGCTGGCAGATGAGAGAAAAAGCCAAGTGGGAAGAGGCAACAGAAATGAAAGAATAAGGACCTACAACTATCCTCAGGGCAGAGTTACAGACCACAGAATAGGTCTTACGCTCTATAAACTGCCCGCTGTTATAAACGGAGATCTCGATGAACTTACGGATGCACTTATAACAGAGGAAAGAGCGGAACAGCTCAAATCGGGAGAAATGGCATAAAACATACAACACAAGGAGATGAATATATGACATTTTCAAAAGAAAACTTTAAAAACCAATTTATTTCAAATGTAAGAACTCTATCAAGACAAACGGTGGAAAACGCCACCAAAGAGCAACTTTATGAAGCTCTTGCCTTTACTATAAGAGACTACGTAACAGACAAATGGCTTAAGACTCATGAGACCTACGACAAAGAAGGCGTAAAAATAGTATGCTATCTTTCCATGGAGTTCCTCATGGGACGTTTTCTCGGAAATGCCATACTCAATATGTCCATATACGATGAGGTAAAGGAAGTCCTCAGCGAACTTAATATAGACTACAATACCATTGAAAATGTGGAAAAAGACCCGGGTCTCGGTAACGGTGGCTTAGGAAGACTTGCAGCCTGTTTCCTCGACTCCCTTTCCACTATGGAGCTTCCCGCCTACGGTTGCGGTATAAGATATCACTACGGTATTTTCGAACAGAAAATAGAAAACGGCTACCAGGTGGAGCTTCCCGATAACTGGCTTGAAAACGGAGATATATGGGGTGTTAAGAGACACGAATATGCTCAGGAAATAAAGTTTGGCGGAACGGTAAGAGCCGTAAAACAACCCGACGGAAGATACAAATTCATACAGGAAAACTACGAGTCTATAATGGCTGTACCTTATGACTATCCCGTTGTAGGCTACGACAACAACACCGTAAACACCTTAAGACTTTGGGATGCCTATGCAAAGGAAGCCTTTGACCTTCAATCCTTCAACGCAGGAGACTATACAAAGGCTGTGGCAAATCAAAATATAGCAAAGACACTTACAGAGGTACTTTATCCCGCTGACGAACATTATGCAGGTAAGGAACTTCGCCTTCGTCAGCAGTATTTCTTCGTATCTGCCACCATACAGAGAATAGTTTCAAAGTATAAAAAGAAATTCGGTAACGACCTTTCCAAATTCCATGAAAAATACGCTCTTCAGCTTAACGATACTCACCCCAGCATAGCTGTGGCAGAGCTTATGAGAGTGCTTATAGACGAAAACGATATGGAATGGGACGAGGCTTGGGAAATAACCAAAAAATGCTGTGCCTACACCAACCACACCATTATGAGCGAGGCTCTTGAAAAATGGCCTATAGAGCTTTTCTCAAGATTGCTTCCCCGTATATACATGATCGTTGAAGAGATAAACAAGCGTTTCTGCGAGATGCTCATAAACAGATACGGCCATGATGCAAACAAAATAAGAAATATGGCTGTAGTTGCAGACGGTCAAATAAGAATGGCATATCTTGCCATAGTTGGCAGCCACAGTGTAAACGGCGTTGCAGCCCTTCACACCGAAATACTTAAGTCTCAGGAGCTTAAAGATTTTTACGAAGTATACCCCGATAGATTTAACAACAAAACAAACGGTATAACCCAAAGAAGATGGTTAGGCCATGCCAACCCCGCCCTTTCATCTCTTATAACAGACACCATAGGCGACGGTTGGTACAAGGACCTTTCGGAACTTAAAAAGCTTGACAAGTATGCGGAAGATAAAGAATTTTGCAAGAAGTTTATGCAGGTAAAGAGTGAAAACAAGAAAAAACTTGCAGACTACTTTAAGCAAACAAAGGGCATAGATATAGACCCCAACTCCATATTTGACATACAGGTAAAGAGACTTCACGAATACAAGAGACAGCTTCTTAATATCTTCCATGTTATGAGCCTGTACAATAAGCTTAAAGTTTTCCCCGGTCTTGATATAGTACCCAGAACATTTATATTCGGTGCAAAGTCCGCCGCAGGCTATTCAAGAGCAAAACTTATTATAAAGCTTATAAATTCCGTAGCGGAGCTTGTAAATAACGACGAGTCCATAGAAGGAAAGATAAAGGTAGTATTTGCGGAAAACTACAGAGTATCTCTTGCAGAGCTTCTCATACCCGCAGCAGATGTATCCGAGCAGATATCCACAGCCAGCAAGGAAGCCTCGGGTACGGGAAATATGAAATTTATGCTTAACGGTGCCGTGACCATAGGTACCCTTGACGGTGCAAATGTGGAAATGGCTCAAGAGCTTGACAACGAAGGTATATTCATATTCGGTATGAAGGCAAATGAAGTTATAGAAGAGCAGAACAAAAACACCTACAACCCTTGGGATGTATACAATTTCTCCAGCGATGTAAGAGGTGTTATGAATATGCTCATAAACGGTACATTAGACCCTAACACCGAACTTTTCAGAGAAATATACGATGCTTGCCTCAACGGCTACAACGGAAGCAGAGCAGACCAGTACTATGTACTTAAAGACTTCGAGTCCTACTGCAAGGCTCAACAGGATATAGAACAAACCTATAGAAATAAAGAGCTTTGGGCAAAGATGGCTGT
The DNA here is from genome assembly GCA_017444985.1 of Bacillota bacterium. Taxonomy (GTDB): domain Bacteria; phylum Bacillota; class Clostridia; order Lachnospirales; family CAG-274; genus UBA3680. Next base: position 11,925 of record JAFSVK010000216.1, read on the forward strand.
ACACAACACAGCCTGCAGCGGAAAATTCTCTTCCGACAGAACTATAAAAGAATATGCCGATGAAATATGGAAACTCACTCCCAAGCATATTGAAATATAATATACTCCCCTAAAGGGATGATACCAAAACAGCACAAAGGCAAAGCCTATGTGCTGTTTTTTAATTGTAGCAAAAGTACAGCCCTTTTCACAACGAAACAACGAAAAATACAAAAAACAAATCACCCCGCACTCACCACATCTGCAACAAAGCCCCCGGTTTTGTTTTACCTACTTTCTCGTTCCTCTGATACACGCTTGCCATATCCAACCCTATTGCCACACCGACACCCAAGCCTCCCCTGAACAGCCACAGCTGACGGGGAGGTGGCAGCCTTTAGGCTAACGGAGAGGTCCCGCCGCAAAGATAAACTTGTAATTATCAAAACCTTCGACGGAAAAATCAATTTTTTCGCGTTAGCTAAAAATTGATTTGGGTCAACAAATTGGAATTTATGTTTGTACACTACTTTTATGGCTTTGGAAAGAGAACCTCTCAGTCGGCTAATGCCGACAGCTCCCCTTTCAAGGGAGCCTACCGTGTGGGGGGTTCTTTCTTCGAATTACACACCGCATCCATACGGTAACATAAATTGCAGTTTCCGATAATGTATGAATAGTAAATCCCCTTGCAAAAACCACAACTGTGACAAAGCCTCCCCTGAACAGCCACAGCTGACGGGGAGGGGGCAGCCTTTAGGCTGACGGAGAGGTTCCGCCGTAACGACAAATTTGTAATTACCAAAACCAATGCCTGAAAAATCAATTTTTTCGCTTTAGCTAAAAATTGATTTAGACGATAAATCATCATTTCTCATACCCATCGGGATTGGTGCTTTGCCATTTCCAAGTATCTTTGCACATATCATCAATGGTCTTTTTAGCGCTCCAACCCAGAATATTTTGAGCCTTTTCCGCATTTGCCCAGAATTGAGGGAGGTCGCCTTCTCTTCTGTTGCCTATGGTGTAGTTTATTTTAATATCGTTTACCTTTTCAAAGGCGTTTATTATCTCCAACACGCTGTAGGGGGTACCCGTGCCTAAATTAAATATTTCGCTACCCTTATGTTCTTCGCAATATCCCACAGCTTTTACGTGTCCCTCCGCAAGGTCGCAAACATGTATGAAATCCCTTCTGCAAGTGCCGTCGGGGGTGTCGTAATCACCGCCGAAAACCGTGAGGGAGTCTCTTTTTCCCACAGCCACCTGAGATATATAGGGCATAAGGTTGTTGGGTATACCGTTGGGGTCTTCGCCTATAAGTCCGCTGGAGTGGGCGCCTATGGGGTTAAAGTACCTTAAAAGCACTACGGATAATTCGGGGTCTGCTTTTGAGGCATCTATGAGTATTTGTTCCGTAAATGCCTTTGTCCAGCCGTAGGGGGATGAACAAGCGCCTCTTGGCATGGTCTCTTCGTAGGGTATGGGGTTTTCCTCGCCGTATACGGTGGCAGAGGAAGAAAAGACTATGTTATTGCAATTTCCCTTTTCCATACACTCAAGGAGCGTAAGAGTGGCATCAAGGTTATTTCTGTAGTAGGCAACGGGCTTTTTTACAGACTCGCCTACAGCCTTAAGGCCTGCAAAGTGTATTACGCTATCTATATTGTTTTCTTCGAAAACCTTGCTTAAGCTTTCTTTGTCTCTAACATCTATCTCATAAAATTTAGGTGTGGTGCCTGTTATTTTTCCTACCCGTTCAACAGCCTGTTTACTGCTGTTACACAGGTTATCGGCTATAACGACATCGTAGCCGCTTTCAATAAGGGCTACGGCGGTATGGGAGCCTATGTAGCCTGCACCGCCTGTAAGAAGTATAGTTTTTTTCATTTTATTTCTCTTTCGTATATATATTTGTTATCAGCCACATTTTTAAGGTGTACACCATAGGGGGAGTGGCTGTATTTTTGTGCTTGTTCTGCAAGTGTCCGTTTATCTATCCATTTATTGTTGTAGGCTATTTCTTCAAGGGCGGCTATAACTATGCCGTGATTGGTTTCTATAGCCTTTACGAACTCGGATGCCTTGCTTAAGGCGGCGACAGTGCCCGTATCGAGCCAAGCGTAGCCTCTGCCCAAGGGTATAACATCAAGGTTGCCTTCTTTTAAGTAGAGGTTATTTATATCCGTTATTTCAAGTTCCCCTCTTTTAGAAGGTTTTAGGCTTTTGGCTTTTTCAACTACGGTATTGTCGTAGAAATACAAGCCCGTTACACAGTAGTTGCTCTTTGGAGCCTCGGGCTTTTCTTCTATGGATAGGGCATGACCTTCTTTGTCAAACTCCACTATACCAAACCTTTGGGGCTCGTCTACGTAGTAGGCAAATACGGTGGCACCCTTTTCTTTTTTACGTGCCTGTTTTAAAAGCTTTGTAAGGGCGTTGCCGTAAAATATGTTATCTCCCAAAATCATGGCAACACTGTCGCTACCTATAAACTCCTCCCCTATAATGAAGGCTTGGGCAAGCCCCTCGGGGCGGGGTTGTTGTTTGTAGCTTAAGTTTATGCCGTAGGAAGAGCCGTCGCCTAAGAGCCTTTCAAAGTTGGGCAGGTCTTCCGGTGTGGATATTATAAGTATATCCTTTATGCCTGCCAACATAAGCGTTGAAAGGGGATAGAATATCATAGGTTTATCGTAGACGGGAAGAAGTTGCTTGCTTGTGGCAAGGGTCATGGGGTAGAGCCTTGTACCGCTTCCGCCTGCAAGTATTATGCCTTTCATTTAAAAGCTCCTTATAAGGCTTTCTTGATAGCCTCAAGAAATTCGTCGTACTCTTCGAAGGCAGGAAGGTCGGGGTTGCTTTCCTTTATGGAAGCGGGGCTTCTGAAAAGGAAACCCGCCTTGCTTGCCTTTATCATATCAAGGTCGTTAAAACTGTCTCCTGCGGCTATAGTTTCAAAGCCTATGGATTGCAGGGCTTTTACGGTAGTAAGCTTGGATTGCTCCACTCTCATATTGTAGTCTGTTATTTCACCGTTTTCCGCTACAGTAAGGCTGTTGCAGAATATTGTGGGATAACCCAACTTTTCCATAAGGGGCTTTGCGAACTCCGTAAAGGTGTCGCTTATTATCACTACCTGTGTAAGAGCTCTCAGCTCATCAAGAAATTCCTTGGCTCCGGGAAGGGGGTCTATTTTGGCTATGGTCTGCTGTATCTCCTTAAGACCTAAGCCGTTTTCTTTTAATATACCTAATCTCCACTTCATGAGCTTATCGTAATCGGGCTCATCTCTTGTGGTCTTCTTTAAAACTTCAATACCGCTTTCCTTTGCGAAAGCTATCCAAATTTCGGGCACAAGTACGCCCTCAAGGTCAAGACAAACAATGTTCATATCAATATTTCCTTTCAATTAGAAATTTTCTTTTATAAATTTTTCTATTCTGTTGGCACCTTCCACCACATCTCTCATAGAGGTGGCAAAGGATATTCTTATGTAGTTTTCTATGCCAAAGGCATCGGAGGGAACTACGGCTACTTTATATTTTTCAAGCAGTATCTTCGCTACATCCGAGCTGTTTTTAAGGGGAGTATCAAAAACCGTTTTACCTATAAGCTTTGATACATCCACGAAAATGTAAAAAGCTCCCTTAGGCAGGAGAGATGAGAGCATAGGTATATCGGATATCCTCTGTGCTATGTAATCTCTTCTGTGCTCGAAATGTTTAAGCATTTCAAGAGCTTGGTCTTTGGGACCTTCCAAGGCTTCAAGAGCGGCATACTGTGCTATGGTGTTTATATTTGAGGTGGAGTTTGACTGTATGTTGGCTATGGCTTTTGTCAGCTTCTTATCGCTTACGGTGTAGCCCACTCTCCAGCCTGTCATGGCATAGCTTTTTGAAAAACCGCCTACTATCACCGTTCTTTTAGCCGTATCCTCGCTAACTGAGGCTATGCTTGTGTGGAGCAGTTTGTTGCTGTATATAAGGTCTTTATATATCTCATCCGAAATTATGGCAAAGTCGTATTTTTCCGCAAGAAGGGCAATATCCTCAAGCTCCTGCTTTGTATACACCATACCCGTGGGATTGTTGGGGGTGTTTATTATTATAGCCCTTGTTTTTTCTGTAATGTTTTGTTCAAGAAGCTTTCCCGTTATCTTATAGGAGTCTTGTACTCTGGTCTGTACCACCACAGGCACAGCTCCCAACATATTTACAATATCTATGTAGCTGTTCCAGTAGGGGGCGGGTATCACTACCTCGTCTCCGGGATCCAAAAGTGCGGCAAGAGCATTCTTTATAGCATGCTTTGAACCGTTGCTTATAACAACATTGTCCGCCTTGTATTTTATACCCGTATAGGCGGATACCTCCTTTGCCACAGCCTTCCTCAACTCGGGAATACCTTCATAGTCGGTATATCGGGTGCGGTCTGAGTTTATAGCCTCTATTGCCGCCTGTTTTATATTATCGGGAGTGTCAAAATCGGGCTCTCCCGCAGAAAAGTTTACAATATCCTCTCCCTTGGCTATAAGCTTTTTCGCCTTTGTGGATATGGAAAGGGTAGGGGAGGGTCTTACGATAGATGCTACCTTGGATATTTTCATACTATGCCTCCAATGGTTTTTAATTGGGACAAAACGCCCCGCCTATGTATTTTACTATACATTGGGGAGTATTTCAAGGGTAAAATAATGAGGAGGTAAAAACAAAATAGGAAGTTTTGGGTAATAGTAAACCCTCGGCTAAAAAGCCGAGGGTCGTTATATGCAGAACACTTATTTTGTTATACGGTTTGAATTTGGGGTTTCCTTGTCAACTATTCAAAAAATTCGATTTTGTTCCGACTTTTTGGAATGATGTTTGTTGTCCGCCGTTAACAAGTGATGACACTTGTATTACTGTTGTGCTATACAGAGGAGTGATCATTATATTGGGTTTACTATATTTTTTCATAATTATCCCTCCTTAATTGTTTGCAACAAGTTGAAATCTTACAGCATTATCGGGTGTAGTAGCCTCTGCTCCTTCTATCTGCACCGCAAGAAGGTAATCTGTTCCGACATCGGAAGCGTATAGTACAGAATCGTCGGAAAACTTTACGGATGTGTAAACAGTTGAAGGGTCATTTAAAATTTCTTCGTTGCCGTTTTTGTCAAATAGGCGTATGCTGTTGTAATCGTCTAACTCTTCCTCTGTAATATTGATGGGATATATCAAATACACATCTCCGTTATCGGTGTAGTTTATGCAGTAGCCTAATCCGTTTCCACCAAAATCTTTATAAGTTCCCGCCGTCTTTGTAACGGGTATGTATGTTCCCGCTCCGCCGTTGTCTTTGCCTATAGCTGTGGTGTATAAGGTATGACCGCCTTCTTTTATCCAACCGATAGTATTACCAAGTATAGGAATTTGTGCTATATAGCCAACATCATCTCCGTCGCCGTTTATAACAATTTCATTAAGGCTTGTACATCCGTTAAACATGGAACCTGTAGTATCACTTAAATTCGTTTTTGCTCCAACAGTGATTTTTTTAAGAGAAGAACAACCATTAAACATATTTGTGACAGTAACGCCTGCTGCTCTTGTTTCCCAACCGCTTAAATCAACTTCTTTAAGACTCGAGCAATTTAAAAATAAATTACTCATGGAAATAATATTTTTTACATTCAATGATTCAAAATTTTCTAATGTAGTAAGGTTTTTGCAACCACTAAACATATATGACATGTATGTCCATTTATTATTCCCGTTATTTATATTCGTATTACAAAAATTACTGTTTGTGTCAAATTTAACATGTTTTAGATAGACGCAATCGCCAAACATTTTTGATGTGTAAAATTGGTTTGTACCATCTTTGGGAGTATCAGATATGTTTAAATTAGTAAAGTCTACTTCCTCCAAATTTTTAGGTAATGTTTTTTCTGAACCAGTTCCACCACAAAAATAAGAGGATCCATTAGTAATTGTTGTATTCTCACCAAAAGTGATTTTTTTTACGATACCAATATAATTACGTGCTATACTTGTTTTTACAGTATTATCTAAAGTTGAGGCGAGTGGAACTTCAGTTAAATTAAGAACATTTTCATCTGTATCGTATGTTCCAAGTATTTTATCAAAATTTTGTTCACCTGTAGCTGTTAAAGCTGTAAATTGTACAATTTCTGCATATACAATGTTACTCGTAACATTACTAAATAATAAAGAATAAGCAATCGCACAAGACAGGAACTTAACCACTTTCTTCAAAATTGAGTTTTTCATATAATCTCCCCTTTCTATAGAAAAACACTAATAAAAATACTTGTATAGGTGGGCTACTACTGAGGTTATTATAGTATTCGTTTTTTTTTTGTCAATCTCAACTTTTCGAGTATGATAATTGTAAAATAATTTCTTGTGTAATATACACAAATTGACAAATATAGTTAAAAAGCCGATTTCTTGAATATAAAGCTAATTATCAAGTGTTTTAATAGGGGAATTTATTATTTTTGATATAAAAAATTCAGCACTTTGCACATATTTTGTGGTGTTTGTTCACTTGCATGTTTTTTCGATGGGTGTATGTTTTTAATGACGTTAATGTTAACGAACCGTAGTAATTTTTATGTTTTTATAGAAAAAATGTTGGTCATTCTCAACGGAACGACACGCGGGTTGAATATAAAAAGAAGCTGCAAGATGCACAAGACGATCTGCGCCAATATGAAATATTGTACGAAAATCTAAGGTATATTGCGGGAGAAAAGCCTGAAATTGAGGAAGATACTCCCAAAATCGAGGAAGAAGAACGCACAACAAAGCGGACATATAATTATTGGGACAGATAATCTTCTTCCTAAAAATCTCCCGAAATTTCCTTGCAATATAATGACATATAGGTTATAATATAAGTAAGAAAGGTATGATTTACTACGAACGTAACGGAAGAAACAAAATCAAAATATATAGCCAAAGATTCGGTATTCAGAAACTTGTTCGGCATAAAGAAATATGCGGCACAGTTATATATGGCTTTGCACCCCGATGAGGTCGTGACCGAAGATGATATTGAACACGGTTACCCTTGAAAGTGTCATTATGGCTACACTTTACAACGATGTTGGTTTCAAGGTCGGAAATAAAATAATTATGCTTGTGGAACAGCAATCCTCTTGGTCGGAAAATATCGTTGTGCGTATGTTCGTATATCTTGCCGAAACTTATTATGATTATTTTGAAGATACGGAACAGTCCCTATATGGCTCAACAAAAGTCAATTTCCCCAAACCCGAATTGTATCTTATATATTCGGGCGAGGATAAGAAGAATGTTCCCGAAGAATTATCCTTGTCTAAATTATTTATGGGTGGAGATAACTCTGTTATTGATGTAAATATAAAAGTCATTACTGACGGCAAAAACGGCGATATTATTCAGCAGTATGTACGCTTTACAAAGGTGTACAATGAACAGGTAAAGTTATACGGCAGAAATGCAAAGGCAGTAAGCGAAACTATAAGGATTTGCGAAAATGAAGATGTGTTGTCGGATTATTTGAAATCTCGTGAGAGGGAGGTATCAGGAATTATGTTAGCTTTTTCGGATATTGACAGACAATTTGATTTGTATGTAAACAGTAAAGTAAAGGAAGCAAGCGAAAAGACAAAA
>JAFSVK010000016.1 GCA_017444985.1 Bacillota bacterium
GCTATTGAAGTAAAATTGAGATATCTTGTTCGAGGACTAGGAAATGGCTCGAAGCCAATGTAGAGCATTGGTGAGAGACATTGACGACGTAATCGGGCAAGATAGCCAATTTTACGATTTATGAGTTTTTAGAGGTCCCCTAATATTAACCGTTTAATTTAAAAAATTAAGGGCGATACTTTTGTGTACCGCCCCTGAATCAGAATAATATTTTTTACTTTTACCTAAAAGACAAACACCTGCATTTACAGCCATTAACCTCGCTCCAAAAGTTTTTTGCCCAAATCATACGCCTCTTCCTTAGCCTTTGGAAACTCTTTTTCGTGGCGGTCTGCCTTCATTTGAGGGTCGAACATTGTCCAGTTGAACCTGCTGTAGTCTTTTACCTGCAGGGTGTCGCCGTATATCATTACCTCCGTTTCTCCCACAAAATTATCAAGAGTATATTTGTATTTCTCTATCATTTTGGCATAGTCCGTTTGGGCATACATCTCTGTTGGCATATTGCTTGTCATTATGAATAATACAGGGATCTTACGGTCGTTACAACATACATTTTCTTTTTGATAGGTGAGATATTGAAAAACAAGGCGTTCATAAAAGGCACGAAAGCCTGCGGTAACATCTCCGAAATAGTTGGGGGTACCAAGTATAAGGCCGTCTGAGGTGCGTATCTCCTCCAACACCTGTGCCAAGCCGTCTTTACAGACACATTTTCCTTTATGGGTCGGCAGTTTACAGGCAAAGCAAGAAATACAACCCGTAAACTTTTCAAGGGCGTACAAGTCGAAGTACTTTACCTCTCCTCCTCCATCGCTTACTGCCTTTGCCGCCTGTTTTACAAGCTCAGCCGTGTTGGCTGTTCTTCTCGGGCTTGCATTTATCGCCACTATTTTTTTCATAAATATACCTCCTTTAGGGTACCTCTAAAAAGTGCTATTGAAGTAAAATTGAGATAGCTTGTTCGAGGACTGGGAAATGGCTCGAAGCCAATGTAGAGCATTGGTGAGAGACATTGACGACGTAATCGGACAAGATAGCCAATTTTACGATTTATGACTTTTTAGAGGTGCCCTTTATACAAAAAGCCATAGTATTCCCGTTTTTGAATACTATGGCTTTAAAAATTCAATATTTTAAAGAATTACTGTACGTTTCTTACCTTCTTGGAAGCGAATAAGAACATACCCATTGCAAGGAAGGAAACTGCAACTGCTACAGCGGCATTTGTGGAATCTCCTGTTTTGGGAGAGTTCTCTGTGGGAGCCTTAGCTGCGGTCTCGGGTGCAACTGTATTTAACTTTGCTATAAGAGCATCTTCAAAAGCTTCGTCGGAGAGCTTGAAAAGATCCATAACGCTCTCGGGATCGTCCTGTGCAAGCTTCTGGAAAGCATCAAGCTGAGCGGGTGTTAAAGAACCAACTATCTCAAGCTTTTCAACAGACCAGTTGTTTACAAAATCTCTTACCTGACCAAACTTGGTGCGAGCCTCTTCGTCCATGAATACGCCGTACTTTTCCTCGATACCGTCAATGAAACCAAGATAACGAACCTTCATATCTTCAAGGAAGGCTGCTTTTTCTTCATAGGTATCCATAGAAGAGAAATCTATACCGTTAACATCGAACTGATTAGCGTCGAAATCGCTAAAGTCGATATCTTCAATATTTATATCGGGTGTTATGGCATCATCGCCAAAATCATACTCTGCATCAACATCGGCATCTTCTACCGCATCGATATCGGTAACATCTACATCAACATCTGCAACTTCCTCTTCAACATCGGTAGCTTCCACTTCTGCTGTGTCAACTGCTTCTACAGCAACATCCTCTGTTGCCTCAACCTCGGGTGCACCTGCATCTACGGAAGAAACTTCCTCTACCTTTACGGTAACGGTAAGAGCATCCTTTATAGCCTGCTCGTCCGTAGCTGTGATGGTACTCTTGTTGTTTTCTACGGATACAGCGGCTAACTTGCTTGCATCGCTTTGAGCATCAGCTATGTTAAGACCCTGCTCTTCACCTAAGTTGAAATAAGGGTTGGAGTTTGTTGTAAGCTGATTAGCTATACCCGAGAAACCTACACTGTCAAACTTCTTGGCATCTGCGGCATTCTCCTGAAGATCCATCATAGAACCTGTAAATGTGAAGCTTGCCTTTTTAACAAGGTCGTTGCCGTTGTAGGTATAAGCTGCTATATTCTGGCTTACACCGTCACCTTCGGTGTTGTTCTGTACCGCACCCTGTATAGCTACTGCATTGTCCTTTGTCAATACTTCAAGACCGCCACCGTCGGAAAGGGATGAAAGGAATACCACATCCTCACTTTCGCTTGAAAGCTCTGTCTTGGTGATGTTAAGCTCGTAAACCTGCACTCTTGCGGAAAGCAAAGCTGTACCTATCTGTGCTGCGGACTGTGACTTAGCCTTATCCACATATACTGTAACAAGCTCGCTTGCTCCGTCGTTATCGATATCATAAATGCTTCCGCCTATGATACCGGGTGTAAACTCTATAGCCTGAGCCTTTGATACCTCGGCATAAGAATAAGCATCCCCACTTATCTGTGCTACGGGCAATGTTGCGCAGAAGCTTGCCAAATAATCTTCCTTAGCGGCAGATACATTAAAAGCAAATGTGCTTGTCATCAAAGCCGCAGCTATAACTGCTGTTAAAACTTTCTTTTTCATAAAATTTTCCTCCTGTGAAAATATTCATAAATATTTCAAGAATATTTAATAAATCACTCAAAACATATTATCACAAAATTTACATAATGTCAATTTTTGTTTTGTAAAAATAATGTTACATCTTTTCTGCAAAAAAACCCCCGTATGACAAGTTTCCTTCATCATAGGGGGTAATATCCGTCACTCGGCTTTAAGTCCCGCTCTCTCTTCAAGCTCTTCAACACTCATATCGGCTCTTTGTGTCGCTTGGGATACGGTTAAAATTTTATCTTTCACAAGTCCTACAAAAGCATTAAAAATGCCTTTTACTTCACCGACCTCTATGCCCTCTTCCCTTGCAAACTGTCTTTCATTGTTCACGTACAAATCAAATTGTTTATCTATATCCGAAAAAGCCAACATAATGCCCGACACCTCCTTCTCGCGTGTTTTTAAATATTCTTTTAACACATCTTCATTTTCGAGGTTTCACTTACTGCCTTGGCATTTCTTCCGTAAAGTTTTACCTGTTCGTTGTAAACTTTTGTAAAACTTACATACTGCTATATAATATCACCGTTTTTGCCGTCTGTCACAACTTTTACATTTACATCTGTGACCGAGTTGTCTCCGTTTATTATAGCCTATACATTTATTTTTTCAATATGTTTCGTAAAATTTTAGGGGAGCTCTAAAAAGTGCTATTGAAGTAAAATTGAGATATCTTGTTCGAGGACTAGTATAAAACTTCATAATTGTCTGTACATTCTTGTTCAATTGTGATATAATATAGGTACACCAACCGAAGGAGGTTTCCTATATGAAATTCACATTGCGACCCGAAGATAAAATAAAACTTGAAAAACTTGTAAAATCC
>JAFSVK010000217.1 GCA_017444985.1 Bacillota bacterium
CAATGAACAAAGAATTAAAGAGAAATTAGGATGGATGAGTCCTGTACAATACAGGCTTAGCCTTTTGGCTGCATAAAAAATGCGTAACAGACATCAAATTCTGTTACGCAATAAAAGTCTAACTTTTTGGGGTCACATCATGTTTGTATACCTCTGCCAAGCCCCTTTTAATTAATTGTCATATCGTTGTTTTAAGGTACTTATTACTCATTATTTTCAACATAGTTAATTTCTTATGAACATTGGTCATTGATGAGCCTTTAACCCTGTTTTAAGCTCAAATTCCGCAACAGACATATTTGCCTTTTGAGCCGCAATGCCGATAGATAAAATACCATCTTTTACTAAGTCGGTCAACATATTCAAAGCACCGCTAACCATACCCTCAGCTCTGCCCTCAGCTCTGCCCTCAGCTCTGCCTTCTTCTCTTTCTGCCGCCAAAACCTTTGTTTCATCATATTCGGTTATACACATACGTCTCACCTCCGCTTTGTTTTGGATTATAAATTCCTTTATGGGCGATGTCTCGTCCAGTTCCTCAATAGCCTTATCGACCGACTTTTCAATGTTGTTTGTTATCTTTTGATTATCTCGTATCTTTGCAATAAACCAAGCATAATCAGAAAGAGGTCTGCAAGCTTCCAAAAGTTTTGCATTGTAGCCGTAGTTGATATTTAGCATCAAGACCTTTACTTCAACATCTCCTTCACCGTTATAGGCATCGGATAGCTTCAGTATTTCTTTGTCCGAAGCACCGTCCGTGCCGTTATAGAAGCATATAAACTTCGGTGTGGGTATCTTCTGAAGTTTACTGCTGTAAATATTAAAATGGGGATTTGTTTCCACATATTTGGAATATGCCATACCAACATATTCCAAAAATCTTAAAGGCATATTGGGATTTTTAGATGATTGTTGTTCATACAAATTCAGCGTATCTCCGATAATAAAAGACACATCATTCTTCATTCCCATATAGATAACATCTTCTATTACGGTAAGCTGTATATCATCGGGATTTGTGTAGTTGGAATTATTTATTGCATTATACAGGCTCAATGTCCATGTTTTATGCTCTTCCCTGCCAAAGATGGCTCTAAAAAGTCTGTCTTTATGTTCCCTGTTTATAGCCATATCTTATCCTCTCAAAAAATATTTTCTTGAATATATTATATATCATAACTATTTTATTTGCAATAGTATTTTATTAATTTTATGCAAAGTACATCAAATGCCTAAACCGCTGATTTTCTGTATTTTAATGTATTCCGCAATAATTGATCAGGGGAGAAATCATTATGCCAAATATTGTACCAATATCAGATTTAAGGAACTATTCATCAGTACTGCAAAATATTTCTGTCGGCTCACCCGTATATCTCACAAAGAACGGCCGAGGATGCTATGCTATTGTGGATATTGCTGAGCAGGAAGTCCTTCGAGGTTTTTAGGGCAATTATTGTAAGCCAATATATTTAGCTTTTATTTCAAAAATCGACCGAGTAAAAAATTAATGTTGGTAGTCAAACCACAAAAAAAGCACCTTTTTCAAGGTGCCTTAATTGTGGTAGAAAGTTTTGTGATCCGCTTAAATACAGACTTTTGAAAAAAGCTGATAACGGGAGTCGGACCCGTGACCTCAACACTACCAATGTTGCGCTCTACCTCCTGAGCTATATCAGCAAAACTCACAACAGAGATATTATATATTATATGTCCCTAAAAGTCAATATCTATTTTTTTAACATATATATTTATTAAACAATTATCATATAATTTTACAACTATGTTTAAAAGCCTTGATAAATTGTCTATACTATGGTAGATTATTCTACAGTGGATCATATTTTTTAGGAAAAGATATTATGGAAAATGTAAAGAAGTTTTTTAAAAGTCAACCTGTTTTGTGTGTGGCATTTGTTCTTGCCTGCATCACTTGTATTTTCGTGCCTCCGGGACTCTTTTATGTAGAGTATATAAATACAAATGTTATAATACAGCTCTATGCCCTTATGGTGGCTGTTGCGGGGCTTTCGGGCAGTGGGCTTTTTAAACTGCTGGCGGAAAAGATAGGGAATATCTCAGGCTCTCTGAGAGGCTTGGGATTTATGCTTATGTTTGCCACTCTTGTGCTGTCTATGTTTATAACAAACGACGTGGCGCTTATAACGATAGTACCCTTCACCTGCCTTCTTCTCTCGGAGTTGGAGGATGAAAAGCCTAAGATCCTTATAATAGTTGCGGAGACCGTGGCGGCAAATATAGGCTCTATGGTAACTCCCGTGGGCAATCCCCAAAACATATACCTTTTTAACACCTATAAAATGGACACCATGAAATTTGTACAGGTACTTTTGCCCTCGGCAGTGGTGGCTGTGGTGTTACTTGTTATAATACTCTTTTTCCTTCCCTCAAAAAAGCCCCACATCCCAAAGGGCGAAGGCAAGATAACAAAAAAAATAAACATCCCCGCCTTTTCCGCGGTTTTTGCCATAGGCTTGCTTTGCGTACTGAGGTTTGTGGATGCTTGGATCTGTCTCCTGTTCGCCACAGCAATAGCCCTTATATTTGACAGAAAAGTGTTAAAAAACATAGACTGGTCATTACTTGCCACCTTTATATGCTTTTTTATATTCGTGGGAAACCTTGCAAACATAAAAGCCATAAATGAGCTCATATCCATGACAGTACAGGGAAGAGAATTTATATTTTCCCTCTTCCTCTCCCAATTTATAAGCAACGTCCCCACAGCCGTAATGCTCTCAAACTTTACGGATAAAGGCTACGAAATACTCCTGGGCACCGACATAGGCGGCCTAGGTACCCCCATAGCCTCCCTCGCAAGCCTAATAGCCCTACAAGCCTACCGCAAAAGTAAGGGAGCCGATACCCTCAAATTTTTAAAAGTATTTTCAATTGTTAATTTTGGGATACTTTTTGTGCTTGTAATATTGAACGGGGTGTGAAATGTCACATTTCTTTCAATCACTGCAAACTTTTTGAACTTAACCAACAAAACCCCGACTATTACAAACCTGCAACAGTTGGGGTTATATAATGTATTGCAGTCATTGTGCAAAAAGCGATTGCAAACATCATGGGGAAGATATTGGATTGTTTGTGAGTGGAGCTTCGGGGTTTTTAGACTTGTCAGACTGCCTACGGGTGGCTCCTCAAGGGTGGGAACCTCTCCGTCAGCCCTCGGCTGCCACCTCTCCTTTCAGGCGAGGCTTGGGGTGTGGTTGTTTTGGTATTTTGAAAGTTTCCTCTGTACTGTTGTGTAATTTTGTTTTTTAGATGGGGCTTCCTGTTTTTTGGACTTGTCAGACTACCTGCGGGTGGTGCTTCGTGGATGGAACCTCTCCGTCAGCCTTCGGCTGCCACCTCTCCTTTTAGGAGAGGCTTTGGGTATGGTTTTTTGAAGGGATTTTGTTATTCTATCGTTTTACATATGCATATATCATCCACCACTTTCAGGAGTGTGGATATTTGGGTCAGAGTTCTTTTTTCTCTGAGGGGTTCAAGTGCTTTTGCTGTTGTGTCGGAGCAGTGTATTATTCTTAGAAATCTTAATGCCGCCACGAGTTTTATTTTGTTCTTGTTGTACTGTTTTTGTTCTTCACTCATACCCTCAAAGTAAATGTCCATGGTTTTAGACCATATATGTAAGGCAAGGTCGTGAGGGATGTTTAAGAATTTAAGGCAGTTGTCCTCTTCTTCTTTATCAAATTCCACGTAGGTCATATATATGCCCTGTAAGTCGAATACGGGGTCTCCTACGCTTATGGCATCCATATCTATAAGCATAGGGGAGCCGTTGCAAAGGAGAAGATTTTTCATTTGCAGGTCGCCGTGGATAATGTGTCTGTTTTTATCGGAATTTATAAGAAGGGTATGAAATTTTCGGTAGTCCCGATCGGGCATAATATCCTTCACATCTTCAAGATATTCCAAAAACCTTTGTGAGCTTTTGGGGAGATCGGTTTCAGCTATGGATATGGCGTGCATATTTTTAATAAAATGTGCATATTCTTCTATGTACTTATCTGCATTTTCCGTATCCGAGGAAACTATGTCGTTAAAAGTTTTGGAGGGTAAAAGTTCGAATATCGCTCCGTATTTGTCACCTACGGAAACTATATCATAGGATATTGCGGTGGGTATTCCGTTTAAAAAGGCAAGAGTAGCCATTTCCTTTTCTTTTTTTATGAGGGGTATACAATCCCTGTCTTTGTAGACCTTTACCACCGTTTCGGGGTCTATACGGTATACAACACCCGCAGCCCCCTCCCCTAAAACGGGACAACCTTCCACACTTATTTTTCTGTATGCCTTTTCTACCTCTAAAACCTGCGTAAAGCCTGTAACGGACAGCACTTCATAAACGCCCTCCCCCACTTTTTTAAATACAGGTTCCTGTCTTCCCGCTTTTTTCTCCTCCGTGACCGCACGAAGAAAAACTCTGAGACCCATGGAAGAAATATAGTCCAGTTTCTCGCAGTTTATCACGGCTTTTTGGTGAGGTTCTTCCTTTAGGAGGGAGAGAAGTTTGTTTTGAGTATCCTCTGCCGCAGTTGCATCAAGTCTTCCCGTAAGGGATATTTCAAGTATGGAATTTTCCGATTTTATTTTTTTTACCATATTATTCTTTATCCTTAAAAAAGCACCCGAAAGGGTGCTTTTGATCATTCTTCCACACAAATTTGAGAAGAGTCTATAAAATCTATAGTTTCTCCGGAGTCTTTATCTATATAGGTTATATTAACAAAAGCATCCGAAGCCGCCTTACCGCTGAAAACCTGATAGGCTGCGGCATCAACATAGATATCAAAGGCACTTATAGCTTTTTCGGTACCTATTTTTTTGTCGCAAAGTACGGTAAAGTCCGTACAGTTGTCGTTGAAACTTATATCTTTTATAACATCATATTTGTCTGTTATTTTCTTGACTGTATCATTGACCTTGTTCTTAAGCTTATCTATGTAGCTCTCGTACTCCTCCACGCTCATGTAGGCAGAAACATAGCCACTGTCATTTATGTTTACGGAGTGACCGCCCCAGCTCTCCACCTCGGCTCTGATACTGTCCTCACCCTGATTTATACCGAAAAACTCGGGAGAAACTAACATTTTTATCATATTACCGTCCCTTTCAACGTTTACATCAATATCCACTCCGGGCTTAGGCTCCCGCTCGGGTTCCTTTTTAGAGTTTTCATCCTCCATGATAGCATCTATAAGCACACTGCCGTAGGATACTTCATTTAAGTTTATTTCATCCTCGGGAGAATGAAATTTATCTTCCCTCGGGCTTTCTTTTTTATCTTCGGGATGTATATCCACCGTATCGTCTTTATCGAAGGTAAAGGTCTCACCTTTTTCGGTGGTGGAAACAACGGTTTCCTCGGGCACACTCCTGTCGGGTGCTTTGCTGACATCTACCTGAACTCCCGAGTTTACAAAAGCCTCTTCAATGACCTCCTCGTTGCAGGCTGTGGAAAAAGCCAACAGAAAACAAGCGCACAGGGGAAAGGCAAGCTTTATTATATTTTTGTTTATATTTGTTTTCATGAAATATCCCTCATTATAGCGCAATAAACGCCTAACATTCCTCTTCAAATGATGATTATACAACATCTTTTTAAAATTTACAAGTATTTTGTGATAAACATCAAGAATATTTAGGGGACATCTAAAAATGTCATTTAGACTTTGCCAGGGCTTCCAATATCTCCAAGTCCGTCATTTCTTTGTTCCAATGGCGTAATAAAGCCGAGTTAAACGCAGTAAAACCGACACATTTGCATAAGCCCCGCACCTATACCGACAGATACACATCTATCCGCAATATTGATGTGGAAATAAGGATGTTAAATATGCTTTCCGAGCATAAAATCACAAATATAGATGAATTGCAGGCAAAAATCGACAGCTTGAGCAAGAAAATCGAAGTATGCGACAGTAATATAAGCCTGGCTAACGAAGAAATCAAGTCCCGACAGACTGTAATAAATGCTATGCGAGAATATTGGCGGCTTAAACCAATAATAGCAAAATATAAAGCCATATCGGACAGTAAGACAAGGGAATTATTCTATGTTGAAAATATGGCTGATATTGAGAAATATAACAAGGTTACGGAAATACTGAACGCAAAAAAGCTACCCGACGGCACGCTGCCGAAGGCTGACCGGTTAAGAACAGAAATAACCGAGTATAAGCAGTTCAAAGACCTTAATTATGATAACAAGCAAGATTTAAAAACAGACCTGCAAAAATATAAGGTTTTGATGGGTAATATCAAAACCATAATAGATAAAGAACATATCAAAGAGACTCCGGATATTGATATATAAGATGTTAAACTTAGTCAATTAAAAACAAAAGGAACATATTTTATGAAGGGATGTGAAAATTTGATATATGGATATATAAGGGTCTCGACCCGCGATCAGAACACCGACAGGCAATTGATAGCCTTAAAAGAATATGGAATAAAACCCGAAAACATTTTAACGGATAAGATGTCGGGCAAAGACTTTAACCGCCCTGCATACCGCAGGCTTTTAAAGCGTATACATAAAGGCGATTGCCTTGTCATAAAAAGCATTGACAGGCTGGGCAGGAATTACAAAGATATAATAAAGCAATGGCAGCACATAACAAAAGATATTGGTGCAGATATAAAAGTCCTTGATATGCCTATCCTTGATACTCGTCAACATAAAGACCTGCTCGGCACATTCATTTCCGATATGGTACTTCAGCTTTTATCGTATGTGGCTGAAAACGAGAGAGTAAATATAAAGCAAAGGCAGGCGGAGGGCATAGCCTCCGCCAAAGAACGTGGTGTGCGTTTTGGCAGACCTACCACTTACGATATACAGCAATATGCGCCCATATTCGCAAGGGTAAAAGCAAAGGAACTTTCGCCAAAACAGGCAATGGCAGAGATAGGATGCTGTCAGAGTACATACTACCGCATACAACGGCAGCTTAAATCAGCATAAAAACAACGGTGCTTGGGTTCTATCCCTCGCACCGTTATTTTTTTTGTAATTGACAAATGTCCTACATAATTATTATCATTATTATTTGAAAACAGCATAAATTCTCCATTTTTTCAAAAAAATGCAAAATTTCCTTGACAACACCATTTGATAGTGTTATGATAAAAATATAAAGGTTATGGGTAAATTCAAAACAGCTTACCTGTTAGGTAAATTTTGATTATGAAAGGAGCATTATTATGGGTAAAAACAGTATAAATGTAAAACATCCCGGGCAGTATCTCCTTGAAGAAATCGAAAAAACCGGTATGTCTCAAAAGGAACTTGCGGCTCGTACAGGTGCAACAGAAAAACACATAAGCACCGTTGTTAATGGTGCTAAACCGATTTCTACCGCCTTTGCGAAAAAGTTAGGCTATGCACTTGAAAAATCTCCTGCTTATTGGCTTGAACTGCAAGCAAAATACGATATGGAAGTTTTAAAATTCGAGGAAGAAAACGGCATAACGCCGAAAGAACGAGACATTTTAAAAACTCTGACAGATGTGTACGACTATATGCTGAATAGGAATCTTTCAAAATTTATTGAGCCTGTAAAAGATGCATCAAAGAGAGTTATACAACTTCGTGAGGTGCTTAATATCAGTAACCTTGAAGATATACCCAAAATCAGCTATAATGCAGCATATCGCGCACAGGTAAAGAAAAACTCAAAGGTTGATTCGTATGTTTTATTTGCTTGGCAAAGAGTGTGTGAATTGCAGGCAGAAAAAGCACGAGAAAAACTTGATATTGATGAATTTGATAGAGATAAGCTGTTGGAGAATATCCCAACAATAAAAAATCTTATTGCTACCGAGAGTAACAGAATAAACTATGTTTTAAAAGAATTGGCACTTTTGTTTGCCAAATGCGGCATAATATTCTGTGTCGTTCATCACTTTAAAGGCGCACCTGTTCAGGGGTTTATTAAGCAGACAGACGATAACAAAGTTTTGCTATGCCTGACTATACGCGGCAGTGCTGCCGACAGATTTTGGTTTACTCTGTTCCACGAGATAGGTCATATAGTAAATGGGGACTTAAATGTTCGCTTCGTAGATTTTGACAGCGTATCCAACGAAATGGAAGAAAAGGCAGATAAATTTGCCGTTGATACACTTATTCCTGCTGAATTATTTGATAATTTTGTAAAGTCAAGATTATATGACCGCTGGGAATATATAGAAAAGTGTGCTGAAAAATCAAATGTTCCGCCTATTATTGTACTTGGCAGGTTGAGGAAGGAGGAATACCTCTTGTGGTCGGATTTTACCGAACACAATGTTATGTACAAGTGGGCTGAATGATATAAATTTTTTTAAGGGAGGGTTGCCATTGGAAGCTTATAATAACAGAAAAAGCTGCAAGCACTACGGCAAATAGGGCTTACAGCAATTCCCTTTTGAATATTGCTACTCAAAAATGTGACAGTTTTATTTTAGCAGTATTATAGGGAATTGTCAATAAATATACTCAAAAGACAAAATTTTTGTACAAAATGTTTACAAAAATTACTTGACAACAAACAAAAATATACAATATTATGTTATCGCAATTCCTGTAATAAATATCGTTATTTTATATATTCCTCCGAGAATTGCGTTTACATATATTGAAACGCTTAATAAGGAGGACTTTTAATTATGAGCGTCAAAATTGCTAAAATAAAAAATAATAAAAAACAATCAGCTAACACAAAAGATTTTAAATGGTATCTAACAAAGGGTTGTAACTCTTTAGTCGGGAACTACGATATGCCGCAACTAAAACCCATAGTAGATGCTAACATTTCAAATCTTGTTCCTTTCCACGAAGCAAATGTATGTAAAAATCCAGCCGATTCTTGGTTTCATTTTTATATATACGATTATTTATTTGAACGTATATGGAGAAATCCTAATAGATATTTACCCATATTACAAAGATTTAACGGCGGTATCAGTACAGATTTCAGCATGTATATTGATATGCCTAAATCACAGCAAATATGGAATTGTTGGCGCAACAGAGTAATGGCTTATTGGATGCAAAGCAACGGGTTAAATGTAATTCCAAACGCTTGTTGGGGCGATATGGAAAGCCTTGATTGGGCATTTGACGGATTACCTGAACACAGCATTCTATCCATAACTACACAAGGTTGTTTAAAAAAGACTGATGAATGCAAGTTTACCCTTGTAAACGGCTTACATTCTTTGGTACGAAAAAAGAAACCAACAAAAATTATTGTCTACGGCAAATTCCCAGAGGAATGGAAAAAACATTTTCCTATGCCCATTGTTACTATGAAAGCGTTTTCAGAAGAAAAATGGGGTGATAGATAATGGGCAGAGGCAGAGGCGGTTATACGGAGAAAAAAAGTAACTATATTGATTCAGGCGGAAGAAAGGTAACCGATTCGGGTTCAATATTTGTAGGTGAACGTTATATAGAAGCCGGTTATGAAACAGTTTTTAGACAACGTCACGATGAAATAGAACAGCAAACGTATGATTTGACTATCAAAAGTTCTGATGACAAGGATTTCATAAAAAATATCGAAGTTAAACGTACAACAAGTCCTAATCCAAGTCAATTAGCCAAAAATATTAAAGAAGGTTTTGAACAGGTCGGAAATGATACTGTCGCAGTTTATTTGCCAAACCACAAAAACAATACTTCTGGGATTGACTACGCTAAATCAGCTTTTGCAGAAGCAAAGCGAAAGGGTTGGATTCACGGAACAGTGGAAGTTTGGTTTTCCGATAGTAAAAAAATGTCTGATAGACTAATATTTAATTAAGAATACGAGGAGGATTTATATGGCAGGAATAAAATGCAGGTGCGGCAATATATTGAGTAATGTCGATTGTCCATCACCTAATATAATACAAATCTTTTCAAGCAAAGAGGTTAATAATTTTATCAACAAAAATCCCGAAATGCTTTTGATAGATTTTGAAACTGCGTTTGATCGTAAATATAAATATTGGTATTGCGATGTATGTGAAAGAGTCTATGAAGTGCAAAATATTCCTCTCGGCAGGGTTAGGCGTTCATATATCATAAATAATGACCTTAATAAAATAAGTTTTGATATAGCGAGTAAATTGCAACAAATTTATGTCTTTTTTAGTACAGAGCTTTATGAATATGAGGAAAAAAATGTGTCAGGTACAGTAAAAGATTTTTTCCAAACGCACCCACAAAAACATTTATTTTATATTTCAGAAGACGAAAAATATATTTACGCCTTTAATAATCTAACAAAAGAGCAAGGCTTTATCTACACATTGGACTATATTTATACTGAATAACAGGAGGATAAAATATGGCTCATATGTTATGTAATTGCGGCAATAAATTGAGTGATGTTGAATATCCATCACCTAACTGCATTGAATTCTTCTACGAAAAAGACATTCTACAAGCATTGTCAGCGGATCCCAATATTACTCTTTGGGATTTTACATCAGATTATGATAAAGGCACCAATATTTGGTTTTGTAACCAATGCGGCAGAATTTATATCTTTGATAACGGAAGCAGAATGTGGAGCAAAAAGTATAGAAAGCTGGACATTTCCGATATATCAATAACTGATAATGCTCAAATGTCAAAGTTTTATATACTATCAGATGTAGATATAGAAAAAGTGTGCACTGATAATGAACAGATTACTTTGTCTAAATACTTTGCAAGCGTAATGAAACCTAATTTATATTTTTGTGATGACAACAAAGGTACAATCTATGCTGTAAATCCACAAAATAATAATGTTGTATACAAATATAATATCGAAGATTGATTATTTGGTGGGGAGTTTCGCACTCCCCATCATTTTTTTATTGCAATGTTGTAAATATTATCAAAATTTATTATCAGAAAGCGTATCGAGAGTTACAAGTACCAAATGTCGCACCGTCCGACAGCGAGAATCATCCGCACCACAGCCGAGAGATTTCAGCAGTCTCAGGGCTTGACGAATTGGGTGACTCCCCACAGTGTGGGGAGATGTCACGAAGTGACAGAGGGGACGGGCGACCGTTGGGAGGACAGGGAGAATATGAAAGCGGCGAGCAAGGCACTAAATGAAATGACGGCGAGCAACTCCACGCTTGAAGAATTGGAGAGCGCAGCTCACAGGGCACTTGCTGAATTTATGGTCATGTCAACTCCGCAGATGGAATTGAGTGACCGTATTCACAAAATGGAGGAACAAATTCCTGCAATCGAGAAGTATCATGAATTTGTGGCGTACCACAAGAAATATACCTCTCTGGATGGCAAGGCGAAAACCAAGTACAAGAGCGATTTTTGTTATGAACTTGACGAGTACCGCAAGGCTTACAAGAAGCTGATAGAGCTATTCCCCGACGCTCATATACCGAAACTCAGCAAGCTGAAAACGGAGTTTGAAAAAGCCCGAACAGATTACGCACAGCAGAGTGCGGAGCGTAAAGCCCTGAAGAAAGAAGCGGACAGGCTTTCAAGGCTTGCGCAGCAGAAGCGTGACAGTCAGAGGACGCTTGCCCGATATATGCAGAACGAACAGGCTGCCAAGAGAAAGAAAAGTCAGCTTGAATAAAGAGAGGAAGATTTTATGAGTAGAATAGGTTATATCCGTGTTTCCACGGAGCATCAGGAGACAGCAAGACAGCAGGAGATCATGTGCGACTATCAGGTTGACCGCATTTTCTCCGAGAAGATTTCGGGAGCGAACAAAGACCGCCCACAGCTTAAAGCTATGCCGGACTATGTGCGTGAAGGCGATACGCTCTATATCGAGAGTATCAGCCGTCCGGGGCGCTCCACAAAGGACTTGCTGAACATCATTGACACTCTCACCGAAAAGGGTGTCACTCTCATCAGCCATAAGGAGAACATCGACACAGACACGCCTACGGGCAAATTCATGTTGACCGTATTCGTAGCACTCTCACAGTTGGAGCGTGAACAGCTCAAGCAGCAACAGCGTGAGGGCATCGAGATTGCCAAAGCACAGGGCAAGTACACAGGACGAAAGCCCATTGAGATTGACCGGACGAGGTTCGGTCAGCTTTATGGGGAATGGAAGCCCAAGAGTATCACAGGGCGTGACTTTATGCGGAGAATGGGCTTGTCGGCAAACACCTTTTACCGCCGTGTGCGTGAGTATGAAATCCGTCACGGCATTGCCGAGCCTACCTCTGCTTGACAGCCCCCTCAGACGAACGGAAACGCCCCTCAGAGCCGTCCGAGCCTGCGGAGCGGAAAACTAATTGCCTGAAAAGAAAAAGTCCTCAGAATACTCCGAGGACTCAATATCATATGGGGACCTCTAAAAAGTGCTATTGAAGTAAAATTGAGATAGCTTGTTCGAGGACTAGTATAATGGTCCGTAATTAGCTGTATATTTTACGATATCAAAGTTTGTGCCTTGACATCCTCGTTAGAGTCTACATCTTCCAGGTTCCATCCCCAATGGTACACGACAGGATCCTCGTTGATTTCTTCAAAATATTTGTATATGCGTTCTTCTAATTCTTGCTTGGA
>JAFSVK010000218.1 GCA_017444985.1 Bacillota bacterium
CAATGAACAAAGAATTAAAGAGAAATTAGGATGGATGAGTCCTGTACAATACAGGCTTAGCCTTTTGGCTGCATAAAAAATGCGTAACAGACATCAAATTCTGTTACGCAATAAAAGTCTAACTTTTTGGGGTCACATCAGATTTTATATCCACGCAAGCCCTTTTTATATCGCCCATTCGCCGCTTTGTGTTTGCAGTTTCAGCATATCGGCAAAAATACCGTTTTTTTGTTTTAATTAAAACTTTCCCAATAAATTCAACTATACAAATACTTAAATTTGGAAAAATTAACTATATTTTTGACAATTTATTCTAAAATCTCAAAAAATGAAGTGATTTTTTTTATTATTTTTATTGTTATAATTGTATTTTTTAGGAGTATCGATATTCAAAAAATATAGTTGTAACACCTATACAAAAAATTGTATGCATTGCAATAATATATAGCAAAATTCAGCAGTTTACAGATGTATAGATGATAAAGTTGGG
The DNA here is from genome assembly GCA_017444985.1 of Bacillota bacterium. Lineage (GTDB taxonomy): Bacteria > Bacillota > Clostridia > Lachnospirales > CAG-274 > UBA3680. The sequence goes on from JAFSVK010000218.1 coordinate 491, forward strand.
AAACTTTTATTTAATTCATCGGGAGTACCACTTTCCGCAACAACGCCCTCAGACAACACGATTATTTTATCTGCGCTTGATACGGTTCTCATCCTGTGAGCTATCACAAGCACAGTTTTATTTTTAATCAATCTTAAAAGTGCGGTTTGTATAAGCGTTTCATTTTCCACATCAAGAGAAGCCGTCGCCTCGTCAAGCAAAATTATCGGGGCATTTTTCAAAAACGCCCTTGCTATCGAGATACGCTGTCTTTCTCCTCCCGAAAGTTCACAACCGTTTTCGCCGATAAGTGTGTTCCATTTATCGGGTAGCCTTTCTACAAATTCGTCCACATTGGCAAGCTTTGCCGCCTCTATAACTTTTTCATCAGAGGCACCGTGCCTACCTATTCTTATATTTTCAAGCACCGTATTATTGAAAAGCAAAACATCCTGAAATACTATAGAATACAGCGACAAAAGCGTTTCCGGGTCGATTTTTGAAATATCCGTGCCACCCACCGTTATTTTGCCCGTCGAAATATCCCAAAACCTTGCCACAAGCCTTGAAACCGTTGTTTTTCCTCCGCCGGAACTTCCCACAAGTGCGGTAACTTCGCCTTGTTTTGCTGTGAAAGACACATTTTTAAGAACCTTTTCACCGTCTTCGTAAGAAAAAGAAACATTTTCAAAAACTATGTCAGTACCCTTATTGTCAAGTATCTGTGAGCCCTCTTGTATCGGCTGATAAAGTATATCGTTCATTCTTGAAATATTTGTTCTTAACGATATTACGGCTGCAAGATTTGTAAGCGTTGATTGCAGAGGGTCATAAAGGCGTGACACCACAAGCAGATACATAAAAAAAGTGAGTATATCGAGGTTTCCGTTCTTGTAGAGCAAAGCTCCCGCAAAAGCTGTTGTTACAATACCGAATTTTAAAATAAGCTGTGCCGAGACAACAAAAATTCCCGTTGCAAGTTCGCTTTTGAATGCCGCTTTTTCCACACTGTCTATCTTCCCGTAAAGTCCCGAAAGATATTTTTCTTCCGCATTGTTGGCTTTCAAGTCGCGTATCGCTTCTATACATTCCTGTATGCCGTCTGCACAGTCGGTCTTTGCCTGCATTGAAAGGCGGTTGAATTTGTCCTGTACGGCACCGGAAAAATAAACTATCGCAAACGATACAGGCAGTACCCACAGTGCGGCAAGAGCCATCACCGAATTTACCGAAAACAGACTTATGCCTATCAATGCCGTAGATATGAACGAACCTACAAGTGCACAGATGTAGTGCGAAAATGCGGTCTCAAGCACGGTACAGTCCCCCATTATCGTAGTTGTAAGGTCGGCAAGGTCTTTTTTCCCGAAAAAAGAAAGCGGGAGTTTTCGCAACCTTTCGGCAAGAGTCAATCGCCTTATACCGCTTTCTATGTAAGTGGCAAAAAAGGTGGAATTGTATTGAAACCAAGTTGCAAGTGCAATAAAAAGTAAAGTCGCAATGCAGGCTGTAATATAAAACCCCGAGCTTCCCATACCGCCGTTTTTAAGTTCGCAAACCAGCTTGAAAAGTATACCCACAGGCAACATAAAAGAAATATTCTGCAAAGCGCAGTATAAACAGCCCTTTATCAAATCTTTCGCACCTTTTTCGGATAAAGCGAATTTTTTCTGTAATTTTTCAAACATTATACGACCCTCCATTCAACCGCAGTCTGATAGTCATTCCACATTTTTTCAAACAGCCCCTTATTTTCCATAAGCTCGTTTATTTTGCCGCTTTCTGTGATTTTTCCATTATTTATAACATAAATAACATCGGCATTTTTAACTGCTGTCAGCCTGTGTGCTATCATTATAACTGTTTTGCCTTTTGCAAGGTTCGTAATTGCATTTTGCACACGCACTTCGTTGTCGGGGTCTGCAAAAGCCGTTGCTTCATCAAAAATAAGTATGGGCGAATTTTTAAGAATTGCACGCGCTATCGCTATACGTTGCTGTTCTCCGCCGGAAAGATATATTCCGCTGCCTATAACGGTATCAATGCCGTTTGGCAGTTTTTCTATAATATCATCGCACTGTGCATTTTTAAGTGCCGACATAACTTCTTCCTTTGTCGCATCGGGTCTGCCGAGAAGCACATTTTCAAGTATACTGCCCTTTATAAGCCTGCTGTTTTGGAACACAAAGGAAATTGTATTCATAAGTTCTTTTTTGGGAATATCCCGTATATCAGTGCCACCTATTTTAACACATCCGCTTTGCGGGTCGAAAAATCTTGTTATCAATGCCGCAAGGGTGGATTTTCCTCCTCCCGACGGACCTACAAAAGCCACTGTTTTCCCTTGTTCTATTTTAAGCGAAATACCGTCAAGAGCATTTTTATTATTTTTGTTATTATTATAAGAATAAACTACATTTTCAAGTTCTATAGAATAATCATTTATAACTCTTTTGTTTTCGGCTTCCGATAAGGGAGGATATTCAAGAATGGCATTTATTCTTGACAAAGCATCATCAACTATCATTTCATTTTCACTCATATACATTATTTTTGTGAGTGTAAGGGAAATAACGGGCGTGATCATGATATAAAACATAAAATCAAGCAAAAAAGATATCGTTACACCGTTTTTTGTAAATAAAGCCGCCCCAAGTACCAAAAACGCAAACACGCCGTTTATCGCTGTAGTATAGCATATCATCGGAATACGCAGGTCTTTTGTATAGGATATTGTCCATTTGCTGTAATCGTCAATGCTCTGCTTGAAACGCCTGAATGAAAATACAGTCTGCCCAAAAGTTTTTACAACGGGGATACCTCGCACATATTCAACTGCTTCGTTTGACATATTATCAAGGGAATTTTGATATTCATTTACTTTCTCCTGCATTTTTCTACCAGTCATCATCGCCATTATCCCAAAGCCCAAAATAACGGGAGCAAGACTTAAAAGCCCTAGTTTTGCATCGAATATCAAAAGCAGTGCAAGCAGTCCTATGGGTGTAACTATTGCACCTGCCTTATCGGGAAGTTGGTGTGCAAGATAAGTTTCCGCCGAACCGCTTGCATCATTTACAGTCTTGCGCAGTTTTCCGCTTCCCTCACTTTCAATAATGCCTATCGGCAGTGAAGCAATATGGCTTATAACTCTTTTACGCAGATTAGAGGCTATTCTGAATGCCGATAAATGTGAACAACAAAGTGCAACAACATAAAGCAGCATTGAAACAAAAGCCGCAAGTACGGCATATATGCCCCAACCCACAATACAGCCTTCCGTGTCGCTCAAAATATCTTTCATTATACGCCAAATAAAATAAAACGGCACAAGGGCAATTAAAGCACTTGCGGCAGACAACAGCCACGACATATAAGTCAGGTACTTGTGCCTGCCCGCATATTCCAACAATTGGGATAATCCCGTTTTTTTCTTCATGTAAAACTACCTTTCCATATTCTTTGAGATAAGGAGACCCAGTATCATTAAGTTAATTCTACCCAAAAAAAGAAAAAATGCTTCGAAGTAAAACTTATAGATTTTTTCAACATCGTATTTTAGATTATCTTTATAATTGCACTTCCACCACTTTTTCCGACAAAAGGCTTTTTTTAACATCTATTATCCTTTGATTGGAGGAGCCTCTGAATGCCAAGGAGATATCCTTTTTTTCCAGTATAAATCTACCGTCTACCAACACATCCGTATTTATCAATATCTCTTCCGTGTTTTCGGTGTATCTTTTGCCCTTTTCCCTCAGGTCCTTATCAAAGGTATAGCCTGTGTATATCCATATATTTTTTTTGTTTTTGTATTTTTGTCTTACACTTTTTACTATCTTTAGTACCGTAGCCTGATTTTCGGGCTCAAAGGGTTCTCCTCCAAGGATAGTAAGACCCTCTATGTAGGGTGGGGAGAGGAGAGTCATAACTCTTTCAAGTACAGCCTTTGTAAATGGTTTGCCGTAGGTGAAGGACCAAGTTTCGGGTTGAAAACAGCCCTCGCAGGCATTACGACAACCCGAAACGAAAAGAGATACCCTCACTCCCGTACCGTCTGCTATATCGTTGTTTTTAATATTTCCGTAGTACATATTACAGGGCACCTCTAAAAACTCATAAATCGTAAAATTGGCTATCTTGCAAAGGTTAGTCGTCAATGTCTCTCACCAATGCTCTACATTGGCTTCGAGCCATTTCCCGGTCCTCGAACAAATATCTAAATTTTACTTCAATAGCAC
>JAFSVK010000219.1 GCA_017444985.1 Bacillota bacterium
AAATCGTAAAATTGGCTATCTTGCCCGAGTACGTCGTCAATGTCTCTTACCAATGCTCTACATTGGCTTCGAGCCATTTCCTAGTCCTCGAACAAGCTATCTCAATTTTACTTCAATAGCACTTTTTAGAGCTCCCCATAACACAAAAAAGATTTTTGGAGGAAAGTATGGACCTTGCCATAATAGCCGCAAAACAGGTGGCGGTTCTTTTTGTACTTATATTTTCCGGCTTTATATGTGTAAAAGCCAATATTTTAAAAACGGAGGCGAAGAAACATTTTTCGGATCTTCTTATATATCTTATAATACCTGCCATGATCATAAACTCGTATTTAACGGAGTTTAAGCCCGAGATACTTTCAAACCTCTTACAAGCCTTTGTACTTGGTACGGTGCTTGTGCTTTTGGGTCTTATTGTCACCCTTATATGTTCTTTAAAGATAAAGGACAAAAACGCACCCATCATAAAATTTACCTGCACCTTTTCAAATGCGGCATACATGGGCTTTCCCCTTATAGAGGCTCTTTTCGGTTCGGAGGGGCTTATATATGCCTCCGCCTTTGTTACGGTGTACAACATTCTGCTTTGGACAATAGGTATAGCCATACTTACAAAGAAAACGGATATTAAGGAAGTTGCCAAAAGCATACTTTCCACCCCCGTGCTTTTTGCGGTACTTATAGGCCTTGCCCTTTTCCTTTTGAGAGTAAAGGTGCCCGAAATAATACAAAAGCCCATAAACAACATTGGCAGTATGAATACCGCCCTTTCTATGATAATAACGGGTATACTCATAGCCTCCGCAAAATTTAAGGATATTGTGGCAAATAAGCTGTTGCTCTTTGTAATAGGTGTGAGGATATTTCTTATACCCCTTACCTGTCTGGCTCTTTTTAAGGCTCTTTCCCTCTCGGGAACCGTGCCTGCCATAGTCCTTATGTTGGAGTCCTGCCCCTGTGCCAGCATAACATCGGTGTTTGCTGTAAAATACGGCTACAGCGAAAACCTTGCCGCAGGTTGCGTGATAGTCACCACCTTCCTAAGTATGCTGACATTGCCCCTTATGGCATATATTATAACGCTGTAAAAAGCACCGAGGTGAACGGTCATCTCGGTGCTTTTTTTACCTTGCATATTTTAGAAAAGAAAGCTATCACCAATTTCGCAATACTTTTCCTAATACAGTATTACTCACAAAAATTAAATCATAACTTTCATTTTGTAATATAAGAATTTTATATAAAAAAAATCAATACAAAAAGCGAGCTTTAGATTGACAAAAAAAAAACAATTGATACAATAGAGAAAAATATTAGTGGAGGTGTACTATGACAATAATCGAAGCATCAAAACAGTGGGGTATGAAAAGCGAAACAATTTTTAAACATATTGAAAAGGGCGAAATAGGAAATTTATGTATATGCAACAATCAAATAATATTGCCCGACATCCCAAAGCCATACTTTCAAAAAAATAACACAACCATTGATGTTTATAGGACTATACTCACAGCAGCAAAAAAGAACTTGTACCTTGATAATCTTATATTACATATACCCTTAGATGCATTTCGTGCCTATGTTTATAATCTTATAGACAGTGGATATTTTAAAAAAATAAATCCTACAACGGAAATACTATCGTCGCAAGACTACATTATTACACTAAAAATAAGCAAAACATTTAATTCTAAAATACAATTATCCGAAAAAATTCATATTAACTTCGGACTGAACATCAATTTATAATATAAGGAGGCTACATATATGTATATACACAAAAATTTTCTAACGCTATTTCTTTTATTATTTTTATTTATATCAGTCGGTTGCAGTAAATCTAATAGTCAAGCACAGAAAAACACTGCAAATTCTGACGTGACACCAAATGAAGCAACCACAGAAGCTACAACAGAAACAACAACAGAAGACCCTCGTCCACTTTGGGAAAGAGAAGATTGGAGTAGTGTTGATAATAAAGAAAAAGTATCTATTTTAAATCCTAATTGGGAACTTGTTGAAGAAACAGACGACTTCGATAATCCCACCGGTAAATTTAAATTGGTTTGTAAAAACATAATTTCAAACGACGAAGGAACAGATACTACACTAACTATATATATGGACGCCTTTCCGCATATATCTATAGGAGGAAACAATACAATAGTAAAATATGTAGATACTTATAACAGTATAGAAAATGATCCTTCTAAGAAATCTATGTGGCCCTACATTCATTTAAATGTACCTGATAAAAAAGATAAACCTGTAGAAATAGCAACAAATATTGTTACTGATTATAGTCCCCAATTTAACAATGATGATTATGCTAATATATGTGAATATTTGAAAAAAAACAATAATGTTTCAAAAATTTATTTACAAATGGAAAACTATAATGCAGATGCAATACGCGTGCTTGAAGATAAAAGAGAAGTTCTAAAAAAAGAATTGGGGCAATATGACATCGATCTTTTGACTTATTCTGCAGGAACTGCAAATGTTAATCTGACTCTTGATTGTACAAATTTTGACAAAATATTTAATATTTGGCTTGAAACTATATATGGATAAGATATAGCGGTAATACTTATGTTAATTATTTCGACCTACTGATTTGTGCATGCAAAAAGGACTCCGAAACCGGAGTCTTTTTTGTTGCGAGGGCCAGATCTTAACCAAACGACCTTCGGGTTATGAACCCGACGATTTTCCAAACCGCTCTACCTCGCTTTATAATAACTTAACAAGTCCGACAACATATTGAAGTGTCAAAGCGGCATCCTTTGAATCTATACTTTTATCTGCGTTAACACCTAAAGAGACTCTATCGGCTTCAATGGTTGAAACGCCGCTTATATGTAGCAGAATAAGGGCTGCATAGGGTGAAAGTTCAACCCCTTCAGCAGAGGTAACCGCTATATTTTAAAAACCAAGCAAAACTTAAAAATACTGTCACTATGGTTCTTTTTAAATTTTTCCTCATTATGCTCTTTCGCTTAAATTTATATTTTTGTTATAAAAAAAGACTCCAAAATCAGAGTCTTTTTAGTTGCGAGGGCCGGATTTGAACCAGACGACCTTCGGGTTATGAGCCCGACGAGCTACCGGACTGCTCTACCTCGCGATATAATGGATGGAGAAGGATTCGAACCTTCGAAAGCTGTGCTAACAGATTTACAGTCTGCCCCCTTTGGCCACTCGGGAACCCATCCATAAGGTATTGTACCTTCAAAACCAAAAACAAACACATTAACCGTTTATCAAAAGTTTGTAAGTCCTTCGGTCGCTTGTAGCACTCGCAACCTTCTCTTACTTTCGAGTAAGCCCTCGACCTATTAGTACCGATCAGCTGAACATAT
>JAFSVK010000017.1 GCA_017444985.1 Bacillota bacterium
AAAAGTCATAAATCGTAAAATTGGCTATCTTGCCCGAGTACGTCGTCAATGTCTCTTACCAATGCTCTACATTGGCTTCGAGCCATTTCCCAGTCCTCGAACAAGCTATCTCAATTTTACTTCAATAGCACTTTTTAGAGCTCCCCTATTTTCAAATATGGAATTATATAAATTTTTGTATTATCTTTTTATAATGGCGGTAGTGACCTACATTGTAAGAACACTACCCTTCATTGTATTTAAAAATAAAATAAAATCGCGGTTTTTAAATTCCGTGCTTTTTTATATACCCTACGGGGTACTGAGTGCTATGACATTCCCCTCGGTGTTTTACTCTACGGGAGAAAAAAGCTCTGCCATAGCGGGGACCTGCGTGGCGGTGGCTTTGGCACTGGGTAAAAAGAGTCTTTTGTTTGTGGCTGTAGCGGCATCCTTAACGGTGCTTGCGGTCAAAATATTTTTACTTTATATGGGTTAAAAAATGTGCCTTCTTTTAAACGAACTTGAAAAAAGAACAGGGTCAAAGAATATCAAAATATGTTCTTTTACTGGGCATAGACCCGAGAAGGGGAATTTTTGCGAAGATGAGATAAAAATTGAGCTTCGTCGCAAAATAAATGAGGCTGCTTTGCTGGGCTATAAATATTTTATAAGCGGTATGTCAAGAGGCTTTGACATATTGGCGGCAGAGACAGTCACAGAAGAGGGTTTTGGGCTTATTTGCGCCCTGCCTTTCCTTAATTTTGAGGAAAGCTTTGGAAGTTTTTGGAAAACAAGATACAAAAAAGTTTTTCAAAAAAACATATACACCGTATCCTTTGCACCTTACTACACCGGAAAGTCTCTCTACCATATAAGAAACAAATGGATGGTGGACAACAGCAGCAGGATAATAGCCTACTGCAACGGTACAAAGGGCGGCACTTTAAATACCGTAAATTATGCCATAAAAAAGGGCAAAGAAATAGTTTATATGGAATGTACCGAGAGAGGAAGGTATGAAAATGGGCTTTTTTAAAAATAAAAAACAGATATGGATATTGATGGTGTTTCTTCTTCTTTTCGGTTGTGGACAAAAGAAGGAAGACCCCGAGTTTTCCATAGTCATACCCGAGGAAAACAAGGAAGAGTCGACTGAGGGACAGGTAAGTGAGAGCCAAGTTTCCGAAGAAGAGGAGTACAAGAAGCTGGATGTAAATGTGGGGCTTACCTATGATTGCTCCGTAATAGCTTGTGCCCATATAATGGATAAAAGCGAAAAGGGCGACCAAACAAACGAAAACTACAAATTTACGTTTTACGATACGGCAGAGGAGGTCTCTAACGCCTTTGAAAAGGGAGATATAAATGCGGCTGTGGTGTCTGCGGACAGAGCGGCGTGCCTTTATGCCAAAGAAAAGTGTGTGGCTGTCACGCCTCTTGCTACCTGTAATTATCATCTTGTGACCTACGGTGAAAAGGGACTTACCGATATTACAAAGATCCCCGAGGGTCTTGTGAGTATGGTAAGAGGGGACGAGCTTGCAGAGATAATTATAAACGAGATATCAGATGAAAGTGAGGATATCTCCGAACCTATAAAAATAGAAAAGATAGATTCATACAAGGCATTGGTGGAAGGTCTTAAAAACGGTAAAGTGGAATGTGCCGTTATACCCGAACCCTATATAAGCCTTGCCATAGCGGAGGATGAAAATATAACATCCTGCATAGACCTTTACGATCTTTGGGATGAGCTGACGGGAACAAAGCTTTACACTTCCATGCTTGTGGCAAAACTTTCCGTAGCAGAGGATGAAGAGGACAGAATAAGAATAAAGTCCGATTTTGATAATTCGGTTAGAATGGCAAACGCAAGAGAAAACTTGGATCAAACGGCGGAGATAGCACTGAGCTACATGAAAGAAGGGGATGTGGCTGCCTTTAAAGCCTCTATACCCGGGTGTAGCCTTGTAAGAAATACTCCCAAGCCCTTCGGTGAGGAACTTACAAAATTATACACCAAACTCTACGACCAAGATCCTCAAAGCATAGGCGGTACCATACCCGCAAAGGATTTTTGTCTTTCTTAAAGGAGCTAAAAATGTTATTTATAAAAGGATGCAGAGTAGTCGACCCCGTTACGGGTAAAGATCGGGTGGAAAATATACTCATAGACGGCGAAAAAATAGTTAAAACAGGTGATTTTCAGATAGAGGGTGATCACTATGAAATAGACGGTAGGGGCCTTGTAGCGGCTCCGGGTCTTATGGATGCCCATGTGCATTTCAGAGATCCGGGTTTTGAATACAAGGAAGATATAATATCGGGTAGCAAGGCTGCCGCAAGGGGAGGTGTCACCTCCGTAATATGTATGGCAAACACAAAGCCTGCAGTGGATAATTTGCAAACTCTCTCCTACATACTTGAAAAGGGTAAACAAACGGGAATAAAGCTTTATCAGTGCGCTACCGTTACAAAGGGTATGCAGGGAAAAGAACTTACGGATATGGAAGAACTTTTAAAGGGCGGTGCCGTAGGTTTTACAGACGACGGAGTTCCCGTTATGGATGAGAAGCTTATATATAATGCCATGCTTAAAGCAAAGGAGTTGAATGTGCCTATAAGTCTTCACGAAGAGGACCCTTCCTTTGTTTATGCTCCGGGGGTAAATAAGGGTGAAATATCCCAAAAGATAGGCTATCCCGGTGCGGACGCTTTGGCAGAGGATATTATGGTGGCAAGAGACAGCCTTCTTGCTCTGCAAACGGGGTGCAAGGTATGTATACAGCATATAAGCTCGGGTACTTCCGTGGATATGGTAAGGTTTTTTAGGTCCTTGGGAGCAAATTTATATGCGGAAGCAACTCCCCACCACTTTACGCTTACGGAAGAGGCTGTACTTGAAAAGGGCACCCTTGCAAGAATGAACCCTCCTTTAAGAAAAGAGGAGGACAGGCAAAAAATAATAGAGGGTATAAAGGACGGCACCATAGATATGATAGTTACCGACCATGCCCCTCATTCCAAAGAGGAAAAACAAAGACCTATGGATAAAGCTCCCAGCGGTATAACAGGTCTTGAAACATCTTTGAGTCTTGGAATAAAAGTGCTTGTAAAGGAAAACGGCTTGCCCCTTATAAAGCTTATAGAGCTTATGAGCACCAACCCCGCAAAACTCTACTCCATAGAGCCTGCCTCCATACAAGAGGGTAGGGATGCGGATATAGTTATATTCGGTGAGGATGAGTATTGGCAGGTAAAAGACTTTGCCTCAAAGGCAGAAAACTCCCCCTTTAAAGGCATGAGCCTTCCCGGTAAAATACACTACACGATATGTAAAGGCAATATAATATACCAAGCATTATAAAAGAGGTGAATACTATGGTAGATCAAGATTTTATAGATTACATGGGTTTTCGCAACATGGTGATAGAAGACGAGATAGAACACCAACTGAGAAACGGCGGAGACGATATAGACATCGACAGCGGCGATTATACGGAAGATGAGATAGATTACATAGAAGAACAGGTACGCAGAAGAAGATAAGCAAAAAGGCGGGTGTGTTGTTGACACCTGCCTTTTTGTTGCTTATGGCATTTAAAATGTATTCATTGGCAGAGATATTTGCTTCACTTCAATATCTTTCGGGTACCTCTAAAAAGTGCTATTGAAGTAAAATTGAGATAGTAAAGATGACTCTTAAATTACCGGAATAAAACAAAAAATCTTTATTTGCAAATTGACTAACTTGACTGATTATGCTATACTTATGGCAAACATAACTTCTCATAATAATTAATTATCAGAGGAGGTGTACTTATGACCATACTCACAAAAAAGGAAATGTCGGAAGAAGATATAAAACTTCAGTATATTACTCCTGCAATTCTTGCAAAGTGGGATAAAAGCAAAATCACTATGGAAACAAAAATTACAGACGGAAAGATCTGTTTGAACGGCAACTTTGTTTTTAGAAACAAGAAAACTGCAAAATATGCCGATTATGTTTTATATTGGAGCAGTAGTTTTCCTATTGCGATAGTTGAAGCAAAAGACAATAATCATAGCGTATCTTATGGATTACAGCAGGCGATTGCCTATGCTAAAATGATGGATGTACCTTTCGTTTACAGTTCTAATGGTGATGCATTCTATGAACATGATATGTTAACGGGTTCAGAACGGGAAATACCTCTCTCGGATTTCCCGACACCCGATGAATTGCTCGAACGATATAGAGTAAATGCAAATGGCGGGCAGGGATTGTCCTCAAATGAACTTGCTGTCATAAATCAGCCGTATTATTCAAGCCAAAATACCTATGAGCCGAGATATTATCAGCGTGTAGCTGTTAACAGAACAGTAGATGCTGTTGCTCGTGGTCAAAATCGCTTATTGCTTGTTATGGCTACGGGCACAGGCAAAACTTATACAGCATTTCAAATATTTTACCGACTGCTTAAATGCCGCATGAAGCGTAAGATATTGTACCTTGCGGACAGAAACATATTGGTGGATCAATCCATACAGCAGGACTTCTCGCCGCTTGAAAAGGTTATTCATAAAATCAATGTTGCAAAGGATAATAAGACAACTATTACATCTCACCAAGTATATTTTTCACTCTATCAGCAACTGATTGGTGATGATGACAAAGAACATTTTTCCGAATTATTTGATAAGGATTTTTTTGACCTTATTATAGTGGACGAGTGTCACCGCGGCAGTGCAAAAGAGGACAGTAAATGGCGCAGGATACTTGAATATTTTTCCTCCGCTACGCAAATCGGTATGACCGCCACACCGAAGGAGACTACATATACCTCTAATATTTCGTATTTCGGAGAGCCTATCTATACATATTCTTTGAAAAACGGCATTGAGGATGGTTTTCTTGCTCCGTTTAAAGTTATCAGTATCACAACGGACATCAGCGACGGATGGAGACCGCTTAAAGGACAGCTTGATTACTACGGCAACGAAATTGAAGATAGAATTTATAATAATACTGATTATGATTATAATATCATAATACAAGACCGCATAAATCAGGTCGCACTTGAAATAACTAATTATCTTATAAGCACCGACCGTATGCAAAAAACGATAGTTTTTTGTGCAACGGAAGATGCTGCCGAACGTATGCGAGTTGCTCTAACAAACCTTAATTCGGATATGTGTGCAAAAAATCCTGATTATGTAGTTCGGATTACAGGTTCGGATGAATATGGGAAAAGTAAACTTGATTATTTTATTTCTGTTTCTTCTCCGTATCCCGTAATAGCAACAACTTCAAAATTGCTTTCAACTGGTGCCGACTGCAAAATGACAAAGCTGATAGTTCTTGATGAAAATATCGGATCAATGACGGAGTTCAAGCAAATCATAGGCAGAGGGACTCGACTTCGTGAAAAGGATGGTAAAACTCATTTTGTTGTTATGGATTTCAGAGGAGTTACAAGATTGTTTTATGATGAAGAGTGGGATGGTCCGATAGAGATAGACCCTAATTATCATTCGCCAACACCCAAAGAAGGCCCTGATATTATCGTTGAGCCGCCGGAACCGCCTTCCGAACCTCAACCCAAACCGTATGTAGATGTAAACGGCTGTACAGTACGTATTATCAATAAGGTAGTATCAGTATATGATGCTGACGGCAAACTTCTCCGCCATGAAAACATTATTGATTATACTAAGACCAATATTCGTGGAGAATACGCTGATTTAGAACATTTTATAAGAAAATGGAACAGTGAAGATAAGAAAAAAGCAATATCCGATTTATTCAAAGAACACGGAATTGATATTCAGGCCTTGAAAGAGTCACAGGGGATGGGCGATATAGATGATTTTGATTTCATCATTCATATTGCGTTTGATAAAAAACCACTGACTCGAAAAGAACGTGCCAATGATGTTAAAAAACGTGATTTCATCAGCAAATATAACGGAATGGCACGAGAAGTTCTTGAAGCACTGCTTGATATGTATTCAAATGAGGGTATCTATCAAATAGAAGATACACAAGTATTAAAACTTGATCCATTTATTCGTATGGGAAAACCGGCAGCTATAGTTAAATTATTCGGTGGTAAAGAAGGATATATGCAGGCTGTAAGAGAACTTGAGGAAGAAATATACAAGGTGGTTTAAGATATGAGCAGTTTAGGTAATTTTGTAAAAAGATTAAGGGATATAATGAGAAATGATGCAGGTATCAACGGCGATGCACAGCGTATTGAACAGATTGCATGGCTTCTGTTTCTCAAAGTTTACGATACAAAAGAAGAAGATTGGGAATTTGACGATGACAATTATGAGTCTATTATTCCCGAAGAATGTCGCTGGCGGAATTGGGCGGTGGATGACGGAAAAGGCACAGCTATAACGGGCGATGATTTACTTGCATTTGTCAATAATAAGTTGTTTCCTACGCTTAAAAGTATAGCAGTATCAAAAACAACCCCCATAAACAAAGCTATCGTAAAAACTACATTTGAAGACACCAACAATTATATGAAAGACGGTGTTTTACTCCGTCAGGTCATAAATGTTATCAATGAACTTCGTCTCGACGATTATGAAGAAAACCACGCATTTGGAGAAATCTATGAGTCCATCCTTAAAGAATTACAAAGTGCAGGTTCGGCGGGCGAATTTTACACTCCTCGCGCCGTTACCGATTTTATGGCGAAGACCATTCAACCTAAGATCGGCGAAAAAATGGCTGATTTTGCCTGCGGTACCGGTGGCTTTATAATCAGCTGGCTTAACGCTCTTGAATCGCAGAAAAAGACCATAGAGGACAGGGAGGCATTTGATACCTCTGTTTATGGTATCGAAAAAAAGCAGTTTCCGTATATGCTTTGCGTAACGAATCTACTTTTACACAACATTGATACTCCCCGTATTTATCACGATAACTCCCTTTTAAAGGATGTCCTGGATTACACGGAAGATGACCAATTTGATGTTGTTTTAATGAATCCTCCCTATGGCGGTAATGAAAAGAATGAAGTTAAAAACCATTTCCCGTCCGATCTCGCAAGCAGTGAGACTGCTGACCTGTTCATGTCGGTCATCATGTACCGCCTGAAGCAAAACGGCAGAGCAGCGGTTATTCTCCCTGATGGTTTCCTGTTCGGTACAGACAATGCAAAGGTCGCTATCAAAAAGAAACTCCTGAGCGAGTTCAACCTGCACACAGTTATTCGTATGCCGCACAGCGTTTTCGCTCCGTACACCTCTATTACTACTAATATCCTGTTCTTTGACAGGACTGGCTCAACTAAGGAAACATGGTTCTATCGTCTGGATATGCCTGACGGATACAAGAATTTCTCCAAAACAAAGCCTATGAAACTCGAACACTTTGCTCCTGCTATCGAGTGGTGGGGCAACCGTGAGGAGATCACCATTGACGGCTTTGAAAAAGCGAAGAAGTACACGGCTGAGGAGCTTGCTGAGAGAAACTATAATATTGACCTTTGCGGATTTCCTCACGAGGAAGAAGAAATACTGCCGCCTAAAGAGCTTATACAACAGTATCAGGAAAAGCGTGCAAGTTTAAATGCGGACATTGACCGTATTTTAGAACAGATCACAAGTATATTGGGAGTAAGTATTGATGAGTAACGATATTATACCGAATAGTAAATTTGAAGATAATTACGCAAACAAGCTCTATAACGACATTTCAAAGGTAATTACCGAAAAGCGCAAACAAGCGTATGTTGCGGTAAGTCAATCTATGGTGCAGGCTTATTGGGAAATAGGCAGGATTATCATAGAAGAAGAACAAAATGGTGAACTGCGTTCGGAATATGGTAAAAAGGTACTTCAAAAGTTGTCGGATAAACTTACGGATGAATATGGCAAAGGCTTCTCTGTAAGAACATTGCAGCAAATGAAAAAGTTTTATACCGTATTTCCAATTGCGAACGCAGTGAGTTCGCAATTAACTTGGACACATTACCGAACATTATTGAAAGTTACAAGCGATGATGCAAGAAAATGGTATATAGATGAAGCTATAAAAGGACAATGGTCAAGCAGGCAACTTGAAAGGCAGATAAACACGCATTATTACGAGCGACTTCTTGCAAGCGATGTTAAGGATGGAGTTATTGCCGAAGCTAATACCAATATGGCAAAACTGGCTCCCGAACATTTTATAAAAGACCCCTATGTTCTTGAATTTCTGGATTTGAAAAACTATCCGGAACTGCGTGAAACTGAACTTGAACAGGCTCTTATTGACAATTTACAGGATTTTTTGCTTGAACTCGGTCGGGGCTTCTGTTTTGTGGCACGTCAGAAACTGATGCGTTTTGATGATGATGATTTTTATCTTGATCTTGTTTTTTACCACAGTATTCTTAAATGCTATGTGCTTATCGACCTTAAAATCGGTAAGCTGACACATCAGGATGTCGGACAAATGGACAGCTATATCCGTATGTTTGACTCTTTGCAGAAAAATGATGATGATAATCCCACACTTGGCATTATCCTTTGTTCCGAGCCGAATGAAACGATAGCGAAGTATTCGGTGCTGAACGATAACAAGCAGATATTTGCTTCAAAGTACCTCTACAATCTGCCGACTGTGGAAGAATTGCAGGATTATATACAGACACAAAGGCGATTGATCGAAGAAAGGAACGGCGAGACATGACAGCACAGCAGCTTAAAAACTCCATACTCCAAATGGCGGTGCAGGGCAAGCTCGTTCCGCAAGATCCCAGTGATGAGCCTGCAAGCGTACTGTTAGAGCGTATCAAAGCCGAAAAACAGGAGCTTATCAAGGCAGGCAAGATCAAAAAGGATAAGAAGTCCTCGGAGATATTCAGAGGGGCTTCCCGTAATTTGCCTTATACCTACTGTGAGCAGATCGGCAAGGAAATTCGGGAT
>JAFSVK010000018.1 GCA_017444985.1 Bacillota bacterium
TATGAGTGGAGTGGTTCATATATTTATTATACCACTAAAAAAAGACTTTTTCACCATTTTTCTGTGAAAAAGTCTTTTTTTACACTGTTTTACGGGTTAAAACCCTTCTATTTACGGGAATGTGTTTTTTCACACCCCCTTGTGAACTGCGGATTTAAAGTCTGCCGACGGCGATAATGTTTATATATTTTACTACAAAGGGCTGTGAAAAAACACATTTTGTTTTTTCACAGCCCCAGCTGACAGAGAGGTTCCGAGCAGAACGAAAAGCTCTGTAAACGAATGTATTGGTTGTTCCTGCGTCAGCCCTTAGGGCTTCCTTCCCCTCCCGGGGAGGCTTTTCCCACTGCCTCCGGTTTTTGTTTTTTTACTTACCTTATTGTTGCTCCAATACACGTTTGCCATATCCAACTCCATTGCCTCACCGACACTCATGCCTTGCCCGAAAGGAGAGGTGGCAGCCGAAGGCTGACGGAGAGGTCCCGCCACATAGACAAATTTGCATTTATTGAAACCAATGCCTGAAAAATCAATTTTTACGCGTAAGCTAAAAATTGGTTTGAGTCGATAAATTTCAACGATAAATCATTTTCATTAACACCATCATAACTTAGAAAGCCCAAAATGCAAACATTATAAACTCCGTTTTAAAACATAACACGGTAATTGTAATATTATTTTTTGTTGATATATTTTACTTATTGTTATATAATTGATGAAGACCCTCAAATATAAACAGGAAGGTGATATTATGGCTAAAAAAGATGACGATATAAATTACATCTGGAAAGACAAAAAGAGGATATTGGGGCTTCCCATATCCTTTACAAGATATGCTATGAACGATGACAGGCTTTTTTACTCAAAAGGCCTTTTCACCACGGAGGAAAAGGAGATAATGCTTTACAGAGTAAGGGACATATCCCTTAAGCTCACACTCTTTCAAAAGCTTTTCGGTGTAGGAAGCATACACCTGTATTCTTCCGATACGGATCTTAAAAATTTCGAGATACGCAACATCAAAAACCCTCGCAAGGTGAAAGAACTTATACACAGACAGGTAGAGCTTAAAAAAGAAGAAAAAGGTATAAACATCACCGAATTTATAGATGACGGACCTGCTGTACCTCACCACGGGGCTCCGAAAAAATGAGAAGTAAAAAAACAACTAAGGTCACTGCCCTTAAGTGCAAGGGTGCGGAAAAAAGCATAAATATGACGAAGGTCATAAAAAAATGTTCTTTTTCCGTACAAACGGGAGAAATGGCTACGATATATTCTCCCGTAGGCGATGGCAAAACCACACTTGCCAAAATGATCTGCGGCCTTGTGCCCCCCTCGGAGGGTAGCATAACCGTAAGAGGGCGTGTGGCAGGCTACAAAACAAACGCCCTTGTAAGCTACCAGCCCGAAACTCCCTATGTAAACTATGAAAACACCGTAAACGATCTTTTAAACATATATAAAAGTTTCTTTAGGGATTTCAGGGCAAAAAGGGCTGTAAGGCTTTTAAAATCCTTCGGTATCAGGGCAAGGGAAAAGTTTATAAACATATCCGATTCCGATATACGTATAATACAGATAATAATGGCATCTTCAAGAAAGGCTGTGCTTTTTGTGTTTGACAATCCCTTAAACGGCACAGACAAAAAGTATCACAAAGCCATACTCGAGACTATAAGCGATTGCAAAAAATACGGCGGTGTTGTACTTCTCACCTCCAAAGCCTATACCTACCTTGAAGATTACACCGAAAAAGTTGGTTTTATACGAAGAGGCGAGTTGTCTCTCTATGAGGATATAGAAAGAATACCAAAAATATACGGCAAAAACATAACCCAACTTTACAAGGAGGTATACAGGAATGTTTAGTCTTTTATACTACGACATAAAGGCTACCGCAAAAAAAATATTCCTGATAACGCTGATACTTTTGCTGTTTTCCGTAGCCGTAAAGTTGCTTTGGACGAAGGAATTTATGGAAAACTTCGACAACAGCAACTTTTACATAGGAAATGTTATAAGGTTTACCGCAGCGGGTCTCTTAGGTGCCTTTACCGCCCTCGCCTTCCTTCTTTTGGTGCTTATACAAGGAAGATGGTTTGCCGATAACATACTTTCAAACCAAGGTCAGCTTACAAATATGCTACCCGTATCTCCCTTTGAGATAGTGCTGAGTAAAACGCTGACAGCCTTTATATGGAGTTTGCTCTCGGTACTGACTACCGCCTTTATAGTGGCATTTTTCCTTTACGATACCTCTATGTTGGACGAGCTTCTTATAGCCTTGGATGATTTTAAGCAAGCAAGCGGTATAGAGCTTACTACACCCTCGGTACTTATATCATTTTTCATATACATATCCATTGTGGTAACGTCTATAGTAACACTTTGTTTTTTCTCCCTGACCTTTGGCCACTGTTTCAGCAGCTTCAGAAATATGGCTGTTTTCCTCTCTTTTGTGGGAATAATGCTGTTGCAGATCATAGCAATAAGATTTTTGGGAGTAAGGACTCTCACCTCCATACTCGGTACTAAGGATATGCAGATAATAGCCGAGTTTCTTTTAAATACGGTGAAAAAACTTACCATCATAAATGTTAGCCTTGTATGTTTTTATTGGCTTATAACATCCATACTTTTAAGAAACCATAGGAATCTCATATAAAATGGGGGTGTGAAATATCACACCCCCGGCAAAAATGAGATTTTTGCCGATTAACAGCCGTTCTGCGCGCCTCTTTAGGGAGGCAAAAGCACTTTTGACTATCGTCAAAAGCCACCCTATGGGTGTCCCGATTACTTTTTTCGGGTGCACAACTTGCCCGTCTGCAAGGTATAAAAATAAAAAATTCGAAAAGGTTTCGATTTTTTTATTTTTTCCTCA
>JAFSVK010000019.1 GCA_017444985.1 Bacillota bacterium
GCGATGAAAATCGTCTTCTTGTGATGCAATTTTTTCTTGAAATTATAATTCTTATTCTACCTCATCATTTTTTTGATAATAATTGATTATAAAAATGTAGCTAAAGGATTTCTTTATTTCCTTAACTTAATGACATTGGTTCTTAAATAGTAATACCAGTTTAATTGTTTAAATTTTTCAGCTGTCTCTTCATCAACACCGTTGTCATATCCGTGTTCTATATATTGATTTATAGCAGAATCTGTAAGCTTTGTTTTGTAATAATCTCCGAAATTTAAATACAAGTTATATAGTTGTTGTACATCCAATAAAAACAACTTGTCAACCAATTGTTCTGAGTAGGCAGTAGAATAATTTTGAGTTATACTATCTAAAGATCCATTATAAATATGCGGATTCGAAACAGGATAAACCTTCTCGTAACCCTTTTCATCTATCTGCGGAATGCTATATTCATATTGGTCTAATATATGTTTTTGATTTACAGGTATTATCGCAAACTTCTCTTTTTCGGAAAATATAGTCATGAATCCCGCTTCGGAAGAATAATCTATAGTGCCATAAAAATATTTATTTACTGGAGGATTTCCGCATAACCATTCAACTGTTTCATCAGCTGAGTTTAGCCAACACCGTATATTGCTATCTCCCCAGTAATTTGAACCATATATAGAATTGTTGTTTCTAATATAGTAGAAATTACTGGTTTCAGTAGCGTGACTCCCGGATATATTATCTCCGGGAGAGTCAAATTGTTTTATGCAGATGATTTTGTCGCTTACCATAAGAGGCAAATAACCTTCTCTGTATTCGGTTATTGTATCAGTAGAGTCAATGATTGGATTTCCGTTTTCGTCATATCCCGATATTTTATCAAAAGCCACACAACGCCATATTATATCTTCACCGAGATAATTACCCATCTTTATATAGTCACCTAATTTTATTTGAAATTCTGAGCTAATAGATGTTGGTTTTTCCGTGACATAAACTGTTGTCATTTCTGTAGATATATCAGATGTTGATTCTATAACTATATTTGTTGTTGACTCTGTGTAAACTTCAGTTGTTATTTCTCCTATATATATAATTTCCACGTCTCCCGGGTATAGTCTGAGATTGTCGGCAATACTACCTTTATAACAATACACCTTGGTAAGATTATAACAATCTAAAAATGAGACTTCTCCGATGTCTATTATTGTGTCTGGAATTGTTATTTCCTCAAGTGAACTACGCTCAAACGAATAATTACCTATACCTATAACTTTAATTCCGTTTATGGTCTCAGGAATCTCAACAATTGTAACAGAGTTGTCAGCCCCTGTAATTTGACCTGTTTCTTCGTTGAAGTAAATATTCCCTCCCTCGACCGCATAAGAAGTGTCGCTACTTTTTTTAACCATTACTTCAAGCTGAGATGTATTCTCATTATATTCATACTGTGCAATATAATTATTTGCATATATGATTGTTGCATTATTAAAAATAATAATGCTGCTTAACAATACAGATAAAAATAAATTTTTTATTGACATATATTTAGCTTCCTCCTTAAAAATATATTGTATATTTAATATGATATCATCTATAGCAATAAATTGTCAATAACTGTAGATGATTTATAACAACTTTAGTATGTATTATACTGTTACTAAAGGAGTGGAAGCTATGGATAATAAATATAACGCTGTGGGAGAGAGAATATTGATGTTGCGAAAGGAGCGGGAATTGACCAGAGAGAGATTAGCAGAGATGTCAGATTTTTCGCCACAATTTCTCTCGGATATAGAAAAGGGCAGAAAAAATATGACGCTTACAACACTAAGAAAGCTCTCAAAAGCTCTTGTTGTAAGTACGGACTTTATTGTAAACGGTATATGTGATACCGACAACGAGTTAGTAGACCTGTGCAGGTCTTTAAATAAAAAGCAACAGGAACATGCCGCCAAATTATTGAGGTTGTATATGGAGGCAATAAAATAAGAGGGTGTGAAAAAGCATAATTTTCACACCCTCTTTTTGCTGAGTTGATTATAAAAACCCCTCGAACATTCAAGTTAAAAAACAATTGTCATAGTTTCCCTTGTTTCTATGCATAAAGTAAACGAGGGGTTTTGTTTGTGTATTTATTATCCCCGCTAAAAAGGGACTTTTTCATTGTTTTTTGAAAAAGTCCCTTCTCTTTGTTGTTTTATGCTTTAAAACCCTGTATTTGCAGGAATATGTTTTTACAAACCCTTAAAGCTTTTGTATTGTTTCCATGATATAATCTGCAAGTTCGGCACTTGTGCAACCGTCTGCACGACCTGTTATGGATATTCTCTTTTCTGTTTGTGTACAGATGTCAAGAGCCTTATCAAGCTTTTCGGCTTTATCGCCGTAACCTATGTGAGCAAGGAGCATGCTTGCCGCTCTTATTATGGAGCAGGGGTCTGCATACTTATCTCTGCCCTCTTCCACCATTCTGGGAGCGGAACCGTGGATAGCTTCAAACATGGCATATTTTTTACCCATATTTATACTTCCCGCAGTACCTACACCGCCTTGGAACTGAGCAGCCTCATCGGTAATGATATCTCCGTAAAGGTTGGGAAGTACCACTACTTTAAAGTCTCTTCTTCTTTCCTCGTCTATAAGCTTGGCTGTCATAATATCGATATACCAATCATCTGTTTGTATATCGGGATATTCCTTTGCTATCTCCTTAAAGGTGTTAAGGAATTTACCGTCTGTGGTCTTTATGATATTTGCCTTTGTAACACAGGTGACCTTTCCCTTGTTGTTCTTCTTGGCATACTCAAAAGCGGCTCTTATTATTCTTTCGGTGCCGTCTGTGGTAGCTACCGTAAAATCAAAGGCAAGGTCTTCATCCACATTAAAGCCCTTGGAACCCAAAGTATAGCTTCCTTCGGTATTTTCTCTGTAGAAAGTCCAATCTATGCCCTCTTCGGGTATCCTTACGGGTCTTACGTTTGCAAAAAGATCCAACTCTTTTCTCATTGCCACGTTGGCAGACTCTATATTCACCTTATCCCCTGCTCTGGGTGTGGTGGTGGGTCCCTTTAATATTACGGGGCACTCCTTAAGCTGAGCAAGTACATCATCGGGTATGGCTTTTCCTGCCTTTATTCTGTTTTCTATTGTAAGACCGTCTATTACCTTGAACTCTATTTTGCCCTTTTCCACCTCATCTTTAAGTAAAAATTCAAGTATTCTTTGAGCCTGGGCTGTGATAGCGGGACCTATGCCGTCGCCTCCGCAGATACCTATTTTTATAACGGGAAGTTTGGAATAATCCACAAAATCTCCGTCACCTTTCATTTTTTCAACTCTTTTTAACTGCTCTTCCACAAGAGCACCGAATTTTTCTTTTGCAATTGCAATTTTATCGGCTGTCATTTCAGTCCTCCTTATTTGAAAAATATTTTTCCAGTTCGACATTGGCAAGCTTGGCAAGCTCCTTGTCGCTTATAGCCGTAACTCTGCCCGACTCATACTGTTCATCGACCCATTCTTTTATTTTTATTACAACGGGATGTTTTTTATCAAGATGTTCTTCTTTTTTAAGCTTAAAATAATTATTTATCCAATAAGCAACACCCGCAAGCCCGCTTGTTTTACTTACAGCTACCTTTACGGGCCTGTTAAGTAAAAGCTCGGTGTTGAATATATTGTATATCTCTTCGTTTTTAAGTATACCGTCTGCATGTATGCCCGCTCTTGTGGTGTTGAAATCCGCACCTACAAAGGGTGTCATGGGAGGTATGTCATAGCCCATTTCCTTTTGGAAATACTCGGCAAGTTCTGTTATAACGGTGGTATCCATACCGTCAAGAGTACCTCTCAACTGAGCATACTCCATTATCATAGCCTCTAAAGGTGTATTTCCCGTTCTCTCTCCTATGCCGAAAAGTGAACAGTTTACACCGCAACAGCCGTAAAGCCAAGCTGTGGAAGCATTTATAACAGACCTGTAAAAATCATTGTGGCCATGCCACTCAAGAAGTTCCTGAGGCACTCCCGCATGGTGATGAAGACCGTATATTATGCCGGGAACACTTCTGGGAAGCACCGCACCGGGGAAGGTAACACCGTATCCCATGGTATCGCAGGCTCTTATCTTAATAGGCATACCCGTTTCTTCGGAAAGCTTCATAAGCCTTGATGCGAAAGGCACTACAAAGCCGTAAAAGTCCGCTCTTGTAATATCTTCAAAGTGACATCTCGGCCTTATGCCGCAGTTTATACACTCTCTTATGATACTGAGATAGTACTCTATTATCTCACTCCTTTTCATATTCATTTTGTAGAATATGTGGTAGTCGGAGCAGCTTACAAGTATACCCGTTTCCTTTACGCCTATACTCTTTACAAGCTCAAAATCTTTTTTGTTTGCTCTTATCCAAGTAGTTACCTCGGGGGCTCTGTAATCCTGCTCGAGAGCTTTATAAACAGCCTCTTGGTCTTTTTTGGAGTACACAAAAAACTCGCTTTGCTTTATGATACCCTTAGGGCCTCCCAGCTCGTGGAGTTTTCTGTATATATATGTTATCTGTTCCACCGTATAAGGTTCTCTTGACTGCTGTCCGTCCCTGAAGGTGGTATCGGTTATCCATATATCATCCGGTACATCCATAGGCACCATTCTATGGTTAAAGGCAATTTTCGGCACCTCGTCATAACTGTAGAGGTTTTCGTATAAATTGGGTTTATCCACATCCTGGAGGGGATATTCCGTTTCTCTTCTTTCTATTAAGTTGGTTTTTTGATTAAAAATGAACATTTTTTCACCTCACTATCTATCTTAATATTTTTAGGATAGATTGTCAACATTTTTTAGTTCTTTTGAGGTAGTCTTTCCTGAGATATTATTTTGGTACTGTAGTTTATGCTACCGTCCTTCTCCTCTTCTTCTTTTACCTCTGTAAGTATGACGGTACCGAATTTATCCACTTCTATAGTATACTCTCCAAGTTCTGCCGAAAAAACGCTCTCTACCCTTTCTCTTATGTCTTCTTGCAATTTAGATGCATCTTCCTTCATGACATAATCGTAAGCCACCTGGGGAAATTCCCTTTTCAAGGCTTCTTTCACATCTTTATCCTTGGGGCATATCCACACTCTTTCTATAAGTGCCTTGTTATCTTCCTGCTTATAGGTTATTTTAAGTATATTTTTGACCGTAGCCATTTTGTAAACCTTTTCTTTATACTTACAATAAGCACCGCTGGAGACCAACATATAAGCTATTTTTTTATCTTCATCTTTTTCGGTGTAGAATATATCAAGAGCATATATCTCCTCTTCCTTAAGGAAAGTAGAATCCGTTTTTAAGGGATTTGGAACATAATCCTTAAGCTGAGCTCTCAAACTCTCTTTTATGGGGTCTACCGTTGTGTCCTGAGTTTTTTTCTTTACATCCGAAGTATCTCCTTCATGTAAAAACATATTTATATTTCTGTAAAGCATTACAGAAAGCACTCCCACAAGTATCACCGATATAAGAGCAAGCGAACAGCCGAGTATCTTTCTGCCCCGCCGTCTTTTTCCGTACATAGTTACCTCCAAAAAAAGCCGGAGTACGATACCCCGGCTTAAAAACATTACTTTTAAAGAATTATTGCTGCTATAGCTACAACAAGGGCAAGTACGGCAACGATGCCTATAGGAACAAGCAACTTCTTATCTGCCTTTTCCTCTCTTATTTTGCCAACCTGTGAGCCTATTCCGTTTATAACTCTTGAATTGTCATTTACAATATTTGTTACAGTTGACTTACTTTCGTTAAGCTCTGAAATGAGCTTTTGATGCATGGTTCCCCTCTGATTGATCTGCTCGATCATCTTTTCGTATTCTTTGTTCTTTCCTTCAAGCTCGGATATAAGTCTTTCACATTCCTGCTCTTTAACAGCCAATCTCTTTATAACGTCGTCATGGTTACTGAAAAGTCTGCCCTGCTGTGTAAGAAGAGAGTCCATGATCTGTGTTTTGCTTGTAAGCTCGTTGATCCTGGAGTCCTGCTCTTGGTTCTTGGCAAGGTTTCTGAATATGAGTTTATCCTGTTCGTCATTGTAATTGGAAAGTTCCGCTATTTGCTTTGCATTCGCCTCTGCTACCTCGTATGCGTCGCCGTCTAACATTTTCTCTGCAAGATTTGTGTTCATAATAGCCCCCTTAGGTAATTTCCTTTCTCACTTTTATAACTTATAGGCAATACTTTAATTGCCACCTCCGAAATTCATAGATGCATTATAACAAAGTTTGTTACATATTGCAACATCTTTTTGTGCAAATCTTATTTACATTTTCATTACAATAATTACCTTGTTGTTTTAAAGATATAACAGCCTTTTTTCAAATATGACAAACAAAGATATTTCTCACATAAAAAGAGCCCTGCGGGATCACGGGGCTCTTTCAAAATCTCTTCTTTACTTGTCTTTTTTACACAGGTACAGACTTTACTTGCTTCACAAGCTCCAATATCTCTTCAAGAGGCAGTCCGCTGTAAAGCGATATTTTTTTTACATCAAGCCCGTCCTTTATCATTGTTAAGGCGTTTTCTCTTTTACCTTCCGCTTTACCTTCCGCTCTGCCTTCTCTGCGTTGTGCCGCATAAGTTTTTTCTTCATCATATTCTGTGATACACATACGCTTCACCTCCGCTTTGTTATCTATGATAAATGGTTTTATTACAAAATCTTCACCCATTTCCTCTATTGCGGCATCTACCGCATCTTCCAAACTGTTCATATTTTTTTGATATTCTCTTATTCGGCTTACGAACCAAGAATATTCGTTAAGGGGTTTACACGCTTCAAGCAAGTCCATGTTGTGTCCGTAATTTATATTTATCATTAAGACCTTTACTTCCACATCCCCCTTGTTGTCAAATGCTTCCGACAAAAGTATTTCTTTTCTGTCCTCTTTTTCGGTGGTTCCGTTATAAAAGCATACACATTTAGGAGTGGGAGCCTTTTGAAGATTACTGCTGTATAGGTTGTACTCCTCCGAGTTTTCAATGTATTTGCTGTAAACCATACCCATGTAAATTAAAAAACGCATAGGCATATTGGGATTGTATGTGCTCTGTTGTTCATAAAAGCTCATGGTGTCCCCTATCAAAAAAGAAACATCATTTTTCATGCTCATATAAACCGCATCTTCAACTGTGGTTATCCTTATGTCTGCGGGATTTGTGTAGCGTGTGCCATTTACGGCATTGTACAAGCTCAATGTCCACTCCAAATTTTTACGATTTCCAAATATAAATTTAAACAATCTATCCTTGTGTTCTCTGTTTGCTGCCATATATTTTCCCTCTTATTCGAAACACTTCTCCTGAAACGATTATACAACATTACACTTATATTTTCAACAGTATTTTTTTTATCCGCATAAAATTGTTCATATTGTTAAGCATTCCTCAAATTTCGGATAAAAAAAGAGCCACCTAAGTGACTCTTTTTATAATAATTATCAGTTGCAGATATTAAGCTCTGTGCTCTTGTCGAAGAGGTGAACTCTGTTCATATCAAGGGCAACTCTGAGGGAGTCGCCAAGTCTTGCCTTGGATCTGGAGTTAACCGTAGCTGTTATCTTCTGTCCGCCCGATATAAGGTAAAGGTTTGTGGTAGCACCTAAAAGTTCTGTAACCTCGACCTCGGCATTTATAACGCTCTCGGGAGATGTTGTAAGGAAGATGTCCTCATCATGGATATCTTCGGGACGGATACCCATTATGATATCCTTACCTACATAACCACCGTCGATAAGAGGCTTAACCTTGCTCTCGGGAAGCTTTATGGTATATTCACCGAATTCAGCGGATACATCGGTACCGTTCTTAACTACCTTAACGTTGAGGAAGTTCATCTGAGGTGAACCTATGAAACCTGCAACGAAGAGGTTGTCGGGGTTGTTGTAAAGGTTCTGAGGTGTATCTACCTGCTGTATGATACCATCCTTAAGAACAACGATTCTTGTACCCAATGTCATAGCCTCTGTCTGGTCGTGAGTAACATAGATGAATGTTGTTTGAAGCTTGTTGTGAAGCTTAGCTATCTCGCTTCTCATCTGTACTCTCAACTTAGCATCAAGGTTTGAAAGGGGCTCGTCCATAAGGAATACCTTGGGGGAACGCACGATAGCACGACCCATGGCAACTCTCTGACGCTGACCACCGGATAAAGCCTTGGGCTTTCTGTCAAGAAGGTGATCTATATCAAGTATTTTAGCTGCTTCATGCACTTTTTTGTCGATCTCGGGCTTGGGAACCTTTCTCAACTTAAGGGCAAATGCCATATTATCATAAACTGTCATGTGAGGATAGAGAGCGTAGT
Organism: Bacillota bacterium; assembly: GCA_017444985.1. Taxonomy (GTDB): domain Bacteria; phylum Bacillota; class Clostridia; order Lachnospirales; family CAG-274; genus UBA3680. Next base: position 8,346 of record JAFSVK010000019.1, read on the forward strand.
TCTGGAAAACCATTGCTATATCTCTGTCTTTGGGAGATACCGTGTTACAAAGCTTATCTCCTATGTAGAGCTCACCGTTTGAAATATCCTCAAGACCTGCGATCATTCTGAGGGTAGTAGACTTACCGCAACCGGAAGGTCCTACAAAAATTATGAATTCTTTATCAGCTATGTCAAGATTAAAGTTCTTGACAGCTATAAATCCATTGGGGTATTTCTTAACGATGTTTTTAAGTTTTACTTCAGCCATTAACTAATTCCTCCTTTTATATAGATAAGCTTGGAAGGTATTCTCCTTTGCTTATGTGTGCTTTACGCACGGGTAATGATAGTTTACCCTTTATTTATCAATATAATACTCTATTTTTCAAAATCTCTCTATGTTAATTTCAAACAAATTACAATTGTAAATTTTGTTAAAATTGCTACTAAACAAATATTTTTACCCCAAATTTAACAAATAGTGCTATATAAGGACAAAATAATCGTTATTTTTTCGACTTTATGAGTAATAATTACCAAAAATATGAGGAATTTGTGATTTTACACAACTTTTGAATGTTATTTTTGTTGCAATTTGTTATTTCTATCAATTGAAATAGGTTTTTATCGCCGAAAATAATTGAAAATAACCTTTTATTGTGCTATAATTTTTTTACAATAACCCGAAAGGAGAATATAAACATGGCTTTTTTTGAAGATCTTGGCAGAACTTTGTCCGAAATAGGACAAACGGCAGCCACAAAAACAAAAGAAATGTCGGATAACATCAAAACCAACAACCAAATAAATGCAGAAGAAAAAAATATAAACACCCTCTACACACAGATCGGTTCCTTGTATGTTTCTCTGCATCCCAATGACTACGAGCCCGACTTTGAAAAGCTCATTACAGACCTTAACAACGCAAAACAGAGAGTGGAACTTCTAAAAGCTCGCTCCAACACCGAAAGCAACACAGGCTTCTGCTTCTGTACCAACTGCGGAACAAAGGTCTCTGCGGATGCCGCATTTTGTCCCTCTTGCGGCACCTCCTTGCAGGCTCCCGCACAACAACCCGCGCAAGAGCAAACACAACCCGTTCAAGAACAAGCACAGCCCGCACAAGAGCAGGCACAGCCCGTTCAAGAGCAAGCACCCGCAAATACGCCCGAATAATTCTAAAAAGCCCCCTTGCTCACGAGCAAAGAGGCTTTTTTATTTTCTATTATATTCTTCCTATTTTCTCTACCAAAGCTGTTATTCTTCTTCCCATAGGCATCATGGCAAGGTCTTCTCTCGTAAAGCCCCTTATAACTATCATTGTGGCAAAGTACACAAATACCGCCACAAGTATAGCCACCACCGTGGAAAGGGCATTTGAAACGGAGTCGGAAAGGGATGAGGTCAAAAACGCCGACAACTTGTATATCCCGAAACATACTCCCGACATTACCACCCCCGCTATGGAAGGTTTTAAAAGCATACCCTTGTAATCGGGTCTTACCTTTGTTGCCTTTACAAGGGCTTTAAAGTTAAGGAAGCTGCACAGAGCGTAACAAACCGTTGTGCTTATAATGGCACCTATAATATTTATGCTCGGTATAGCTATAAATATAAAGTTGCAGGGTATCTTTATAAGCGCACCCCAAAGGGCATTAAAAGCAGGCTTTTTTACCTCTCCTATACCTTGCAACACGCCCGTTGATATTTGACTTAAAGCAAGGAATACCACGCTTAAAGCACCTGCCGTTATAAGAGAGCCACCCTCGGAGTGACGGGGGAATAGCATCTTAAGTATGGGGGAACCCAATACTCCCAAGCCGCAGGCTGCGGGTATGGATACTATCATCGTTACCCTGAGTGCGGTATCTACCTTTGTTCTTACTACCTCTTTTTCCTTTCTTGCAAGGCTGAGGGCAATACTCGGTATTACCGCCGTGGCTATAGCCGTAGATATAGAAACAGGCATAGTGGATATAGTTACATATTTTCCGTTTAACTGACCGTAAAGCTTTGTAATGGTATCGGGGTCAAAGCCCGCAGCCGCAAGTCTTGACTCTACCATAGCCATATCCACAAAATTAGTCATAGAGAATATAGCTGTTCCCGTTATTATGGGCACCGCTATCTTTACAAGATTTTTGGTTATGGTGCCTGCCGATTCAAGAGTGTACTTCTTTTTATCTTCTTCGTATATCTTCCTTCGACTTTCCCTTGTGGAAAAGAAAAACACCACAAGACAGACAAGTCCAAACAAAGCTCCCACGCCCGTGCCCGCAGTACCTCCCGCGGCACCGTACTCAACACCGAATTTCATCCACAGCCAAGCAAGAAGCACGGAGAACACTGCATTAAACACCTGTTCCACCACCTGAGATACAGAGGTGGGCACAGTAGTTTGAAAGCCTTGAAAATACCCTCTGAAAACCGCCATAAGTCCCACTATGAATATCGTGGGAGAAAGTGAAAACAAACAATATACGCTCTTATACATAAGATAGTCTTCATGGCCGTTTCTCTCGCACCATATTTTAAAGCCGTAGGTCCCAAAGAACATAAGAGCACAGAAAAATAAGCTCAATCCCCCCGCCACAAAAAGAGATACCTTAAATATCCTTTTGGCATTGGAGTATTCTTCAAGGGCAAGCTTTTCGGCTACCATCCTTGATATTGCCACGGGAAGACCCGCAGAACTCATTATAAGGAAAAAATTGTATATATTGTATCCTGCGGCATATATGCCGTTTCCCTCATCTCCTATCATGTTTGTAAGGGGCAGACGGTACAAAAAGCCTATCACCCTTACAAGTATGCCTGCCATAGCAAGTATGGCAGCCATTTTCACAAAAGAACGATTTTTAAAGTGGGATCTTTTTTCCGTATTTTCGGTTTTCATAGGTAACCTCTGTTATATCAGCACCTTGCCGCCTTTCTTCTTGCAACGGGGTCAAGGTATTTCTTCCTTATTCTTAAGCTTTGAGGAGTGACCTCCACAAGCTCGTCATCACTTATAAAATCTATACACTGTTCAAGGCTCATAACGATATGAGGCACAAGTTTAAGAGCTTCATCGGAGCCCGAGGAACGGGTATTTGTAAGCTGTTTTTTCTTGCAAACATTTACTTCCATATCCCCGCTTCTGGAGTTTCTTCCCACTACCATGCCCGAATACACCTTAGTACCCGCACCTATGAAAAGATCTCCTCTGTCCTGAGCATTGAAAAGACCGTAGCCTACAGCCTCTCCCGTTTCAAAGGCTACAAGGGAGCCTTGAGATCTTGAAGTGAGGTCGCCTTTGTAGGGCTCATAGCCGTTAAATACCGTATTTAATATACCGTTTCCTCTTGTGTCCGTAAGGAATTCGTTTCTGTAGCCTATAAGACCTCTTGCGGGTATGTTAAATTCAAGACGGGTATAACCACCCTTGGAAGGAGCCATATTCAAAAGCTCGCCCTTTCTTGCACCCAACTTTTCTATTACGGTACCTACATACTCCTCGGGTACATCTATTGTGGCAAGTTCCATAGGCTCTGTTCTCTTGCCGTTTTCATCATCCTTATAGAGAACTTCGGGGCGAGATACCTGGAACTCGTAACCCTCTCTTCTCATGGTCTCTATAAGTATGGAAAGGTGAAGTTCGCCTCTTCCGCTCACCTTAAACGCTTCGGCTCTGTCGGTATCCTCCACTTTAAGGCTCACATCCGTGTTAAGCTCTCTTGAAAGTCTGTCTCTTAAGTGACGGCTGGTAACGAATTTACCCTCCTGTCCCGCAAAAGGAGAATCATTTACGGAAAATGTCATAGCAAGGGTAGGCTCGCTTATTTTGCTTACCTCAAGAGCTACGGGATTATCCGCTACCGTTAAAGTATCTCCTATATGTATATCGGGCATACCGCTTACGGCAACTATGGCACCTATGGTGGCATCCTTTACTTCCACTCTTTCAAGGCCTTCAAACTCGTAGAGTTTTGTAACTCTCATTTTAATAAGCTTATCCTTGTCGTGGTAGTTTACTATAGCCACCTCATCATTTACATGAACGGTACCGTTTTCAATTTTACCTATACCTATTTTACCCACATACTCATTAAAATCTATAGTGGTCACCAACATGGAAAAATCCGCCTCGGGGTCTCCCTGAGGTGCGGGGATATGTTCTATGATGGTATCAAATAGGGGCTTCATATTTTCACTTTCAAGAGCCTCTTCCGCCGTAAGACCCGCCTTCCCAAGCTTTGCCGAAGCAAAAACAAAGGGAGAGTCCAACTGCTCGTCACTTGCATCAAGTTCCATGAAAAGCTCAAGTATCTCGTCTACCACCTCGTCGGCTCTTGCCTCGGGGCGATCTATTTTATTTACGCAAACAACTACGGGAAGTCCCAAGCTCAAAGCGTTTGAAAGCACGAACTTCGTCTGAGGCATGGAGCCCTCATAGGCATCTACCACCAGCACAACGCCGTCTACCATTTTAAGAACTCTTTCCACCTCGCCGCCGAAATCCGCATGTCCGGGGGTATCTACGATATTTATTTTGGTATGTTCATAGTACACGGAGGTGTTTTTGGAAAGTATGGTTATACCTCTTTCCCTTTCTATATCTCCGCTGTCCATTACTCTCTCTCTTATTGCCTGATTGGATCTGAAGGTACCCGACTGCTTTAAAAGCTCGTCTACAAGGGTAGTTTTGCCATGGTCAACATGGGCTATGATAGCGATATTTCTTATATCCTCTCTTGTTGTTTTCATAAATTCACTCTCTTTTTAATAATATCGGCTCTTGTAGCAAAGACAGCCGTAAACTTGATTATAACATACAAACAAGCTTATATCAACTATCTATAATGACAATATTAAAAAATATAAAGCCATTTTTTTGTGGATTTTATAGGAAAAAGCCCCGTCTCTCTATGAGGATATTTCAGAATTTATCTAACTTTTCTTATTTTAGTTAAAATACACAAAATAAATATTAAAATTTCATTAAAATTGCTTTTCACATATATGTTGCATTTGAAATTGTAAAGGTATAAAATTCTTACAAGTATGTATATACACAAGAAGGGAGGTAATTTTTTAATGAAGAAAAAAATTACTAAATTAGTCTGCACCCTCCTTGCCTTGGGAATATCTCTCCCCTACGTTCCTTCGGGACCCGTAGGTTTTATTCCCGCACTATCGCAAAGTGTGCAGGCTGCTACAACAAATGAGATAAACATCACGGAATCGGGTGGCGGACTTGAGGCTGCCTATGTGGAGTGGAACCCCTCCTCAACAAGCGGTGTTACGGGCTATACCGTATCCTACGCCAAAAGCGGTTCCCAAAGCTATACCGTAATAGACGATAAGCTTATACGCCACTACCAAGACGGCCACTGGAGAGCCGACATCGTAGGCCTTTCCTCGGGGTCCTACACCCTTAAGGTAGAGGCAGCGGGAGCAAACAAATCCGAGACCGCCTCGGTATCGGTACAGGCTCACGACAGAAGAGGTTTTGCCTTTATGACAAACACCTCCTACTCCTTTGACGGTGCTCCGGGTGCCTACAAAGCAGACGGTACTCCCGAAAGCGGAGCACAGATACTCTATATCACGAGTGCAAGCGATGTAGACAGTGTAGCGGTAGACTCCTACACAGGACTTTCTACCATACTTCAAAACACCTCTAAAATAAACAAACCCATAATAGTAAGAATAGTGGGCAAGATCGACTACAGCGGTTCACAGCTTAACGGCAGCGGCTACATACAGGTAAAGCCCTCCAAAAATTACACCGACTGTAACGTAACAATAGAGGGTATCGGTGAGGATGCCTGTGTAAACTTCGGCTTCCTTCTCAGAAATGCGGGAGGTGCGGAAATACGCAACCTCATGATACACGACTTTAAAGACGATGCTATTTCCCTTGATACCGCCAACTGCCATTGTTGGATACACAACAACGATGTATTCTACGGCGTGCAGGGTTCGGGAGATAAAGCAAAGGGCGACGGTGCTACGGATGTAAAGAACGACTCCCAATATATCACCATATCCTACAACCACTATTGGGACGGAGGAAAAGTTTCCCTCTGCGGTATGAAGAGCGAAAGCAGTGATAACTTTATAACCTATCACCACAACCACTTCGACCACTCCGACTCTCGTCACCCCCGTATAAGAACCATGTCGGTACATGTTTTCAACAACTACTATGACGGCAATGCAAAATACGGTGTAGGTGCTTCTGAAGGCTCCAGTGCCTTTGTGGAAAGCAACTATTTCAGAGCTCCCAAGTACCCCACACTGCAGGGTAGTGTAGGCTGTGACAGCGACGGTAAGGGTGGCTCCAACACCTTGGACGACGATAACCCCATAGGAGCAATAAAGTTCTACAACAATACTATAGTAGATCGCAAAGACGGCAACAAATGGACCACCGATACTCCCGGTACCACAAACGGCAACGGTGATGCTTGCCTTGCCTCCACCAGAAGTGGAGCCATAAGCTACACCACAGCGGCAGGTGCCACTTACAACAACTTTGATTCGGGCTCCTCAAACGAAGCCAAATACATACAATCCATAACTCCCGACACTCCCGAGGTAGCTAAAACAAATGTAGAGAGCTATGCGGGAAGAATGGGAGATGATTTTAAGGCTGCAACAGGCTTTGCCTTTAACAACTCCGTAGACGACACCTCTTATGACATAAACACCGACCTCAGAGATGCCATAACGGACTACTACGAAAACGAAGTATCCTCTGCCTACATCATAGCAAGTGTAGGCGGTGCCGTAGACTCAAGCTTTGAGCCCGTAACAAGCGAGGCTACTACGGAGGCTACCACAAAGTCAGCCGACCCCGTGGTACAGACCACAACAGAGGCACAGATCGAAACCACCACACAGGCAACGGATGAGCCTTCATCGGATGAAATAAAGCTTAGCTACAACAAAGGCTACACCTTTACGGGTAACGGCTACCTTACATCAAACAACACCTACGGCGGTGCTTACGGTGCGGTAAGCGGAAGCCAAAGCGACGGTGATAACTATGTAAAGATAGCAAATAACACTGCTATAGTAACGGATACAGACGGCTCTGCCACCACCGAGCTTTATCTTCCTTTTGATAAAACTTACACAAGCGGAAAGATAACAATATCGGGTACTTTCACACCTTCCGTAACCACCACTAACTGGACGCTCTTGCAGATACAAGGTGCAGGCTTGCCTATTACGGGTATAAGAATAAACGGTAATAAATATTACGCCCTCAGAGTAAACGAGGATAACACCAATGTTTTGTCTACAGGGGTATCCACCGAAGCAGGTTCTCCCGTAACTTATAAGATCGAGATCGATCTTAACAACAAAACTTCAAAGCTCACTTTAAATAACGACAGTACAACAACGGTAGAAGGAACCTTTGCAAACGCTTATGTAGACACCGTAAAATTTGTTACGGCATCAAAAGGCGCAAGAAACATAACGGTAGGCAACATCACCGTAAGCACCGAAGGTACTACCGCTCTGCAAGGCGATATAAACGGTGACGGTTCCGTAAACAGTGTGGATGTATTCTTAGGTTTAAGATACCTCATAGGCGAGTATCAACTCACCTCGGAGCAGATAGCAAGAGGCGATATGGACGGCGACGGTAGTTTGGCTCTTGCGGATGTCTACAAAATAAAGGAAAGTATATAAGGAGGGATAAGAGATGAAAAAAAGTATAAAAAAGGCTCTCGGTAGCCTTCTCACCGCTTCTGTTATGCTTTCCGGCATAAATTTTTCCGTATTTAACGTGCAAGCGGCGGCAAGCATAAGTGCGGGAGGTTGGTACGAAACTCTCTTTGTGGAGTCAAGCGACCTGTCCGACTCCGATGTTACCGCAGTTTCTTGGAGCGGTGCATCAACCGGTTCTCTTACGGGAGATGACTTTACATACCTTGTAAGAGATACTTCAAACGGCTTAAGAATAGACATACCGGGACTTACCCCGGGTAGCTATAATGTAAGTGTCACCACAAAATCAACTTCCTATTCCGCAACGGATATAGAGGTATACGGCTACGACCGTACAGGCTATGCCCACAAGGATTCGGGTGGCAATGTAGGTGCTTACAACGATGACGGTACTTTAAAGAGCAATGCCGTTGTGGTATATGTTAACGACAGCAACAAAAACTCCGTTACCCTTCCGGGAATGACCAACAGCCCCGTGGGTATAGGAAACATATTAAACTATAAATCCACCGATACGGGCAGTACGGGTTCGGGCAAGATAGATGCCCTTCAAACCTTGGCAAATAGCGGCACACCTCTTGTAGTAAGATTTATAGGCTCTGTTTATGCAGGTGATGCCAACACAAGAGGCAGCGTCCCTTCAAGCGGTAATGTTTTGGGACTTACCCAGTACGACGGCACGGGCAACGGCGGTACCGAGGGCGATAACGGTATGGTAGCCAGAATGTTCAACGCTCAGAATGTGACCATAGAGGGTATAGGTACGGATGCGGTAATAGACGGCTGGGGTTTCCAGGTAATATCGGGCACCGCAAGACCTTCAAAAAGCATCGAAATGAGAAACCTTACCTTCAAGACCACCCCCGAGGATGCCATAGGCTTCGAGGGTACATGTAACAAGAGCACGACCCTTACAAGTAAGGAATGGCTTGACGGATACTCACCCATAAAGTTCTGTTGGGTACACAACTGTACTTTTGAAGCAGGCTACTGTAAAAACCCTGCGGAGTCCGACAAAGCAGAGGGCGACGGTTCTCTTGACTTCAAGCGAGGCTACGGTTTTACGGCTTCTTACAACCACTATATAGAAAACCATAAAACAAACCTTATAGGTTCCTCCAAAGATTCCGTACAGTTTGATGTGACCTATCATCACAACTACTACGATCAGGTTTGGTCAAGACAGCCTCTTGCAAGACAGGCTAATGTACATATTTACAACTCCTACTTTAAAAACGGCTCGGGTACCAGCTATATAATCTCCCCCAGAGCATATTGCTACATACTTTCCGAGGCCAACTACTACGAAAATTGTAAAAACCCCGTAGATTCCCCCAGTGAGGGCGGCGGTTACGTAAAATCCTACAACGATAACTTCTCCGCTTGTACAGGAAACAACTACGCAACCGTAGTAACAAACAAAAATCAGGCTATAAGCGGTAACAACCACCCCTACAAGTCCGATTTTGACGGTTCCTTCCCCTACAGCTACACCGCTACCGATGCCCTGCAGGCAAAGGCAGACTGTATAGCAAAATCGGGTGTTATGAAGGCTTCCGCAAATATAGATATGGATCCTCAAAAGATATCCATATTATCGGAATATCCTTCCGCACCCATAGCACTTCCCTACACTCTCGACCTGAGTGCTACCTACACGGCAGGAAGAACCGTAGTGAATAACGCTATACTCAACGCCGCAAGCAAGTCTACCGCAGGTTCCGTAAAGATAAGAGACAACGGTCTCATATTCACCGTAAACCAACAGGCTGTAGTAAGCTTCACCTCGGGTGCCTCCAGCAAGTACGGTATGGTACTTATGAACGAGTACGGCGGTACCGTAGCAAGTATTGCTACCTCGGGCTCATCTACCATAGCTGTAGACCCCGGCACCTATGTTTTAAAATCGGGTAACATCGAAAAAGATGCTTACCTCGAAGCCTTTAAAGTAGTGGCTGTAAGCGGCTCCGAGACCGTGACCGTAACCACACAGAAGGTAGAGACTACCACAGAGGCAACCACTAAGCAGGTGACCACCTCTGCCGATACACCTACCGAAACCACTACCGTAAACGACAACGAGTATATTTCGGGCGAAGGTTATATTTGGAACTATACCACAGGCGAAAACACCAACAACTTCTTCTATGTAGCGGGTAACGACTACACGAGTACAAAGGTGACCTACCAAGGTGCTACACTTTCAAGAGCCGTTAAGATGGAGAACTCCACAGACATACATTTTGATACGGACACGGACGGTACCCTCCTACTGTACACCTACTCCAAGAAGAGTGCTCCTACCGTAAAAATAGACGATACGGAAGAGAGTGTTTCAGCAAACGGTACCACCACCTTCACCATAGGTGGCGGACAGTCCGTATATATTACCAAGGGAACCACCGACACCTACATTTACTTCATGCAGTTCATACCCAAAAACACCTCCACGCCCACAACGGAAGCCACCACGGAGGCTACAACGGAAGCTACAACAAAGCAACAGTCTCAAACCTCAACAGAGACTACCACAGAGACAACGACTGTGGCTCCTACCCCCGACTCTGCGGTAAATATAAAGGTGGATAACATCACTGCTCAAAAGGGCACAAACACAGACCTTACAATATCCGCAGAGGACAGCGGCAACAGCCAAATAGGAGGCTACATAGTTGCCCTTAAGCTTGACAGCGGACTTACTTACAACTCGGTATCCTCCGCCACCACCGAAGGTACACCTTTTATAGAAGACTATGTCGATGGTAATGTGGTGTTGGTATCCTATGTAGGTAGCGTAGCTCCCAACAGTCCTTTGTTTAAGGTAAACTTAAAAGCAACGAAATCGGGTACATTACCCGTAACGGTAATATCACAGCAACTTATAAACACCGATGCTGTAAGCCTTCTTTCCTCCGCTACTGCGGGAAGCGTAAATGTAGCCTTTAGCACAGGCTCGGGCGATGTTTACAAAGACGGCTATGTAAATGATTTGGATGCGGCATACCTTCTTAAATATCTCTCGGGAGTTACCATAACAGACTCTAAGTTTGATATAAGCGAAGGTAACTGCGACGGCAAGGGCGACACTCCCGATATGCTTGATGTGATCTGGATACTCATCAACAAGACCCAAGCTTCTACAGAGACCACCACAGAGGCAACAACGGTAGACGAAGCAAGCAAGAATTATATCTCAAGCTTTAATGTAAGTAATTTAACAAGTGACACCTTGCCTTCTTATTTGAAGAGTTTCGATTTATCTACTCACAAGAATAATAACTATCCCGTATTTACAGGTACAGAAGGTAAGACTTACACGAAGAGACTTACCATTCCTAACGGCAAAAGCTTTACATTTGATGTCAAGGCGGGACAAAGCATAAAACTTTACCTGAGTAGTGCAGACAACGCTTCCAAAGCCTCTGCTGAAATAGTAGGCAGCTCAAAGACTTATGCCAGCTCTAATCTCCCGGGAAGAAATGAACAAAACGCTTCCCCCGTTACATTTACCACTGAAAAGAACGAGAGTATTACGGTAACCATTACGGGAGCCGGTGCGTACCTATTCGAAGCAGTCGTAAGCTGATATATTTATAAACGGTAAGGGGCTTTACCCCTTACCGTATTGAAAATATAGTCAATATAACCAAAAAACACTGCTTTTTTATAGAACAATGTTACAGAAAACTAACATATTTAGAGAAAAAATAAAAAAGTCTTGAAATTAACAAAAAAATATTGTAGTATAACCTTAATTAGTATAGGGGAGAGGAATGCCCGTAGGCATTCCAAATTTCTCAAATAAAAGAAAGGAGAATAAGATGAAGATCAAAAAATTAATTGCTTTAACGCTTTCTGTAGCGACTATCGTTTCTTCCGCTGTAGCGGCACAGGCTGCCGACTTTACCGTGGGAACGGAAAACGGTGAAAAAGGTAAAGAAGTTGAGATCCCCGTAGTGGTACCTTCCGGTGCTTCCATAAACGGCTATGCACTTAAAATAAGCTACGACTCAACCGTACTTACCCCTGTTAAGTATGATACCGATGCAACAAGCGCAGACCGCTTCGCAGAAGCAGGTACAGGCTTTACAGACGGTGTACTCGTTGCCGACCTTATCGACAACACAGGCGACACCGACGAAATAGCCATAGGTTGGGCAAACGGAAGTGCCGTAACTACCACAGGTGAGGCGGTAGTAAAAGTTAAATTTGCCGTAGCATCGAACACCACCGTTACATCGACCCCCGTAGAAGCTACAATGGTACAGTTCGCAGAAAATGCGGATAGCCTTTCCACAAACTACACAGTAGTAGCAGGTGCAGTTGTACTTGGTGGAGATGTACTTTATGGCGATGTAGACTTAAATAATGCAGTAGAAGCTACCGATGCCAATTTGGTATTGAGACATTCTGTATCTCAAAATGTTTTAACCGATCCATTAGCTTTACAAGCTGCCGACGTAGATGGAAACGGTAAAGTAGAGGCTACTGATGCTAACTACATATTAAGACGCGTGGTTAATGCAAGCGTTGTATTCCCGGCTGAAAACAACTAATAAGGAGAAATAACTATGTTAAAAAAGATATTAGGTACATCAATAGTACTGGGTATTTTGTCTGCCTTTCCTCTTGCTGTAAGTGCAAATACAGACTCTTTTACCTTAGGTACACCTATTGATTTAACTACCGGTTCGGAGGTTACTGAATTAAGTGCGGGGCAGTATATAGCCATTCCTGTAGATATTGATTCTGATACCGGGTATGTAGGTGCATTCGCTTTAAAATATACTTGTGATGATGCTTTATCACAAGGTATTAAAAACAGCGTAATTGAAAACAACGAAACGGTTTTAAGCAATATATTATCAATAACGGAGAATGTAGCTACAGACGGTAATGAAACCGACCCCACATACTATGCATTAGGATTAACTAAAACAAAATCCGGCTTAACATCCAAATACGATACCTACATGGGCGATACATCAGGCAAGACAGCTACAGTTGCTATGATGTCTACAGGACACGCAGCTATTTTAGATGGTCCCGAGTGTTATTTATTATTAACTGTTGATTCGACTCCTGCAAATGCTGATTCATTAAATTTTGAAGTAGTAACATTAAGTGACGAAAGCTACTTGTCGGATACCGTAAACGATAAGGGTTCTACATATGGTTATGAGTCCGAAATGTCAAATGACGGTAAATTAAACGCTACTCAAGGTGCTTTCAAGATCACACTTGATGCAGATGAGCTTGACTACTACGTAAAAGAAATTTATGTAAACGGCGTAGCATTAACGGAATATGTTAAAGACAGTGAAACTGTTTATTCTTTCCCCGTAAGAGTTAACAGAACCGATAAATCTACCGACAGTTTAGACATAACGGTAACAGCAGAAGTTTATTCAAATGCCGAAGGTACAGAAGGTAAGCAGACAGTAGAACTAGCAAGTGCAACAATAGCAATGGACAGCTCTGTTACAGATTACGTACAGGTTGCGTTGAAGTAATAAGGAGGGAATTATTAATATGAAAAGTTATACAAAACCCGAAATAATAATAACCTCCATCAACAACGAGGATATTATAACATTAAGCGGTGTTTTAACAAAAAACACATCTCTTACCACAGGTAAGTTTTCTACCGTAGAATTTTAATTGATCTTAAAGGGCTTGTTCGTAGAATAAGCCCTTTTTTTGGAGGTAAATATGAAAAAAATATTGGCTTTATTTTTAGCCCTTTCATGCTTTAGTGTACCTACCTTTGCGGATGACGAAAATATCACCGTAAAACTTTACGGTGAGGAGATCCACGACAAAGGTGTTATAATAAATGGCAGAACACTTCTCCCCGTAAGAGAGATATTTGAAAAGCTGGGCTATACCGTTGACTACAATGCCGAAGAAAAGTCCGCCCTTATCTCAAAGGGAGACTTTATAAAGGTAAAGTATTTCAACAACGAATATAAAATGACAAACGGCGATACCGAGATCCCCCTTGATGTGCCTGCACAGATTGTAAATGACAAGTTTATGTTCCCCGTAAGAAGTATAGACCATATTATACTCATAAACATAGACTGGGATGCCGAAACCAAAACAGTAGAACTTACAAGAAACAACGCAGTGCAAATAGTAGCCACAGGCCCTGCGGAAGAATAATAAAAAGCCCTTCTTTGTGAGGGCTTTTTCCAACTATTTAAAATATGTGTTTTTCAACTATCCCCTTCAAGCAAAAATTCTTCTATTCCAATATAATAAATACCCTTTTCATCATACCAAGGTATGATATTATCTTTAACAACAACTATTTTTTTAAAAGAGTCCTTCACCCTTGTAAGAGAATTTATTTCTTGTAAACGCTTGCTTTCCTCGGCTACTGTCAATACAGATTGTATGTATAATTTTTCACTGCCTTTTGAAGCAACAAAATCTATTTCAAGACTCGTTCGTTTGCTTTTCCCTTCGCTATCTTTATTGTTGTATTCTACCACACCCACATCCACATTATATTCCCTATACAAAAGTTCGTTGTATATAATATTTTCCATAATATGGTTTTCTTCTTGTTGACGGAAATTAAGTCTTGCATTGCGTAAACCTATATCCGAAAAATAGTATTTTAAAGGAGAGCCTATATATTTACGACCTTTTACGTCGTAACGATATGCCTTGTATACCATAAAGGCATCTATAAATAGATCCAAATATTTTGCTATGGTATCATCGCTTATTGAAATATTTTTGATACTTTTAAATGTTTTCGACAACTTTAAAGGGTTGGTCAAGGAACCTACCGAAGATGATATTATATTCAGCAAGTCTTCAAGCACCGTTTTTTCACAAGCTATATTGTTTCTGTTCATGATATCATCAAGGTATATTTTGTTAAACAGATCCTCAAGGTAGCGACTTTTGTCTTCATGGGTCTTTTGCAAAAGTACAAGGGGCATTCCTCCGTAGGTGTAGTATTCTCGCCAAGCCTCTGATTTTTCTCCCCCAAATCCCTCATAAAATTCGGAAAAAGACAGAGGATTTACCCTTATTTCATCCCCTCTTCCTCTAAACTCGGTGAGAATGTCCGACGAGAGCATTTTTGAATTACTGCCCGTTACGTAAATATCCGCATTGGGTATTTTCATAAGACCCAATACAACATCCACAAAGCCTATTTTTTCATTACTGTCGGGAAGATAGGGGTTTTTTATCTCCGCCACCTTTTGTATTTCATCAAGAAAAATATAGTACATATTTTCTTTATCTTTTATCATAGAGCGTATATATTGCCCCAGCTCCAAAGGATTGCGGTAGCGTATATTTATGTCATCATCAAGAGCAAGCTCTATAATATGCTTATCGTCTACACCTATGGAATTTAGGTATTTATGGTATATTTCAAAAAGCAAGTAGGACTTTCCGCATCGTCTTATGCCTGTAATGACCTTCACCAGACCATTTTCTTTTTTTCGTATAAGTTTATCAAGATAATTTTTTCGTTCTATCATATCGTCACCGCCTTTATAAACCTCTGTATATATGCGCCGGAAATTTTTGCGTATTTATACATTTTATTCTAACAGGAGTTTTGCAACAAGTCAAGCACTCTGTTAGAAATTTTTGCGTATTTACACAAAAATTTCTAACACCAAAATTGTCATTTCAATTCTAACCGCCCATCAAAATTTTATACCCCGACACAAATTTTTTTGTTGATTTTACATTTTTTTGTGTTATAATATCCTTAACTGTTGTGCAACATTTTGCACATAACAAAAAGGAGGATAAAACATGAAAAAAAGTACAAGAACTTTTTTTGAACGCATTATTGCAACAGCTGTTGTAACGAGTGCTTTGTTCACATCTGTTTACGCTGCAGAGCCTATCTGGGGCGATGTAAACGGTACCGGCACCGTAGATGCCGATGATGCGGCTACTACACTTCAGTACGTATTGCACCCCGAAAGCACACAGGGAGTTGATACAAGCGTTATGGATGTAAATGTTGATGATACTTACACTTCCGCAGATGCTGCTCACATTCTTCAAAAAGCAAACAACGGACAATATCTTATGCCCGTAGAAGTACCCGCACCCGATGCTGTGGATGTATTTGTAGTCGGTGACTCAACAGCTTGCCACTATGCAGAAACAGAGGATGCTAAGTACTGGTTCAAGAGAGTAGGCTTTGGCGATGCTTTAAGCGAATACTTTGTAGATGAGGCTAATGTAGTTAACCTTGCTCTTTCCGGTAGAAGTTCCAAGAGCTTTGCAACAGGTATAAACGAAAACGGTATCGAAGATACCGCAGCAAAAGAGAACTATTCACGCCTTGTAAGTGAGATAGGCGAGGGCGACTTCCTTATCATAGCTTGGGGTCACAACGACGAAAAGACCGACCGTTACAGATTTACAGATCCTAACGGCGATATCAACACAGAGGGATCTTTCAAGAACTCCCTTTACACAAAGTACATAAAGGTAGCTCAGGATGCAGGTGCAACACCTATACTTTGTACACCTATCATCAGAAGAAATGCAGGTTCTGCTCTTTCCAACAATGATGTACACATTCCCGCAGCAGGCGACTATGCACAGTGCATAAGAGATCTTGCTACAGAGCTTAATATCGACCTTATAGATAACCTTAACACCACAAGAGATCTTTGGACAAGCCTTGGTGCAGGTACACAGCCCGGCGGTACCTATGCAGATCCTACGGGATATGCACAGCTTCACGCAGCTACACAGGACGGATCCACAGATAACACACACCTTAACTCCTATGGTGCATCCGTAGTAGCTTACAATATGGCAAAAGATATACTTGCCCTTAACAACGGTTTAACACCTTATGTAAAGAGCAATATCTCCGCTCCCGTATTTGATTTAAGCAAAGTTAAGAACCCCGATTGGGAAGCTTTCGATGAGAGCATATACATTCCTTCATCTATATGGAAAGTTTCCTCACCTTGGGCAGGTTCCGTATTCGGCTCAAGTGTAGGCGTATTCACAGAAGACAGCCATGACAACTTCGATATAGCAGAGAACGGTAGCTCCGCATCCGTCAGACTTCTTTCCAAGAACAACAAGGGTAAGATAGCTTCCTCCGAAGACGGTATCGTAATGTACTTCCAGGAAATACCTAAGGGTCAGAACTTCACAATAACAACTACAGCTCATATAAATGAATATGATGCTTCCGTAAACCAGACAGCATTCGGCGTTATGGTAAGAGACAATATGTTCTCCGATTACCAGTACAAGACCAATGCTCCCTATGTTGCAGTAGGTAACACAAGCCAGAACAGTGGTGCTAACATGGTTTCCGTATGGTCAAGACCTTTAGCTGCAAACGGCGACAAGAACCTTACACAGAACAACATAAGAATAACCGATGGTACAAACACAGCCAACGAGTATCCTGCAGGCACAGAAGTAGAGCTTAAGCTCACAAGAAAAGACGGTGTTGTAACAGCAACATACGGCAGCGAAGCTCCCGTAGTTGTAGAAGGCATCGACTTCGACAGCGTTACAGCAGACACCGACTATGTAGGTGTATTCGTATCCAGAACTTGTGATGTAACATTTAACAATACAACTCTTACTCTTGAATAATAAAAGAGCAAAGGAAAACCGACCGCAAGGTCGGTTTTCTTTTGCTCTTCAGCCTTTTTCGTAAACATACTCACAGCTCAAATCGTCTGTAGGATCTCCGTTGTATATTTCAAGCCCCGTTTCCGTAAAGGAACCTGTGTAATCTATAGATATATTTCCCATAGTTTCGGTCATTTTAAAGTTGTCCCCATCCATAGACCAGGTAATGTTAAGTTCTAAGTCATTGCGATTATGTATGCCGGTACCGTCCTCCTTAAGTTCCAGGGAGAAGGGTTCCGACTCATCCTTTGATGATTCATCGTCTCCCACAAACTTTGTGTAAAGCCCCTTGTAAGAGCCTGCGTGTATAGCCATAGTACTGTCAACCTCTCCCACTGCCGATGCCTGAGATACAGGCTCACTGCCTTGGTTCTCCACGGGAGCCTTATTTGAACAGCCTGCCATAAACCCGCAAATCATTACACCCAACGACATAAAGATAATAATTTTTTTCATACAAAATACCTCCTCTTTAGGTAAAATTTTTACATAAATGATTATAACATAAAAACAAAACATAAACAATCCGCTTTTTGACGGTTTTACTCCAAAATCAGTGCAAATTCGGCTTTTTTCTCCCTCAATTTATAAATATACAGTTTTGGAAGATACCCTTTTATTGAAATTTTATTGTATTTTTGGTATAATAATTTCAGGAAAATTTGTATTTTAAAATATAAGGAGGAGTATATATGAAAAGAAAGCTATTAACACTTTTATCCCTTACAATGTTACTTACAAGTGCCGTTTACGGGGAGGTAGCCGTAAAACTTAACGGAGCGGCAATAGACGGGGCAAATGCCGTTATAGAACAAGACAGGACACTTGTGCCTTTAAGAGGTGTGTTTGAGGCTATGGGCTATGAAGTCTCTTGGGATGCGGAAACCAAAACAGCTACTCTTAAAAACAGCGAAAATACCATTACCGCCAGACCAAATGAAAGCTTTTTTACATTAAACGGCGAACAAATAGACCTTGATGTACCCTCCCGTATAATAGATGAGAGAATGTACCTTCACTTAAGAGGGATAAGCGAAGCCTCCGACTATATCGTAAAATGGGATCCCGAAACAAAGACGGTATCCATAAACAAAAAACAAGAAGATGAGCCTATAGAGATATCGGAAGGAGAGATAAGCGTGGAGGATGCAAAGGCTCTTACAAACGCTCAATTTATCATACTGAATAAGACCATAGAAGAAAGAAAAGGCGAAAATGTACTTATCTCCCCCGACTCCGTAGCCTCTGCCTTCGGTATGCTCTCAAACGGTGCCGAGGGTCAGACATTAAAGGAAATAGAGGATGTTATAGCCGGCGGTCTTAACAGAAATAAGCTTAACGACCTTCTCTACAGCCTGAACACAAGAATGTCACAAAGTAAAGATGCCCACTTCCACTTTGCCAATTCCCTTTGGGCAAGAAACGACGGCAGAGCGGAATTTGCACCGAGATTTGTGGAGGTAGCACAAAAATATTACAGTGCAGGTGTATTCACGGAACCCTTTGATGCCTCTACCGTAGAGAAGGTAAACGGTTGGGTAAGTGAAAACACCAACGGTATGATCAAAAAAATAATAAAAGAATTTAACGGAAACCAAGTTATGTGCCTTATAAACGCCCTTTCCTTTGAAGGTGAGTGGGCTGTGGAATACAGCGAGGACGATATTAAAGAAGACGGCGAGTTTACAAATGTTAAGGGAGAAAAGGAAGAAACTCCCATGCTTTACAGCACCGAAAACGGCTGTTTTAAGCTGAACGGCGGTGTAGGTTTTAAGAAAAGCTACAAAGGCGGAGAATTTTCCTATGTGGCTATACTCCCTCCCGAAAATATGGGCGCGGACGAGTACGCCTTAAGCATAAAGGGTAGCGACTTTATAGATGCCCTTTCAAAGCTTGACTACGATCCCGATGTGTATGTAAAAATACCCGAGTATAAATACGATTTTGATACGGAAATGAGCGATACCCTTCAAGCCTTGGGTATGACAAGTGCCTTCAACGGCGGAGATTTTACAAGCCTTGTTACGGAAAACTCTCAAAGCGTAGAAATATCCTCCGTAATACATAAAACTCACATAGAGGTAGACAGAAAAGGCACAAAGGCTGCCGCCGCAACGGCTATAACTATGGAGACCTCCGCTATAGCCCCGGAGTACAGAAACGAAGTATATATTTATCTTGACAGACCCTTCTTCTACGCTATTGTGGATAACAAGACCAATATTCCCGTATTTGTAGGTACTGTCAATTCGGTGAAATAATATGGCAAGAAGTGCAAATCAAAAACTTAAGATAATGTATGTCAACAAAATACTTTTGGACAGAACAGATGACACCAAAGGTTTAAAAACAAACGAAATAATCGATATACTTGAAAGAAACTACGGCATTACAGCGGAAAGGAAAAGTATAGCCACCGATATCCATGCCCTTGAAAGTTTCTATGAAGAAAACGGCTACATCAGCGACAAAGAACACCCCTTTTGCTTAAAAAAAGGCTACTATGCAATACCCGATGCTTTCAGAAGTATTTCCCCTTTGTTTGTAAGAGTGCTATCGGATATGCTCACCTGCTCTCAAACTATACCCACACTTAAAAGCAAGGATAAAAGCCAACTTTTAAACAGCTTGGAAAACCTTCTTCCCGAAGAGAAAAAGAAGGCTCTTGCCCGCTATAAAGCCACTATAAAGCTTGAGAGAGTTAAGCAAAGCGGAGATTTTATAAAAACTATAGAAAAGATCTACAAAGCCATAGACGAAAACAAAAAAATATCCTTCCAATATTGCACCTATACCCCAAAAGGGGAATTAGTAGTGAAAAGAAACGGCGAAAAAGTTGAAGTAAGCCCTTGGGCATCTATATGGAATGAAGGCAGACACTATATAATTTGCTACACCGATAAGGATGATATACTTAAAACCTACAGAACCGACAAAATTGTCAATGTTACCGTAAGCGATAACGCAAGAACAGGTCTTGAAAAAGTAAAAGAGGAAATAAAGCCCGACTATTTGGAAACACACGTTCAAATGTTTTCGGGTACTCCCGAAAAAGTGGAGGTAATATTTGAAGACAGCCTCAGTAACGCCATATACGACAGGTTCGGAAATGAAAGTATAACTCCCATACCCTATTTTGAAAAAGAAGGCTATTCCAAGGTTTGCCTTACAGTACCCCTTACAAGGCAATTTCTTGCTTGGCTTTTAAGCCTTAAAGGAAAAATAATCGTCAGTGAAAAAACTATGCAAAAAATGCGGGAAATACTCCCCGAACAAACTTTTTGAAAGGGGCAATGATATTGAGCAAAACCATAAAAATAGGTGGAAAAATAGACTCCAACAACGCAAAGCAATTTGAAGATACTCTCCTTCCTCAGGCGGAGAGCGATAATATCTGCCTTGATGCAGCCGAGCTTGAATACATTTCAAGTGCGGGGCTTCGAGTACTGCTTAAGCTTAAAAAGGCTGTAGGCGACGAGGTAAGTGTTATAAACGTTTCAAAGGACGTATACGACATTTTTGAGGTAACAGGCTTTACTTCCCTTTTAAATGTTAAAAAAGCCCTTAAGACCATAGATCTGAAAAATGCAGATATAATAGGCAAGGGTGCTACGGGAATAGTATATCGTCTGGATAGGGAGACTATCGTAAAAGTCTTTAATGAAAATGTTCAACCCCACATTATTGAAAACGAGGGTATAAAAGCTAAAAATGCCCTCATTTTCGGTGTCCCCACCGCCATATCCTTTGATACTGTACGGGTAGGCGAGTGCTACGGTGTAGTATATGAACTTTTGGATGCGGATGACCTTTTAAACATAATACGAAAAGACAAGGCTCACCTTAAGGAGTATGTTGCAAACTATGCCCGTAAAATGAAAGAAATGCACAGCATAGAAGTAGATGACAGGTTTGATGATACCAAAAGCGGTACCCTTAGCTTCCTAAACCACCTTACGGGAACAGTCTGTACCGAAGAGGAAACGGAAAAGATAAAGGGAGTAATAAAAAATATCCCAGATGCAAACACCTTTATACACGGAGATGCCCATATAGGCAATGTTATGTACAAAGACGGGGAGTATATGTTTATAGACCTTTCCACCGCAGGCAAGGGACACCCTATATTTGATATGGTAAGTATGTACTCGGGCTTTAAAATGAGCCTTGGTATGAGCGAAGAACGAAGACAAGCAAGAGAGCTTACAAGAGGTTTTACATTAGAAGAAATAGAGACTATATGGAACACCTACCTAAGTGCCTATCTTGACACCGAAGATGAAAAGCTTTTAAACAAAGCTGAGGAACAAATACTTGCGGTAACTTGTTCAAGAACCATACTTGCGGCTATCGCCATCCCCGGGCTTATACCTCCCGAAACTTTGGCATATTTTAAAAACACCGCTGTAAGTTTCTTTGATAAAGGTCTTGAACCTATATGTTTTTAAACGAAAAAGCGACCGCAGAGCGGTCGCTTTTTCTAAAGAGAAGGTATTTTTATGGGGCTACAGTTCAACGTTTTGAGGGATGATGAACTGTATGTGAAAATATTTAGGGGTTTTTCACAATCAGTATTATAGCAAAGTATGTGAATTAAGTGTTAACAAATATGAACAAATTTGAAATTAAAATTTGTTAAAATCCCACAACGCAATTTTCCCTTTTGTGGATAATTATAGTTTTAAAGGGTGGTTTTAGGGTGATTTTAATATATTTTTAAAGTAGGTGTGCTTATTCTGACAACAGGTATTACTAAAATCCACCCATACAAGTTGTTTATAGGCACGAACCTACCCCTCAGCTACGTTTGTTCAGGTGTGGCTTTGTCGCAGTTGTTGTTTTTGCAAAAGAATTTATTATTCATACATTGTCAGAAACTACAAGTAATGTTACAGTATGGATGCGGTGTTACAATTGCAGAAAAAAGCCCCCACACGGTAGGCGAGGCTTGGGTGTCGATGTGGCGACATAGGAAGTTATGGCGACATATTTTGAAATAACAACAAAGTAAGAAATCAAAACAAAACCGGAAGCAACGGAAAAGCCTCCCCTGAAAGGGGAGGAAGTGCGACGAGAGTTGCACAGGAGAGGTGCCCACCCCGGGAGGGGAAGGAAGCCCAAAGGGCTGACGATGGCACAACCGACACCTATGCCCACAGACCCCATTCGTACCCTTCAAAACCACAAAGGTAGCGCACACCCACAAACAATAATTTAGTGAGCCAAATTTATCGACCCAAATCAAATTTTAGCTCACGCGAAAAAATTGATTTTTCCGGCATTGGTTTTGTTAAAACAAATTTATCTTTGTGGCGAAACCTCTCCGTCAGCTAAAGCTGCCACCTCTCCTTTCAGGCGAGGCTTGGTCGCAGTTGTGGTGGTTGCAAGGAAGTTTGCTTTTCATACATTGTCGAAAACTACAAGGAATGTTAATGTATGGATGCGGTGTTTATTCAAAAAAAGAAAGCTAACAACCGTTAGGCTCCCTTGAAAGGGGAGCTGTCGGCATTAGCCGACTGAGAGGTTCTTTTGCCAAAGGCATAAAAATAATGTACACCTACAAATAATAATTTGTTGAGCCAA